>JAZKZW010000085.1:0-49545 GCA_045612865.1 Eubacteriales bacterium
GCGACCAGTCATCATAGTCGGGAGCTCTGCCACCGTGGGGCTTACCGTCAGAAAGCTTGCCGCCTATCTGCATAACAAAAACTGTCTTATGCTCCTTTGTGTAGCGATACTCTCTTTCCTCAGGAGTAAGGTCGGGATAAAGCTGTAAAAGCTCCTCTGATGTAATGAAACTAACAGCAGGACAAATGCTCGACGAAAGCTCCGGGAACTCCAATTTAAGCGCCTCGCTGGTTTCATAAATAACACCTACAATATCGCGTACAATGCCCTTTAAGTATTCTATATTTCTATCGTATTTTGTAATGATTCTCTCCCAGTCCCACTGGTCAACGTAAACCGAATGCAGGTTATCAAGCTCCTCATCGCGACGGATAGCGTTCATATCAGTATAGAGTCCGCCGTAGGTAGGAAAGCCGTATTCTGCAAGTGCCATTCTCTTCC
The DNA here is from genome assembly GCA_045612865.1 of Eubacteriales bacterium. Taxonomy (GTDB): domain Bacteria; phylum Bacillota; class Clostridia; order Oscillospirales; family CAG-272; genus UBA1740. The sequence goes on from JAZKZW010000085.1 coordinate 442, forward strand.
ATTTAGCCAAGGAATGAACCACCTGTCCGTCTGCCGATGCGTCGGGAATATCAAAGCTTACAGGGCGCTCATAGCCGTTAAGGTCGTCATTAAGTCCCGAGCCCGATGCCACAAAAAGAGGGGCTGAAACTCGAAGCAAAAGAAGACGCTCGGAGAGCAGGCGCTGGAATGTCTGCTTTATAAATGATATTGCTTTTTGGGTCTTGTAAAGTCCGAGAGGGGACCTGTAATTTTCCGGTACAAAGATTTTGCTCATATAGATATTCTCTCTTTTGTACATCAAAGCTTTTAGCAATATTTGATGTTTTTCTCGTTTTTTGTTAATAACAGTTTACTTTTTGCGCTTTTATAGATGGATAGAAACAAAAAGCTCTATTGCAGTATATCCTGTAATACCACCAAATTTAGATGCCGCATCAACGCGGGCAAGCTCGCCCATTATTTCGGATAGCTTTTCTGTTCCATAGCGTTTTGCTGCGCCTAAAAGATGAGGTGCGCGATATTTATTTATACCAAGCTTTTCTTCAATATCCCTTTGTCCGCCGCCCTCGGAAACAAGCAGCGACACCTGTAAAAGGTCAGAAAAGCTCCTTGACATCATAGAAAAGATTATGTTTGGATCAACCCTCTTAAATTTCATTTCCTCTAGGGCTGAGAAGGCAAGAGCGCGATTTCGCTCGTTGATGGCGTTTGAAAAAGCAAAGGTATCACATTCGGGGGTGGATGAAGCAACCTCCCATACATCCTCCGGTCTTGCCAAATTTCCACCTCTGGCGAGGACCATATATGAAATCTTCTTTACCTCTTTTTCCAGCACGTCCATGCTTCTGCCCGAATGGAAAAGCAGCTCCTTGAGGGTATCTAAAGTAACGCTGACGCCGTTAGCCTCAAAATGCTTTTTCAGCCAGGAATAAAGCTGATTATCTGTGGATTTATCGAAGAAAAGGAAGTTGACCTGATCTCTCACCTTTGTTTGGTTGGAGACCTTTCTTTTCTTCGAGACAGACTCAAATCCGTCCTGGGTAGTGATAAATGCTACCACCGCATAAGAATACTCCTTTACCTCCTCGCACATCTTGAAAAACAGATCAAACTCCTTGTCGTTCATAGATGTGAAATCCACGTGGTGCCACTCTATAAGCTTATATTCGCTCATCATTGGGGGAGATTTTATGGCATCACCAATAGCGGCAAAATCCACATCTCTGCCATCAAAAACGGCGTGATTGAAAACTGCAAAGCTCTCATCAGAAAGGCAAACCTTACGAAGCTCGCCAAGATAATATCTTTTCAGGTAATCCTCTTCGCCGGCAAAAACGTAAACTCCACCTACATCGGCCTTAAGCTTTGCCTTATAATCGTTTATACTAAGCTCCATGTTATCCTCATTCTTGCAGAGCGCGCATCTCCGCCGACCTCCATATTGTAAAGCAGGTCAATTCTGCCCTCACTGTCAGACACCTGTATATTCAGGCTGTGACACTCTACCGTCATATCAAAAGAGTGTGGAGGAATAGAATAAACCGATGTGTTCTTTCTTCCCTCTGAAAAGACCATGTCCGAAACGATGGCGCCACGGCGCTTTACCACCACTCTGGTATCTCTGACGTGGATCTCCGTTGTCATCAGTCCACCATCGGTCTTCTCGCTGTAAGAGAGAGTAAGTCTTCCCTCTCCGTCGTTTATGAGAGAGCCTTTATAGGTGCTCTCGTTGTTCTCTGCCTCGCTACCCTCGTCCATAGAGTTGATAGCCGACAGTACCTTTATCTCAACATCATAATTCTTACTCAAAATGAGCCTCCCAAAATAAAATGGGAGCTGTCCGTAATTTGACAGCCCCTCTAAAATGCCAATAAATATCAGCCGAGCCTCTGATCACACATACTCGGAAAAAAATTAATATCCTCTCTTGCGAAGATTGTATTCACTTCTGGGATTAATAAGCTCTCTCCAGTTAAGAGCGCCGCTTTCAATAGCGGTAACAAGCACCTCTGCTGTAGCAATATTAGTCGCAACAGGTACGTTATACATATCGCAAAGTCTAAGCAAGCTAATCTCGTCCTCTGTAGCTACTCTCTCCTCGCTGGTGCTTCTGAAGTAAAAAACGATATCTATCTCATTGAAGGAAACTCTTGAAGCAATCTGCTCCTTGCCGCCCATAGATCCGTTTAAGAAGGTTTCTATCTCAAGGCCTGATGCGTCAGAAATGTAGTTTCCTGTAGCCTGAGTTGCGAAAAGATGATGCTTACCGAGGATGCCGGAATATGCGATACAAAACTGCGCCATTAACTCTTTTTTGTTGTCATCTGCTATTAATGCTATCTCCATATTTCCTCCTCGTGTTTTTCATGATTTTATATTATTTTTTGCGTTTCTTTTGAAAAATATAGATATTCAACCAAAATTATAACATCTTTTCACAGGTTTGTCAATGTTTCTTTGGCAATTTAAGGAAAATATATTGCATTTTTACTAACTTTTTTGCATTTTTTAAAACATTTTGCAAAAAAATCCCAATTTAGGGATTGTCAAATCAGAAAAAAAATGATACAATATATGCGTTGATTTTTTGACTATGTAAAATTTACATCCAAGTGCTCGGTCAAAAAACCTAATAGAACTTTCAAGAACGGAGACGTTATGAATATAAAAAGAATAGGCGTTCTTACCTCTGGCGGTGATGCACCGGGTATGAATGCTGCGATCAGAGCCGTTGTTCGTACAGCAGTACGCCGCGGAGTTGAAGTAATGGCAGTTTATCGCGGTTACTCAGGACTTATTTCAGGTGATGTTCACCCATTTGCAGTCCGCGATGTTTCTAATATAATAAACAAGGGTGGAACGATCCTATACTCCGACCGTTGCCCTGAAATGAAAACACCTGAGGGCCTTGCAAAGGCTGTTGAAAATTGCCACAAGTTTGGCATTGAAGGTCTTATTTGCATTGGTGGCGACGGCACATTCAGAGGCGCAATGAAGCTTACAGATTTGGGCATTCCCTGTGTAGGCATTCCTGCTACGATCGACAATGACATCGCATCAACAGATAATACCATCGGCTACGACACAGCTATGAACACCGTTGTTGACCTTATTGATAAGCTTCGTGATACCTGCGAATCTCACGCAAGATGCAATGTTGTTGAGGTAATGGGTAGAGGCTGTGGCGACATCGCACTTAACACAGGTATTGCATCAGGTGCTACCGCAGTAGTTGTTCCCGAATTTCCAAACGATGATAACTCCATCTGCAAAAAGATAAAGGCAGGTCGCGATATAGGCAAGAGAAACTTTATCATTATCGTTTCCGAGGGGGTTGGAGCAGCTTATGGCCCTGCCCTTACAGAAAAGATAGAAAGCACCACCGGTGTTGAAGCAAGATTCGCAAGACTTGCACACATTGTTCGTGGTGGTAATCCCAGCCTTCGTGACAGAGTTCTTGCATCTCGCCTTGGCGTTTTAGCCGTTGAGGAGCTTCTTCTCGGCAACTCAAATATCGTTGTTTGCGAAAGAGATAACCATACTATAGCAGAAGATATTTACTTTGCTCTCACCATGGATGCCATGTACAAGGATAAGCTTAAGGAGGGCGACCTTGATCGCTTCTCTGCCGAAGAAATCCAGCGTATGAGAGAAGCCGTTGAGCACCAAAAGCAAATGAAGCTTGAGCTTTACGGTATTGAAAACAAGATAAACATTTAATAAAATAACAGTTAAAAAAGGACGGGATAACCGTCCTTTTTCTTATAAAAACACATTGTGTGCCGTTTAAAAAAGAGAGCGTTTTTCGCTCTCTTTTTATTTTTATTTTTGAGTCGCTCTTTGGTCGCAATAGATACATCTGTCACCATCAAAGAGGCACTTTATACCACGCTCGGTACGGCTTATGCAATGGGTATTTTCACAAACAAGCCTTTCGTTTTCCTCCCCCTCAAGGCGACGGTCGTCAACACCCTTTGTTTCAAGAAGCTTCATTATAAGAGCCATTCTTATGTATCTACCAAACTCCGCCTGGTCAAAGTAATGAGCACGCTCGTCATCATCAACATCAACGTTGATCTCATTTACTCTTGGCAGGGGATGGAGGATAGAAAGATCGGGTTTTGCATAGTATAGTTTACTTTTTGTAAGAATATATGAATTTTTCAGTCTTTCATACTGTTCCTTTAATTCAAAGCGCTCTGCCTGAATTCTGGTCATATAAAGAATATCAAGAGAAGGAATTGCAGCCTCGAGATTATCGGTCTCGGCAAACTCTATGCCATAAGGATAAAGAAATTCGTCCTTGATATAATCGGGGAGAGCAAGCTCATCGGGAGAAATGAGAACAAAGCGAACGCCAGGATAACGCACCATAGCGGATATGAGAGAGTGAACGGTTCTGCCATACTTAAGGTCGCCGCAAACGCCAATGGTAAGGTTATCAAATCTGCCCTTTTTATGCTTGATTGTCAGCAGGTCTGTAAGAGTTTGAGTTGGATGAAAATGTCCACCATCACCTGCATTGATAATTGGAACCTTTGCCACCTTTGATGCAACGATGGGAGCCCCCTCCTTTGGATGGCGCATAACAATAATATCCGAGTAAGCATCCACCATTCTTATGGTATCCGAAAGGGTTTCGCCCTTTGCAATAGATGAGTTGCCCGCCTGGGAAAAGCCAAGAACATTGCCACCAAGCCCCATCATTGCAGAGGTAAAGGACAGGCGTGTTCTTGTTGATGGCTCAAAGAAAAGAGAGCCAAGAATCTTGCCGCGGCAGGCATCCTTATAGTTATCGGGATTATTATAAATATCGGTTGCCAGAGAGCAAAGCTCGTCAATTTCCTCTACACTAAAATCAAGAATATTTATTAAATTTCTCATTTTGGTACACTCCTTTTTGCGCTATCAACTATAGGAAAGGTAAGTAAATGTGTGTTATATTTATGCCTTGATCCAGCTTTCGTCAGAGGGGTTGTTTCTGAAAGCAATGAGTCTTGCAATATCGGATTCCTTTACGTAGCCGGACTCTGCCGCAACAGCTGCTACGCAGTCAAAATCAGTAAGGCTAACGTTTTTAACATCAGCTGCCGCAAGGCGCTCGATGCCCTTTTTCATTCCATAGGTGAAGATTGAAACAATACCGAGAACCTCGGCACCTGCCTCGCGAAGCACGTTTACAACCTCAATTACAGAGCCACCTGTGGAAATAAGATCCTCAACAACAACTACCTTTTGTCCTGCCTCAAGGCGTCCTTCAATCTGATTCTGTCTGCCGTGATCCTTTGCGCCGGAGCGAACATATCCCATTGGCATATCAAGAAGGTGGGCTGTAATCGCCGCGTGAGCAATGCCTGCAGTAGAAGTTCCCATAAGCACCTCTGCCTCGGGGTAATTTTCCTTAATAAGCTCTGCAAGTCCGTTTTCTACGTGGTTTCTAACTGTAGGAGCTGTAAGTGTAAGTCTATTGTCACAATAAATAGGGCTCTTGATTCCGCTTGCCCAGGTAAAGGGCTCATCAGGACGGAAAAATACTGCCTTTATGGAAAGCAAATCACTTGCTATAAGTTTCTGTCTGTCTGTCATTTTTATCTCCTTTTACTCAAAAGTCTATGTTTTGAGAATAATTATTTACATTTTATTGTAATTATACATTTTACACAAATTCTTCAAGGCATCTCTCGTAAGCTGCCACAGGATCTGCCGCCGCTGTGATTGGTCTTCCTACAACGATAAAGTCAGAGCCAATCTTCTTTGCCTCAGCAGGGGTCATAACTCTTACCTGGTCGCCAATGTCACCATCTGCAAATCTAACGCCGGGAGTTACAGTTATAAAATCATTACCGCATCTCTCGTGCACCTTTCCTGCCTCTCTTGGGGAGCAAACGATACCATCAAGTCCTGCTTCCTTTGCACAAGAGGCGTAGTGCATAACAACCTCGTCAAGGGGCTTATCAATAAGGAGGTCGCTCTTCATAGTTTCCTCGGATGTGGAGGTAAGCTGTGTTACGGCAATAAGGAGAGGTCTTGTTCCATCAGGTCTTGTAAGTCCCTCGAGAGCCGCCTTCATCATATTTACAGTACCTGCCGCGTGAAGGTTACACATATCAACGTCGAGACGTGAGAGAACAGCCATAGCCTTCTTTACTGTGTTTGGAATATCGTGAAGCTTGAGGTCAAGGAATATCTTGTGTCCTCTTGCCTTGATCTCACGAACGATGCTTGGGCCCTCGGCATAATAAAGCTCCATACCGATTTTTACAAAGGGCTTCTTGCCCTCAAATTTATCAAGGAACTTAAAGGTTTCCTCTGCGCTTGCGAAGTCACAAGCTATAATTACGTCACGCTCCATCAATGAGCACCTCCTATTATATCTGTCAAATTTTCAATTCCATATTTTTTCATAACCCTTGGCAGATCCTCAATGATCTTCTTTGCCGCCATAGGATCAACAAGATTGGCTGCACCAACCTCAACTGCAGTTGCACCTGCAAGCATAAATTCAATAACGTCCTCGGCTGTTTCCACGCCACCCATACCAACGATTGGAATATTTACTGCCTCGTAAACCTGATACACCATACGAATTGCCACAGGCTTGATTGCAGGGCCGGAAAGACCACCTGTTTTGTTTGCCAAGAGGGGCTTTTTCTTTTTTAAGTCAATTCTCATACCGAGAAGAGTGTTAATAAGGCTGATGCCGTCTGCGCCGTTTTCCTCACAAGCCTTTGCAATAGCAACGATGTCTGTTACGTTTGGAGAAAGTTTTATGATAAGCGGCTTTTTGGTAATCTTGCGAAGTTCGCGGGTTACTTCACCTGCCGCCTCAGGGCTAGTGCCAAAGCTCATTCCACCACCGTGAACATTGGGGCAAGAAATGTTTATCTCATACCAGCCGATAGAGTCATCTGCCTCAAGTCGGCGCACAGTTTCGCAGTACTCGTGAAGGGAGAAGCCTGAAACATTTGCCATAACCTTTTTGTTAAATACCGCGCGAAGCTTTGGAAGTTCCTCTGATAACACCTTGTCAACACCCGGATTTTGAAGACCAACAGCATTAAGCATTCCACCCTCGCACTCAGCAATTCTGGGAGTTGGGTTTCCAAAACGAGGATTCAAGGTCGTACCCTTAAAGGAGAGAGTACCAAGGATATTGATGTCATAAAGCTCGGCAAATTCATAGCCAAAGCCATAAGTTCCGCTGGCAGGAATTATTGGATTATCTATCTCAATGCCACAGAGATTCACCTTTGTGTTTACCATATTATCTCCTCCTTTACCAGCACAGGGCCGTCACGGCAGATTCGTTTGTTGCCATATTTTGTTTCACAGGTACAGCCCATACAAGCACCAAATCCACAGCCCATTCTTTCCTCAAAGCTAAACTGACCCGAGGTCTTTGACTTGTTGTAAACAGCCTTAAGCATTGGCTCGGGGCCGCAAGTATAGAAGTATGTGTAGTCGAAGCTATCCATCTCGTCGGTAACAAATCCATGTGTTCCCTCGCTACCATCATTTGTTGTAATAGCAACAGAAAGCCCGAGTTTTGTAAACTCTTCTTTATAAAATACCTGGTTTTTAGTTCCGAATCCTAAAATCACGGAAGGATGCTTGCCCTCGGCAATAAGCTTTTTAGCAAGGAGATACATAGGTGGAACTCCTGCACCACCACCAATCAGCAAAGGACGATCACCCGACATTGTTGTGTCATATCCATTGCCAAGCCCTGTGAGGGTCAGCCACTCTGTACCAATGGGAGATTCGGACATCTTTTTTGTTCCCGCTCCAACTACCTTGTAGATAATGGTGACAGAATCATCACTAACATCGCACACGGAAATAGGACGGCGAAGGAAAAAGCCGTCAAGCTTTATATTTACAAACTGCCCAGGGGCGGTGATGTCCGAAACATCACCCTGGAGAACCGCCTCAAAGGTGTCCTCTGCGATTTCAGTTTGCTTAATTAACTTCAATTTTACGTCTTTCATTTTTTCTCTTTCAATTAAGCGTTAATAGTTGAAATTGTTATCGTAATATCCTCTAAAACATCAAGAAGAACTCGAACCGTATCAAGAGATGTGAACATAGTTGTGTTGGTTTCAACTGCAAGTCTTCTTATCTCGTGGCCGTCCATCTGCTGGTCGTTTGATGAAACATCGCTTGTGTTAATAACGTATGCGAGGTGACCTGCTTTAATGGCGCTTGGAATGTCGTTTGAGCCATCAGAGATTTTGCCCTTAACTCGGGTTCTGATGCCGTGATCCTTCAAGAATCTTGCTGTACCGGCTGTTGCCTCAATGTTGAAGCCGAGGTTATAGAATCTTCTTATAAGAGGAAGTGCCTCATCCTTGTCCTTATCAGCAATGGTAACAAGAATAGTTCCGTAGTTCTGTACGGTCATACCCGAAGCCTGAAGTGCCTTGTAGAACGCTCTGTAAAGGTCGTCATCATAACCGATTGCCTCACCTGTAGATTTCATCTCGGGAGAAAGGTATGCATCAACGCCGTGAATTTTGGTAAATGAGAATACAGGAACCTTACAATACCATCTCTTCTTTTCCTCGGGATAAAGGTCAAATATTCCCTGCTCTTTAAGAGATCTGCCAAGGATGACCTCTGTTGCAATATCGGCGAGTGAGTATCCCGTTGACTTAGAAAGGAATGGTACTGTTCTTGAAGAACGAGGGTTAACCTCAATAATATAAACGTCGTCGTGCTCATCAACGATGAACTGAATGTTGAAAAGACCGATAATGCCGATTTCAATACCGAGCTTCTTTGTATAAGTAAGAATTTTGCCCTTTACCTTGTCGGAAATTGAGTAGGCGGGATAAACCGAAATACTGTCACCCGAGTGAACGCCTGTTCTTTCAACAAGCTCCATAATACCTGCAACAAAAACATCGCGTCCGTCACAGATGGCGTCAACCTCAACCTCTTTACCCTGAATGTAATGGCCAACAAGCACAGGGCGATCCTCGTCTATTTCAACTGCCTCACGGAGGTATCTGCGAAGCTGATTTTCGTTTCCAACAAGCTGCATTGCTCTGCCACCGAGAACGAAGCTGGGACGCACAAGAACGGGATAGCCAACCTCTGCGGCAACTCTAACGCCATCTTCAATTTTTGTAACAGCCTGTCCCTTTGGCTGAGGAATACCGAGGCTAGAAAGAATCTTCTCAAAGGAATCTCTGTTTTCTGCTCTGTCGATAGCAGCTGTATCTGTACCGATGATCTTAACACCTCTCTTTGAGAGTGGCTCGGCAAGGTTAATAGCAGTCTGACCACCGAGAGAAGCGATAACTCCAAGGGGCTTTTCAAGCTCAATAACGTTCATTACGTCCTCTGTTGTAAGAGGCTCAAAGTAGAGCTTGTCTGCTGTAGTATAATCTGTAGAAACAGTTTCGGGGTTGTTATTAATGATGATAGCCTCATAGCCGCAGGATCTGATTGTATTTACAGCGTGAACTGTGGAATAGTCAAACTCAACACCCTGACCGATACGGATAGGACCTGCGCCAAGAACTACAATCTTCTTTCTATCCTCGATGCGGGACTGATTTTCACCCGTGTAGGAAGAATAGAAATATGGAATATATGCGCCCGCGTGGGCTGTGTCAACCATACGGAAATTGGGAGTTACGGAAAGCTGGTGACGAAGGTCTGACACCTCAAGCTCGCTTACACCAAGAAGCTTTGCAATATATTTATCCGAAAATCCCATTTTCTTTGCAGCGGCGAGAGTTTCTTTGCTTCTGCCGTTTTTCTGAATCTCCACTTCCATATCCGCAATTTTTTTGAAGGACTCAAGGAAGTAGGAGGTAATCTTTGTTATAGTATGGATTTTTTCAACAGATTCACCGCGGCGAAGAAGCTCCATAATAGCAAAAGCATTATCATCGCGAAAATCCTTTATATAATCGAGAATAGCATCTGTTGGCATAGTGTCAAACTTAGCCATGTAAAGGTGACAAACGCCTATCTCGAGAGAACGTACTGATTTAAGAATTGCCTCCTCAAGATTTGAACCGATGCCCATAACCTCACCGGTAGCCTTCATCTGTGTTCCGAGCTTGTTGGGAACCGATGTAAATTTATCAAATGGGAATCTCGGAAGCTTTGCAACAATGTAATCAAGGCGTGGCTCACGAGAAGCAGGAGCACCCGAAACCTCAATCTCATCAAGGGTCATACCAACGGCGATTTTAGCAGTTACCTTTGCTATTGGGAAGCCCGACGCCTTTGACGCAAGTGCAGAGCTTCTTGAAACTCTTGGGTTAACCTCAATGAGGTAATATTCGGATGTTTCGGGGTGTTTTGCAAACTGAACGTTACATCCACCCTCTATTTTAAGCTCTCTGATAAGCTTGATAGCAGAATCGTTGAGCATTTTTTCATCTTCTTTTGAAAGTGTGAGAATAGGGGCAACAACCATACTGTCACCTGTGTGAACGCCAACAGGGTCGATGTTTTCCATACCACAAATTGTGATGGCATTATCCTGTCCGTCGCGCATAACCTCAAACTCAATTTCCTTAAAGCCCTTAACGCTGCGCTCAACAAGAACCTGGTTAACGGGAGAGGCTGTAAGTGCGCTCTTTGCAATTTCTATTGCCTCATCGGTGTTATAAGCAAAGCCACCACCTGTGCCACCAAGAGTAAATGCAGGACGAAGAACTACAGGGTATCCTATGCGCTCTGCGGCAGCAACAGCCTCATCTACAGTTTCGGCAATCTCGGAGGGAATAACAGGCTCACCAACGCTCTGGCAAAGTTCTTTAAAGAGCTCTCTATCCTCTGCCCTTTCGATAGACTCTGACGATGTTCCGAGAAGCTTAACGCCACACTCGCGTAAAATCCCCTTCTTTTCAAGAAGCATAGCCATATTAAGACCAGTCTGTCCTCCGATGCCGGGAAGAATTGCATCAGGGCGCTCGTATCTAATGATTTTAGCAATATACTCAAGAGTCAGGGGCTCCATATACACCTTGTCTGCAATGCTTGTGTCGGTCATAATGGTTGCAGGGTTGGAGTTAACCAAAATAACCTCATATCCCTCTTCCTTAAGGGAAAGGCACGCCTGTGTGCCTGCATAGCCAAACTCTGCCGCCTGACCGATAACTATAGGGCCTGATCCAATAATCAGAATTCTTTTAATATCACTTCTCTTTGCCATCTTTCTTTTCCTTTATATCTCACTATTTTTATCAACTATTATATCTTGTCGCTCTTGTAGGCAACCTTGCCATTTGAAACCGTCAGGAGGCATTCACCACAAACCCTCTCGCCAAGGAAGGGGGTGCTTTTACCCTTTGAGATAAAGTCCTCTGCCATAATCTCGTATTCCTTATCAAGGGCAAAAACTGTAAAGCTTCCTTCATCCTTTATACCAAAGCGCGCCCTGGGATTATAGACCATAAGCTCCATCAGCCTTTCCATAGTCATAATTCCTGTTTTAACAAGATTTGTGTAAAGCAATGGGAACGCACATTCAATACCAACAACTCCCATAGCGCTTTTTTCAAGACCACGAGATTTTTCCTCGGCGCTGTGGGGCGCGTGGTCGGTAGCAATCATATCAATCGTACCGTCAAGAACACCTCTGAGCATTGCCTCTCTATCCTCGGGGGAGCGAAGGGGAGGATTCATCTTAAAGCGTCCGTCCTCCTGCATATAAGTATCGTCAAGGAGAATGTAATGTGGCGCAGTTTCCGCCGTTACATTAACGCCTCTCGCTTTTGCTTTGCGAATAAGATCCACACTCTCTTTAGTAGAAACATGGCATATATGATAGGCACAACCAATTTCTTCAACCAGCTTAAGATCACGCTCTATCTGTCCCCACTCGCTCTCGGAGCAAATTCCTCTGTGTCCGTGTTTTTTTGCATACTCTCCGTCGTGGATATATCCACCCTTCAGGAGCGAGTTGTCTTCGCAATGGGCAACAATGATTTTGTCTAGCTTTTTTGCAAGGGTCATAGCCTCTCGCATCATCTCATCGGACTGTACACCTCTGCCGTCATCAGAAAAGCCTGCAACCTTATCAGCCATCCCCTCCATATCAGAAAGCATCTCGCCACTCTCGCCAACGGTAATAGCTCCATAGGGGTAAACGGAGATACACGCATCTCTATTTATTATGTCCAGCTGCTCCTTAAGATTTGCCACAGAATCGGGTACGGGATTAAGGTTTGGCATAGTACAAACAGAGGTATAACCCCCTCTCGCAGATGCACGTGTTCCTGTTAATATGGTCTCTTTATAAGAAAAACCCGGCTCTCTCAAATGAACGTGAACATCGAGAAAACCGGGAAAAATATTAACATTTGGAACAACAGAAGAAAAACGAGAAAGAGAGGTCAAGTCACCCTCAAAAACGGAAAGAGATGCCCCATCAAACTGCATATCACATTTTCTTACAGAATTTTCTGCAAAAACAGTAGCATTAGGGAACAAAATCATCTTTTTTCTCCTTGTCATTAAATAATTCGTAACATTATATCATATAAAAATATTTATGTCAAGAGATTTTAGATATTTTATTTATTTAAATCGTATTATACTTTCTGTGTAGTTATGTTGTTTTGCTGCTGATATTCTCTTCTCTTTGCAAGATCCTCTGCATCAAACTCCATCTTACCAAGCTCGTTGCATCTGTCGCAAAGGTAGCGGGAAATCTTTTCCTTATCACCCTCAAACTTCTCCCAAAGCTCGGAATACATAACGGGTGCATCAACAATGTAGAGCAGATCTCTCTTTCTGAAGTAGGAAACAAACACCTTTACGTCATGTCCCTTATGAAGGCTCATATCAGCAAAGGTAGCAAATCCACCATGGAATGCCTCAAGCTCTGCAAGATAGCCGTTATCAGAAACCTCGGGGAAAATAACAACGTTATCGCCGTCCTCAAGGGCTCTCATGCTATCTCTGATGGTCTTTACAAATCTTGCGTCATGATAGGTTGAGATAAGCTCAAGTCCGCTGTAGAACAAATATGTAAGAGGGCTTGCAAGCAAGCAGAAAAGACGAGCGAGGTGAAGATTCCAATGCTTCTTTTCGTGATAATATATCTTTGTCTGATATTTATAAAGCTCGCAAAGACCGCTGTTCATCTCTGATGCGCCCCACATTCTCAAGGGACGGTTAAGATATATCTCAAGAGACATTGGAGCATCTGTTCCCTCATGGTTACTAAGGATAACGGCACCATTCTCAACAGTTTCGCCGAGGAATACGTATGTGGGCTCTTTATATTTACACTTCATCAAAAATTTCAAAAGTCTGAAATACCATTTTCTTGTCTGTTTTGGTTTTACAAAAACGTTATTTTCTTCCACGTCAAAATACCTCCTGATTTTTCTTGTTTTGACATTTTTCGTATTTTGTTGAACACGTAGATAGGATTATAACTCTTTTTTAGGCTTTTGTCAAGGCTTTTTTAAGTTTTTTTAAAGTTTTCTTAAATTAATTTGACTTATTATTCATCTGTCAACTATATTTTGTAAATTATCATCCATATGTTAATTAAATCCTTAATATATAGCCCAAAAATATTTAATATCTTGTATGATTTTTAAAAAGAAAAAAGGGTGATTTCTCACCCTTAAAAAGTTAATTATAATGCCGGAAAGCTTTGCGGTTTTAACCCTTTACAATTTCAATAATAAGGTCAACGCACTTTTCCATAGCGTCAATAGAAACATACTCGTATCTGGAGTGGTAATTTCCACCTCCTGTGGGAAGGTTTGGGCAAGGAAGTCCCATAAATGAAAGTCTGGCGCCGTCTGTACCACCACGGATAGGAACTGCAACGGGAGTCATACCAAGACGCTCCATAGCCTTTGTGGCTCTCTCTACAACAAACATCTTGTCAAGGAGAACCTCCTTCATATTATAATAAGAATCACGAAGAACAAGCTCAACTGTGCCCTCACCATACTTTTCGTTAAGAGCCTTTGCTACTGCTTCGAACTCTGCCTTGATAGCGTTGAACTTTTCCTTTGAGTGGTCGCGGATGATGTACTTGGAAACAGATTCCTCGGTTTCGCCCTCAAGAGAAAGAAGATGGTGGAAGCCCTCGTAGCCTTCGGTCTTTTCGGGAATTTCATCGGGAGAAAGCATAGCATCAAACTCTGCGCTGATGCGAACTGCGTTAACCATCTTGTCCTTTGCAGATCCTGGGTGGATAGCTCTGCCGTGAACCTTTACAACAGCAGATGCTGCATTAAAGTTTTCATATTCGATCTCACCGAGTCCCCCTCCATCAAGGGTATATGCATAATCTGCGCCAAAGCCAGAGACATCAAAGAGATCTGCACCTCTGCCAATTTCCTCGTCGGGAGTAAAGCCGATGCAAATCTTGCCGTGCTTAATGTCGCTGTTCATTATCTTTTCAACTGCTGATACGATCTCTGCAACGCCTGCCTTATCATCTGCACCAAGAAGGGTTGTTCCGTCGGTAACAATAAGGCGCTGACCTGCAAGCTCGGCAACATAAGGATAATCAGAGAGTTTAAGGTATATACCCTCTGCCTCGTTAAGGAGAATATCTCCGCCCTTGTATTCAACGATCTGTGGTTTTATATTTTCGCCCGGAGCATCGGATGCTGTATCCATGTGAGCAATAAAGCCAATAGATGGCATACCCTCACAGTTGGCAGGAATAGTGGCATAAACATAGCCGTGTGCATCTACTCTTGCATCTGTAAGACCAAGGTCTAAAAGCTCCTGACAAAGCACGTTTGCAAGAACTCTCTGCCCCTCTGTGCTGGGACAATTTTCGTTATTTTCATCAGAAGTTGTGGGATAGGACACATACTTCAAAAATCTTTCATATACGGTCATTTTTAATTCCTCTTTTACAAAAAAAGATTTGTTTTACCAAATTGGCTGAAACTCCGAAATACACCGAAATCCCAGCCAAATGATAATATAAGTTTACATTTTATAATGTTTTTTGAATTAAATTTCAGCAAGAAGCTTTTCTGCATGAGCGAGCGCTTCTTCAACGCGCGAGATTTCCTTACCACCGCTCATAGCACTATCGGGACGTCCGCCGCCCTTACCGCCACAGATTTCTGCAACAGCACCTGCAATCTTACCTGCATGTGCTCCGGCCTTAACTGCACCTGCACCAGCAGATACTACAAAGTTAAGCTTACCACCATCAACTGCCGCAAATACTGCAACGCCGTCATCATACTTAGCCTTAACAGTGTCTGCAAGAGCTCTAACCTGATCAGCTCTCATATCAAGCTTTGCAGCTACAACACGGAACTTACCAACAGTCTTAAGACCGGAAAGAAGGGCCTCTGTCTTGATTTCAGCAAGCTTGGAATTTGCGCTGTCAAGCTCGCGCTTCATATCCTTGATCTCACCCTGGAGAGCAGCTGCACGCTTTGCAATATTATTAGGATTGGGAGATTTAAGCTCTCTTGCTGCCTCGTGGATAAGACCATCCTTTTCTGCAAGGAGTGCAAGAACGCCAAGACCTGTTGTTCCCTCGATTCTTCTAACGCCTGCTGCAACAGAGGATTCGGAAATCACCTTGAAAAGACCGATAGATCCGGTGTTGGAAACGTGTGTACCGCCGCAAAGCTCGGTAGATGTAGAGCCAATCTTAACAACTCTAACCTCCTTGCCATACTTCTCTCCGAAGAGAGCCATAGCGCCCATTTTCTTTGCGCTCTCGGGGTCGGTAACGATAGTTTCACATCCTTCAGCCTTAAGGATAGCTGTATTAACGAGCATTTCAACTGCTTCAATCTCTTCCTTTGTCATTGCTGCAAGATGGGAGAAGTCAAAGCGAACTCTGTGCTCATCTACATAAGAGCCTGCCTGCTCAACGTGGTTGCCAAGAACTGTACGGAGAGCTGCCTGAAGAAGGTGAGCAGCTGAATGGTTGCCTCTGATAGCGGCACGGCGGCCTGCATCAATATAAAGCTCTACAACGTCGCCAACCTTAACAGATCCGTTCTCTACCTGGCACTCGTGGAGATAGATGCCGTTTGTTTTCTTTGTATCAAGAACGACAAGCTTTGTTTCACCAAGGGTAATAACACCTGTATCACCAACCTGACCGCCGCCCTCGCCATAGAACACGGTTTTATCTGTAACGATAGTACATTCACCCTCGGAAACGCTGTCAACAGCCTCGTCACCTACGAAGATGGAGAGAACCTTACCGTTGCAAGCGTCCTGTGTATAACCAAGGAACTCGGTTTCAGGGAGATTTTCAAGAAGTGATTTTGAGGAATCGGACCAGCCGGAGATATTACCTCTTGCCGCTCTTGCTCTCTGCTTCTGCTCGTCCATAAGAGCCTTGAAAGCATCCTCGTCGATAGAAAGTCCAGCTTCCTCTGCAATCTCACGGGTAAGGTCGATTGGGAAGCCGAATGTATCGTAAAGCTTAAAGGTATCAGCGCCGGAAAGGCTTGTTTTGCCCTCTGCCTTTGCAGATTCGATAAGACCGGAGAGGATTCCAAGACCGGAGTCGATGGTTGCATTGAAGCGCTCCTCCTCAAGAGCAATAACCTTTAAGATATAATCATATTTTTCGCGAAGCTCGGGGTATGCGCCCTCGTTCTGGGAGATAACGATCTTGGAAAGACCAACAAGGAATGTGTGGGAAATGCCAAGAAGCTTTCCGTGACGGCAAGCACGACGAAGAATTCTACGAAGAACGTAGCCGCGACCCTCGTTTGAAGGAATAACGCCGTCAGAGATCATAAATGTTGCGCTTCTTACGTGGTCTGTGATAACACGGATGGAAACGTCATTATCCTTATCAGCGCCGTAGGTCTTACCTGCGATTTCGCAAACGGTATCAAGGAGCGCACGAACAGTATCTACCTCAAAGAGGTTGCCAACACCCTGCATTACGCAAGCAAGACGCTCAAGACCCATACCTGTGTCAATGTTTTTCTGTGCAAGCTCGGTGTAGTTACCCTTACCGTCGTTATTAAACTGGGAGAATACGTTGTTCCAGATTTCCATGAATCTATCGCAGTCACAGCCGGGCTTACAATCAGGAGAACCACAGCCCCACTTAAGGCCACGGTCAAAGTAGATTTCAGAGCAGGGACCGCAAGGACCTGAACCGTGCTCCCAGAAGTTATCTGCCTTGCCAAGCTTTACAATATGTGCCTCGGGAACGCCGATCTTATCTCTCCAGATAGCGTATGCCTCATCATCCTGCTCATAAACAGAAGGCCAGAGAAGGTCTGCAGGAATTTCAAGATCGCCTGTAAGGAACTCCCACGCCCAAGCAATAGCCTCATCCTTAAAGTAATCACCAAAGGAGAAGTTACCGAGCATTTCGAAATATGTGCCGTGACGAGCAGTGTGACCAACTCTCTCAAGGTCGGGAGTTCTGATGCACTTCTGGCAGGTGCAAACTCTGTTGCGGGGAGGCTCAACCTCTCCAGTAAAGAACTTCTTCATTGGTGCCATACCCGAGTTGATAAGAAGAAGTGATTTATCGTTGTTGGGAATCAGAGAGAAGCTCTTGAGTCTTAAGTGACCCTTACGCTCGAAGAAAGCTAGATATTTCTCTCTGAGTTCATTAAGTGATGTCCATTTCATTGTATTTACCTCAAAAATTTAGTTTAACTAGTATATTTTATCACTTTGATTTGTCTTTGTCAATAAAAATATAAATATTTATGCGCTATTTCTTTTTAGCTTTTATCGCCTTCGCGGAATCTATATAGAGCTTTATCGTTGTTTCCAGCGTTTCGCGGAGAGCTGTACGCATTTCCTGAGGGAGAATACGGGATTTTCTATATAGGTGAACAAGGTGCATTTCCTCGTCCGAAAGCTCGGAGCTGTCACCACTGAGTGGTATGCTGAGAAGCTCGGTTATATTAACGCCGAATTTTTCGGAGAGCTCGGGAAGCATTTTCATATAGGAGGCAGAACGGTCACGGCGCCAGTTGTTTACAGTTTTTTCGGGCAGTCCCATAGCACGCTCAAATGCCGCATCACTCTCAAACTCCGACTCGATAAGCGAGAGAACCCTCTCCTTTGTTTTTATCTGATTTTCCTTTTTCATTTGCCCCTCCTGATGCTGCTCTTTTCAGCCTTTGTAAAAGGGCGCTTACCTCTCTTTTTCGGCTTTGGCATAGGTGGGTTAGCCTGTCCTCTGTGAGGCTTCTTTTTTGGTTGCTCTGCCGCCTTTGCGCGAGCCTCCTTTTCTGCCTTTTTCTTTTCGATGTCAGCCTTGATCTCACGGGGAGTTTTCTTGTTGTCGGTGGAGAATCCAAACTTTCCAAGCTTTTCTCCAAGGGCAAAGTACTCGCCGTGCGCATAGGCTAAAAGGTCTGCCTTGTCATAGCAAATTCTACCCTCGTCAAGTATATCCTCGCGGCAGGAAACAGATACAATGTCTGCCATAAAAACGTCGTGAGATCCCATGGGAAGAACATCGGTAATCTTGCACTCAAGAGCTATGGGACACTGGGCAATAGTGGGGGCGCTCACCTCCTGGCTCGCTACCTTGGTAAAGCCGCATTTTTCAAATTTATCAACCTTTGCACCGGTGTAAATTCCTGCATAGTCAACCGCCCTTGCCAAGGATGCAGAAGGAAGATTTATAACAAATTCACCTCTGTCCTTTAGCATCTGATAAGAGTGCCTCGTGGGTCTTACGGATATATAAGTCTTTGGCGGAATGGTTGCCAAAATACCTGTCCAGGCGATTGTAATTATATTTGCGCTCTCCATATCTCCAACCGTTACAAGCACGGGAGGAAGTGGTGCTGTGAGCGCTCCCGGAGCAAAGCTTTTTCTTTCATTATTTTTAATTTCGGACATTTTTACCTCTTATTTGTAAATATTTGTTTTCAAAATATGTAATTTCAGCGCAAATTGACAGCCAACGTGATTATCACTGCAATCAACATAACAGTCAATCTCAAAGCCAAAATCACCTTTTTACCTGTTATATATTTTATCATATTGTTTTCGTATTGTCAACGAAAAATTCACTACTTTCGTATTTTTATAAAAAAAGAACACCCCTCACCGAAGCAAAGGGCATTCTCATAAGCTTTATAGATTATTTAACTGAATCAAAGTTAAGTGTGTTGTAAATCTTTGTGCCGTCAGCAGTTGTGATGGAAAGGATACAAGTAGCATAATAAGTCTTGGTATTCCAGTTACAAGGAGCAAGCTCAACTGTTACCTCTTCTCCAACATAATCTGCAAGCCAGCTGTACTGACCTGAACCGGAGCAATATACGGTAAGAGTTGTTGTACCGTCTGTAAACTTTACCTGGGTGCTATAGCCACCACCTACAAAGGTAACCTTACCTGTAAGAACATATACGTTACAAGCCTCGTAAATATTATTTTCATCAAGGTCGTAAACGTATGCAAGATCCTTATCCTTAATGAACAAGTCATTGTTATATTCGTGGTTGCCGTAGTAGTTAGCAATTATAGTAGCATTGGAAACGCAGATCTGACCGTAGGTTCCGTTCTTTGACCACATATCTCTTGTACCCTTGATAACTACCTCATTACCGATAGCAAAGGTTGCAAAGTCTGCAGAACTGGACAATCTTACCGCGATCATACCTGTTTCATCAAAGATGTAGAATGCAGGCTGGTTAGCTGCAGAAGGTCCAACGATACCCTTGATGATAACCTCTTCTCCTATTTCGGAATTCATTGCTTCTTCTACGGTTACGGTTTCAAATGCATCGTTCTCGCCAACCTGAATATCAATAGCTTCGGAATAGATCTTTCCATTGTAAGTACCTGTAACGGTTACTGTTGCTTTGCCGTTTGCACCACAATTGAAGATTACCTTACCATCAACCTCTGTGAAGTAAACAACAGATGTATTGCTGGAGGTGTATGTAAGAGTTGCGCCTGTGAAGCCGAGAAGCTCGGAATCAACTGTTGTTGTAAGCTCAAGCTCGGGGTTTCCTGTGTACTGGGAAAGGAACTGACCAACACCGTGATACTGAACTGCATATTTAGGAGCGTCATCAAGGTCAAATTCATATCCCTCGTCAATAACTGCAACAGGAAGAAGTCTCCAAGTACAGCCGGAGGAAGTGCTCTTTGCATTAAGGATTGTGAGATATACTGTGCAGATCTTGCCATCAAACTCATCAAGCCATGCGAAATCGCCACCGTTGCACTGTGTGTAGGTATAAGCGCCTGTTTCGCCGTCAATATCGAAGAAGTAATAGTTAATAAATCCAGTACCAACAACCTTCTTAACAAGAGCATTCACCTTGTAAACCTGGGTGGTGATATCTGCTGATACAGGAGTTTCAAGAAGGCTCTTTACTGTAGTTTCGGTGAAGGAGTCAGCATTCAAGTTATGATTACCCTTATCGTTAGAAACGAGAGTAACATCGGAAATCTGATTACAGCCCTTGTAGCCGAACTTGTCAGCGCTGCTCTGCTCGTCCTCGAGAACCCAATAGGTCTTTGTACCTGCAACTACTACCTTGTTACCGATTGCAACCATAGCTGCGGCGTTTCTGTCATAAACGTAAATTGTGCTCGCGCCATCAACAAGAATAAAGCCGGATGGAATCTTGCCGTTAGCATAGGTAATTCTTGAAACAATACCTGTAAGCTGTACCTTTGTACCTGCTGTAGCGGCTCTTGCGCTCTCAACAGACATTTCGGTGTAATCGGATGTATCAACCTGAACATCGGTGTGCTTATAGTCAATAAGTCTTGCGTTCTTTACCTGAGGATTGCCGCTATATACACTGAGAATACAATGAAGAAGAACCTCATCACCCTCAACAGCCTTTTCTGTCATTTCGGAATACTTGTAAGTGCCATCAAAGCTATATGTACCGTAAACGTAAATTTCTCCTGTTTCATCTGCAAGAGTCATTTCGCCGTATGCCATATTAAGCATCTTCTTTACTGTACCACGAACATAGTAACGAACTGAAGTTCCGCTTTCACCTGCTGCGTTAGCAAGCTCGATAGCCTCTGCAACTGTAACGATGTCATAGTTCTTATCCCACTCATCTTCATCGGGATCGGGAGTTGGATCAGGATCGGGAGTTGGATCAGGATCAGGTGTAGGATCGGGATCAGGTGTAGGATCGGGATCGGGAGTTGGATCAGGATCAGGTGTGGGATCGGGAGTAGGATCTGTTGTGGGATCTTCAACCTCGTTATCAAGGCCGGGAAGGTACTGTCCTATGCTTTCTTTCAAATCTTCAGGAATGTACTGAAGAATAGCATCGCAGGAGGTCATAACACCAACTGCAAGAACGAGGACAAGAACAAGTGATAAGATTTTTTTCATTTTTCTCTCCTTTTTGTTAAACTTTTTAAAGCAAATTTGCGGAAAATTCATATCCATCATAAGAACCTCCCGCATTTACCGAAACTATTGTAATATATTTTTGCTTGATTGTCAATATTATTTTTACATACTATTACAAATAATTACATATTTCTACCTATTGCATAATCATTTTATATATCATATACTCACGCTTTAGGCATATTTTCCTCATCTGCAGCATTCATAAGCATATCAAAGCAAGCGTTATTCTCCTCGGGGGCCTCAAATCTGATGCCAAGTATCTTAATGTATCTGGAGTAATCATAGGTGTAGGTGGACAGTGGGCGAGAATAGGCATTATCGGTTTGAGCCGCAACAAGAACATCCTCTCCCTCAAATCCCACAACCAAAAGCGTATGATAATACCCCTCCTCATTGTTGGCAAGCTGTATCACGTCACCAAGCTCCAGCTCATCGCGGGTGCAGACTCTGCCAAAGGGGCCAACCCCTACATTTTCTATCATAAAGTTATAAAAATACTCCACCCCCGACCACGCAGGCGCTCTGTCATCAAGAGAGATGTAATACCAGCCGTAGGTGGGAGTAAAATTCATCTCGCAGCCCGCCGCATAGATACACTGGGAAACAAAGTTTGTGCAGTTGCCGCCAATTCCTGCAAAGTTGGCAAAATAAGGATTTTGTGAAAAGGCATATTTCCTTGCGTATGCCACCGCATTTTCTCTTATATAGGGTTTTATTGCAAGCATATATAATTCTCCTTTTTGTGTTATCTTACATTATATGCAAAAAGCATCAAACTCGCTAATATATCGAAAAATGTTAGGTTTTTGCCAATTCTAGTTTACAAAAAAGAGCCCCGGGCGTTTTGCCCGGGGTGTTAAACATTACTGAGTTATCTCAATGTAATATAGATTTGTTGAATCTGCTTTGGTGATAACGTGTGTTCCTGCCTCAAGGTTAAGAACTAGAACGTTAGTTGTTGATGTGTACTTCTGACCGTCTATTTTACAAGAAGCTGAGGGGTTGAATACAAGTGTAATTGTTCCTGCCTCTGCCATTGTAAAGGTTATAGATGTAGAGCTTTCCATCTTAAGGCACTGTGTAAGTGTCAAGCCGTTATATTCAATAGTTCCCTTGGAGGTTGAGAGGTTACCGTTAATGGTGAAATACTGAGATGCCTTTCCTGACTCGTGGAAGTTGTGAACTACAGCGCCCTCTACTGATGGAGGAGTTGTTCCTGTGTTTTGGCTACCACCTGCATTGCCATTGTCACCTGTATTACCACTATCGGGATCTTCTGTAGATGGAGGAGTTGTTGCACCTGCGATCCCACCAACGGAAACAAGAGAGGATTTATAGTTCTTAAGAGCGCTCTTGAGAGCTGTGTTTACATCATAGGAGCTAGCATCTGCATCGGTGAATGTCCAATCAAAGTCACCGCCCTGAACTCTACCTGCATATTTAACTACTGTTTCGCGCGCATCCTCTGCAGACTGAACATTGTAGGAATACATGGTGGATGCGGTATCAAAGTTGCTATACTTTGTGCCACCACTGAAAGCCACTACAGAGCTTGGAACTACCTCGTTACGGTTGGAGGCAACGTAAGCATCAAAGCTTGTGTTATTCTGGCTATATGGAACGAATGAATAGTTTGACTGAACGGAGGGGATAGTGAATACCATCACGTCACCGTAGGACTTAATAACGCCACCGGGCTCACCGGAGAATGTTCCGTCACCCTTTGCATCTGTTCCCTGCTTGGAGATCATCATAGGTCTTGTGGTATTAAGGAAGTAGTTTGCCTCGGAGAAGATAGAACAGCCCGAGGTTGCACCGATACCGTACTTGGAAATTCCGTCATAGAAGTTGTTATAAGCGTGGATCGTACAGGTTCTTACTCTTGGATGACGAGAGTCGGAGTGGTCATACCAGTTGTGATGATATGTAATGCAGTTTTCTGTGCTTTCGCTCTTCATACCCTGAAGATTGCACTTACCGCTGTCATAATAATGGTTAAAGGAAATTGTTACATTTGTAGAAACCTTAACGTCAAGCGCGCCATCCCCCTTTGCCTGGTCAGCATCAGAGCCTGCGTCACCGTAGAAGAAATCACAGTTGTGGATCCAGATATGCTGGTTATCCTGCTGAAGGCTGAGGTTATCTCCCTCGCCTGAATTACAGTTCATAAATCCAAGGTTTCTTATCTCAACGTTTTTCGCACCCTTAAGGCGAAGGCCAAAGCCATTAAATGTTGCATCATTTCCAACACCCTCAAGTGTGATACCCTTTGTAAAGGCTCCGTTATTAATATCTACAAGCAAGTCTCCCTTGTCGAGAGTAGCGGGGTCGGTTATGTTACCAATAAATCTGATACAAATTGGATGCTCACAATATCCCTTCTTAAGGCCAAGGAGAATGTTCTGAATACCAATCTTTGTTTCGGTCTTTTTGCTATCAACCTTCATTGTGAGGGATATGGTATCCTTGTTTTCGTTAGTTACATAGAGAACAATAGCATTTGACTTAAGGGTTCCGTCAGGATTATACGCGCCGTTTGCATCACCGTTACCAACAAAGGCAAAGCCCTCTCTTACGTGAGCCACGGGAGTAGCAGAGAACTCTGTTGCGTGTTCATTTACCTCTACACCATCCTTAACAGGAACGACCTTTACATCGTGGGAGGCGGCGGTAAGACCGAGAATGTCGCAACGATAATAGCTACCATAGAATCTGATAAGCTCGTTATCAACGACTTTAGCATCGCAATAAACCACATATCCGTCTGCTCCATCAACAGGAAGCCACTCAAAATAAATTGTTTCAAAGCCTGCCTCGGCAAGAGTTATTTCAACCTCTCCTGAAATTTCGATGTTATGACCTTCGCACTTGTCTGCGCATACGGATTCTCCACAGGATGTATCTGTACATTTGTGACATTCGGGACATTCGTGCTCGCACTCGTGTGCTGGAGGTGTTGTATGACCCTGACACTTGTTAGCACAAGCAGATTCTCTACAAGCTGCGTCTGTACATTTGTTACATTCAGGGCATTTATGCTCGCACTCGTGTGCTGGAGGCTCTGTGTGACCCTGGCATTTGTTTGCACAAGCAGATTCTCCACAAGCTGCATCAAGACACTTTCCACACTCAGGACACTTACTCTCGCAACTATGCACAGGGGCAGAATCGTCCTTTTTCCAGCCCGCATAAAGAGTTATATCCTTGGTTACAGTATCTTTGCTAAAGTTCCAACGGGTTGAAAGGCTCACATCCTTATACCATCCTGCAAAAACATAGCCCTCTCTTGTAGGAGTAGTGGGCTCTGCGAGAAGTGAACCCTCCTCAACCTGTACTGCTTCAATTTCACTACCCTTGCGAGTATCAAAGCTTACGGTGTACTTTGTTTTTTCAGTATCATTTGTGTCGGGAGCTTCCTGACCGGGCGTTCCATCAACATCTCCCAAAAATTGCTGAAGAATGGAATCGCAAGAGGTCATAACGCCGATTGCTAAAATAAGCACTATGAGTAACGATAAGATTCTTTTCATTGTTTTTTCTCCTATTTAAAATTTATAAAAATACCTTGCCATCTTAATTTTATCATACACTTGTCACTAAATCAACAGTTTTCTCATTAAAAAATTGTAAATTTATGCTTTTTTTTGCTTTTTAACAGTTGAAGTTGGCAAATATTTTTGGTACAATAATAGTAACAAAACGAAAGGAAACAAAAAAATATGGTTAACTTACGCGAAAAGCCCTATTATCTAAGCGATGAAGATATTAATTGGGTAAAAAACACTATCAAAGGAATGACCGATGAAGAAAAGGTTGGTCAGCTGTTCTTCCAGCTTACAGCAAGCCAGGAGGAGGACTATCTTAAGGAGCTGATGGAAAAATACCACCTCGGTGGCTGCAGATACAACGGTATGCCCGGTGCAAAGGTTCTTGAACAGAACAAAATCCTTCAGAAATACGCAAAGATTCCTGTGTTTATCGCTTGTAACCCCGAAAAGGGTGGCGACGGTGTTTGCCCCGACGGAACAATGGTTGGTTCAGGCATCAAGGTTGGCGCAACAGGCAAAAATGAATACGCCTATAAAATGGGTGAGGTTTCCGGTGCGCAGATCGCCGCTACAGGCTGTAATATGGCTTTTGCCCCTGTTGTAGATATTCTCTATAACCACGAGTGCGAGGAGGTTCTTTCCCGTGCCTTTGGTAGCGACCCCAACCAGGTTGCCGAAATGGGTAAGGCATATATGGACGGTATCCACAACACTCCCGGCATCGCATCCACAGCAAAGCACTTCCCCGGCAACGGACAGGACTACCGCGATGCACATATTTCCAACAACATAAACCACTTCAACCACGACGACTGGATGGCTACCTATGGTCACGTTTATAAAACTCTTATAGACGGAGGTCTTGACGCTATCATGGGTGGTCACATTCTTATGCCTAATTTTATGAAGGATGTAAAGCCCGGCATCACATACGAAGAAATGCTCCCCGCAACCCTCTGCTATGAAATTATGACCACTCTGCTTCGCGACGAGCTCGGCTTTAACGGAATGGTTGTTACCGATGCTTCCCACATGGTTGGTATGACTAATCAGATGAAGCGCCGTGATATGCTTCCCCTCTCCATCAATGCAGGCTGTGATATGTTCTTGTTCTTCAACGATCCTGACGAGGACTACAACACAATGCTTGATGCATACAAGAGCGGAATTATCTCCGAGGAGCGTATGGAAGAGGCTCTCACAAGAATCCTTGGACTTAAGGCTCATATGGGTCTTCACAAAAAGGCAAAAGAAGAATTGTGCCCAACAGGTGAGGATTTGCAAACTATACTTCACAATCCTGAGTATAAATCCTATTCTCCCGCAATAAGCCGTGATGCAATCACTCTTGTAAAAAATCTTGACAAGGACGTTCTTCCTCTCTCACCCGAGAAGACAAAAAGAATTTTAATCGTTCCTATCAAGGGTGCAGAAAATCCACTTATGGCACTAGCTATGATGGCAATGGGTGGCGGTATGCAGAGAAAAACTCCCGCCGAAAAGCTCTGCGAGCGACTCAAGGAAAAGGGCTTTGATGCATTTATTTACGAGAGTCCTATCGACAAGATAAAGGCAATGGTTGCAAGGGGCGAAAAGCCCAGCCTTAACCTCTACTTTGCAGGCAAGCACTCTATTGCAGATTTCGTTTCCGAGCAGGATCTGGTTATCTCCCTCTTTGACGTTATGAACGGACATCCTACATTTGGCCTTTCAAAGGGTGGCGGAGAAATTCCATGGTACGTTCACGAGCTTCCCGTTGTTGGTATATCCGTAAACAAGCCTACTATGCTTGCAGATTGTCCTATGCTTCGCACCTACATCAATGCATACGACTCAAACGATGACACTATGGATGCTCTTGTTGATGCCCTTGTTACAGGCGACTTCAGAGGTAAGGACCCCATTGATTCATTCTGCGGCATGTGGGATACAAGAATATAAGGTAAATAACGATTATGTTTGAAAATTATAAAAAGAATTCCGATCTTCTGATCTGCGTTGATTCCGACGGCTGCGCGATGGATACTATGAATTGTAAGCATTTTCATTGCTTCGGCCCTCGAATGGTAGATGAATGGCATCTTGAAGAATGGGGCGAGGAGATACTCCATCGCTGGAACGAAATAAACCTCTACCAGATGACACGAGGCATCAACCGATTTGCAGGCTTGGCAATGGCGCTTTCGGAGATCAACGAAAAATATACAGAAATTAAAGGCATTGAGGCTCTTAACGAATGGGTAAAAACCACCCACGCACTTTCAGCCGAGGCAATAAAGGCTGCCGCAGAAAAGCTCCCCCGGGGAGATGGCAAAGCCTGCCTTGAAAAAGCACTTTCCTGGAGCCACGCAGTAAATGACAGTGCAAAAAAGCTGCCACCCGAGTTAAAAATCCCCTTCGAGGGAGCAAAGGACGGACTTGCCGCAGCGCATAAAATAGCAGATGTTGCCGTTGTTTCCAGCGCAAACCGCGGTGCTGTTGTAGAAGAATGGACAGAGCACGATCTGATTCCACACACCGATATACTCCTTGCCCAGGACGTAGGCAGTAAGGCTTATTGCATCGGCAAAATGCTGGAGTTCGGATATGACAAAGAAAAAACCCTTATGGTTGGTGACGCCGTGGGCGACATGGATGCAGCCGATAAAAACGGAGTTTATTTCTTCCCTATTCTTGTAAATCACGAAAAGGAGTCCTGGAGCGAGCTTGTTTCCACAGGACTTGAGCGCCTGAAAAACGGTAGCTTCGGCGGAGAATATCAGACCGAGCTGAAACGCAGATTTATCGAAAACCTCGGTGGTTAAGCCTCTCCCAAAAAAGCACTTAAATTAGTTCGCAAAACCCCTATATATTATCACTCTTATTTTATTCAAAGGAGTTAATTATGAGAGAATTTATCATCAGCAATTGCCCTGCAATGATTTGGGGCATAGTAGCAATCGAGGCAGTTTTTGCACTCTTGCTTGGCATCAAGCATCTTAAGGACAGACGTCTTTTAACACTTTGTATGCTTCTTATCGACATTGGTCTTTTACTTGACGCGCTATTCATCGTGCTTGGCGCAGTTGTTCCCGGTGGATTGCCACAGGCTATAAGCAGACTCAGATTTATCAGCCACGGCGTCCTCATTCCTCTTATCTTCCCCATCTGCGGTTATGGATTAAAGCTTGGCAAAAAGCTTATGAACGCTGTTTGGGTGCTTACAGCTATCGTTTGTGTTTTAGGCTTTGCAGAGGGTGTGGCAGTTGACCTTGAGCTTCGTCAGGTTGGCGAGCTTCTTCGTCACGCAAGTGCAGATACAACTCCTGCTTGGGCAGACGCTGTGGGAAGTATTCTTTCCTTCGGTACAGTAATCCCACTCATGATCGTAGGTATCGTTGCTTGGATAAAGCAGAAAACACCTCACCTCTTCCTTTCGGGCTTCCTTATGTTTGCCTTCTCGGCTCTCGGCCCTGCTACAGGAAATGCTGACCTTATCTTCTTTATCAGCATGATTGGTGAAGTTCTTATGGTATTGTTCTTCTACTTATACGCGTTAGTATATAGAGACAGAGAAGAAGCTTAACACAATAAAAAAAGCAAAGAGGCGGAATTATATCCGCCTCTTTTTAACGCCAAAAATCATTTTTTTGACTATAATTATTTACATATACAATAGTTTTGTGCATATCCTTTATTCACCCGGAGCGTGATTAGTCAACATAGTCCAGGTCATTTTAAGTTTAGATGGACTGCCCATTTCGTGCTTTCTTCCACCAAGGCGAAGAGACCTTTCTCCACTTTCCCAGCTTATGAGCCTATCATCATTAGGATCGCCGGTCTTTGCAAAATTGGTGAGATAGGTTGTCATATCGTCTGCCAAAGCATAATCCTTTTCTGTAAAGGGACGCCAGCCGTTGCGAAGTGTACCAAACCAATACCAAAGGTCGGAGGAATGCCAAGCACCGTGATTATCACCGGGAAGCATTCTTTCAAAGTACCATGAGTATGCAGGAATTTCCTCTTGCAGCTTGCACCACTTTATAGCCATGGAGTTAAGGATGGGAGGTATTATATCATGACTTGTAGAGCCGATCATGTAAGGAATCTTGTGATAACGACCCTGCGCCACCATATTTGTGCCTGTTTCAACTACCAGCTTTCCGTCGATATAAGGCATACAGAATCCGCCCTTTACCGTTTTCATAAGCTTTTGCCAAGCCTTAAAAATCTTTGCCACGGAAACCGCACGGAACTCGGTAAGAGTCTTTGCACCAACCTCACGCATTACCTCGTGCCAGAAGTGATATCCCTTATCAGGAGTTTGAGCGCTGAGTAGCTTGTGAACACCGCCTCCGGAGGACATTACTGCCTTGTGGAAAAGACCCTCGGAAAGTGGGGATAAGCAATGCTGCTGAACGCTCATCGCGCCTGCGCTCTGTCCCATAATTGTAACATTGTCAGGGTCGCCACCAAAGGCTGCGATATTATGCTTGACCCATTTGAAGGCTGTAAGCTGGTCGTAAAGACCGTAGTTTCCTGTTCTGCCTGCCTCAACCTTAAGCTCGGGAAGAACGGCAAAGCCAAGGGGGCCAAGACGATAGTTTATAGTTACGCCGATAACGCCCTTTTTAGGCCATACAGGAACATCAAAATGCTTCTCGTGACCACACCCACCGGTAAATCCACCACCGTGGATATAGATGATAACAGGGAGCTTGCCCTCCACCCTTTCAGGTGCAAAAACATTAAGAAAAAGGCAATCCTCGCTATAGGTGTAACGTGCGCCCTTACGGAACTCGTTGTAGTAAAAAATCTTTTTGGGCATTTTCTCCTCATCATAGAAGGAGCGGGGCTGATATGCGCAAGCGCCGTATTCTGTTGCCTCGTATATACCATCCCAATGAGTCACCTCTTTAGGATATTCAAAGCGGCCTGCAGTAGCGTATCTAATGCCCTTGTACGCCACAACCCCATCAACCTCTGTTTTAACGCCGCGAAGTGCGCCACAGGGGGTGTTTATAATATATTCCATAGTTTTCACCTGTTATGTTATTTCTAACATTTTTAATTTAAAATCGTGTTTTTTGTAAATATAATTTTACATTTTATGGGTTTTAATATCTACTTACCAAGTAAGCATCAAAGCTCTCTGTAAATTTCAGGAACTATAGCATCGGAGCCGCTCTCTGATCTGGAAGCGGATATTTTCGCTCTGACCTCGGGGGTGATATTCCAAACGAACTTAAACGCAAACCAAGAGCCAAGAATGAAAATAGCAGGAACAAGTACGCAAAGAACCTTAAGACCTGTAATAGTTTCAGCAGTCTGGATAGCACCCTCTACCTTATCATAGCCTATCCACTTAAGAGCAAGAATTGCAGCAGAGTTACCTACAGCCTGACCAATACGACGTGTAAGGTTGAATGTACCGTATATAGAGCCCTCTGTTCTCTTACCTGTAATCATTTCATTATAATCGATAGCTTCACCAACAAGGCCCCACTGCATAGAGATAGATACCATCGCAATACCTGAAGCAACGCCGGAAACAACGGAGTGAAGAATAGGATCAACATACATAACCATGTGTACACCAAATAGCGCAACATAAATTCCACCACCTATAAGGAGAGAGAAGCGTATAACCTTATCAAGACCAAGCTTCTTACAAATCATAGGAACAAATATGTAGGTTGCTATCATAAACGGTGTTGATAGAGCTGTTCCGATTGCCATGTCGGTAGTTCCACCGTAATACGCTGTGTAAAGGAAGGAGTTGATAGTGCTTCCAACATACTGCATTGTACAGATGCAAATACCGTGAATACAAAGAGCAACGAAGGGACGATTTTTCTTAAACACTGTTAAAATGTCTGTAAACTTAATATCGCCGGAGGAGTTCTTTCCAACAATGGTGCGCTCCTCTGTGAACGCATAGTGCATCAAGCATACAACAAAGCCGATAGCTGCGCAAACTACACCGATAACCATATAACCTGTGGCATTATGCTCACCATAAACGTCAAGAAGAACAAGACCGAGAATACCGGGAATCATATTTCCAAACATAGATCCAACACCGCGCGCCGCAGAAAGAGAAGCACGTTCAGCATCGTTCTTTGACATAGCGGAAATGAGAGAGCCCATTGGAATATTAAACATTGTATAAGCGCCTTCATACAGGATCTTGCAAACAAAGAGAGCAAGAAGAAGGGCTGTGCCCTCAAAGAAGGTTGGAACTACCCAAAAGGCGGCAGCCGTGATAGCTACAAGAGGAGTGGATCTAAGAATCCATGGACGGAACTTTCCTTTAGGACTCTGTTTTTTCGCAAACACCTTGTCCATTATCGCGCCCATGATTGGATCGTTAACTGCATCCCAAACGTTCCAGATAAGAAGAAGCACAGCAAGCACACCCTCATCAATCTGAAGCGCGTTAACATAGTACTGTGCAGCAATAGTGCCCATCAGCGCAAATGTCATACAACCGCCCCAGTCACCGCACATATAACCGAACCAATGCTTTTTGGTAAGGCCACCTGAGCTTATTTCTTTTTTAGCCATTTTACTACCTCCAATTTTTTTTGCTAATTACATTATAACATATTATTTTTTCAATTAAAATTGCATTTTTCACAAAAAATATTGAAAATCGAACAAATATGTGGTAGAATATAAGTAAAATAAATATTAAAAGGAAGATATTGCCTTGAAAATCTCATTTTTACTAGACTTGCAAAGCAAATTTAAGGCTTCAGCAACAGAAGAAGATTTTTATAACGCTATAGAATATATCAAAAGCCTTGGAATAAACATCAACAATTTGTACCAAGAGCTTGAAATGTCATCATCATACGCTAATTTACATAAGGACATATCCTACAAGAAAACAAATATCTCCGTTCACTCCCACTCTTTTTATGAAATAATCTTCTGCCGTTCATCGGACAGGGTAAAGTATTTTGTCGGCTCAAAGCAATATAAGCTCACTCCAGGTGATATAATTGTCGTTGCCCCCGGCGTTAGCCACAGACCCATTTTGCCCGATGATATGCAGTACCCTTATGAGCGCGATATTCTCTGGGTAAGCCCTGATTTTATGAATCAGGTATTAGAGCTGTTTGAATCCACAAAACCAAATGTTATAAAAAATGTTCTCCTGCTTCGCACAAAGGGAACCAGCTGGGGATATATCGGAGATTACTTTGCAGACGGTGTAAAGGAAACACTGAGCCAAAAGGAGGGTCACGATAAGATAATCACAGCACACGCGATCCTTATAATATCCCACATTTTCCGAGCCGCCTACGAGATGGGAGATCAAAATTTTGTTCCCGAAAAGCCCACTATGATAAACTCGCTTGTGGAATACGTAGAAAAGCACCTGGAAGAAAAGCTTACATTAGACGAGGTAGCAGCTCGATTCTATATCAGCCGAGGAACGGTTAACAAGCTTTTCCGCCAAAGCATGGATTCTACATTCTATAAATTTCTAACCCAGCGCAGATTGATCTTGGCAAAATCACTTATCAAGGAAGGTCTTAGTATGGAGGAAATAAGCGTAAAATGCGGCTTCTCCGATTACTCAACCTTCTATAAGTTATTTAAGAAAGAGTTTGGAATATCACCGCGAGAATTTACTAAAATATATTAAAATGACAACCTTTGTTTACGATAAATCGTTTTTAACATTATTTGTTTTTAGGTAGTTTTAACCTTTACGTGATATAATTTGCAAAGTAATTAATTAACACCCCCTCATTTAAGGATGATAACAATGGAAAAAGAAGAAAAGATACAGATAGAAGATATAAAAGAAAAAAAACCTAAAAAAGAAAAGGTGAAAAAAGAGAAAATCAAAAAGGAAAAGGTGAAGAAGGAGAAAGCTCCAAAGAAGCCTAAATTATCTATTTTCAAGCAGCTTCACGAAACCTTTTTACCCCAAGAGCAAGAAAAAATAGATCGTCATTTTTATGACTTCAAGCTCCACTGCCACATGGCAAAGAAGGAGTACAATCTCTTGATGGAGGATATTGAAGAAGCGCTCCTCTATTATAAGCGCACAGGGCTCACTCTTGATGAAGCATTATCACGCCTTAGCAATGAAAAGCTTGGTGGCTTTTATGCCGCACCGGCATCTATGTGGTTCCCTCTTGACGATGCAGCAAAAATTTATCCTTTCTCAATGCAAGAGGGATATATGAGCGTTTTTCGCCTTGCTATGAATCTTAAGGAAGATGTTGTGCCCGAGCTTTTGCAAATGGCACTGAATTTCACAATAAAGCGTTTCCCTGTATTTGCTACAACATTGAAAAAAGGACTCTTCTGGCATTACCTTGATTCCACGAAGCGTCGCTTTACAGTTCACGAGGCAAACAGCATTCCCTGCAGCCCAATACCAATTTCACAAAGTGCTGCCCAGGCATTCCGCGTGCTCTACTACAAAAACAGAATCAGCGTTGAGTTCTTCCACATTCTTACAGACGGCACCGGAGCAGTTGCATTCCTCAGAGCATTGGTTGCAGAATACCTCCGTCTTTTAGGACACGAGGGCGAGGCAGACGAAACCCTTATCGACATTTCCGATACCCCAATCAAGGAAGAAACAATAAACGAATTTGCACGAGTTGAAAAACCAAAAAATTCTACAGGTTTTGCAGATAAGCCCGCCTTACAAATGAGTGGCAATCATTCCTCCACCCTTCCCTGTCGCATTATTCACCTGAAGTTAAACATAAACGATGTAAAGGCCGCCGCAAAGAAGCACCAAACAACCGTAACCACCTACCTCTTGGCCATTATGTTCATCGCGTCAAAGGCTGCTACAGAAAATATGAGCGGCGACATCAGCATACAGGTTCCTGTTAATATGCGTCAGTACTATCCGTCAAAAACCTTGCGCAACTTCTCTATGTATGCCGGCATCAGAATACCAATAGAAAACATAACCTCAATAGATGATATCATACCCGAGATACTCTCACAGATCGAAGAAAAAACATCTAAAAAGGCAATGAGCGCGATGGTTGCAGGAACGAATAAGCTTGTTAACGGAATTCGACTTATCCCTATGGTGATAAAATCCCCTGTTGCAAAGCTGATTTACGGAGTTATCGGAGAAAGAGTATTCACCACAACCATCTCTAACCTGGGCGTTGTTACAATGCCAAAAGGCTTTGCCGAGCACATAAAGGATATGGAGTTTACCCTTGGCGCCTCTAAAGCCAACAAGGCACTTTGCGGAGTTATAACCTATGGCGACACAATTACATTTACAGTTACCAAAAACACCGCTTCTCCCGTTTTCGAGGAAAAAATGTACAGTCTTCTTAAGCGAGAAGGTCTGGACCCTGTGGTAGAAGGGAGCCCAAATTATGAATATTAAAATCACATATCCCGAGCTTAGTAAAAAGAGAGCCACAAGAGAAAAGCTCATAAGAATTTTACGCTTGCCATTCTTCTTTGTTGCCATAGCTTGTCCTATAGTTAATATTGCAACAAAAGGAGTGCCGTGGTCGGTTGTAGCCCTCTTCGGACTCTATATGATATGGAACCTTGCCGTGCAAATCGACCTTATCGAATATAACAGAATCAGCCAGTATATCAAGCTTATCACATATTCTATCATAATGCTGATACTGATTGCCAGATGTATAACTCCTGATAGTAATTGGGATAGAACGGTAATTCCTATCGTTACCTTCTCCGCCCTGGTGGTTGCAGCTGTATTGTTCTACACGGATTTCGAGCGCCAGCGCCACAACCTTATGCCACTTTTGATAATAGACGTCATTGCCCTTGTTGCATCTGTTGCTATGATAATTTATACAACGCGCCCCAGTGTTAATGAGATTTGTTGGCCATACATTGTAATGGGCGGCGTTAGCTTGTCATTCCTTGTGTCCCTGGCATTCACGCTCAAGGGTGGTCTTATATCGGAAATCAAGCGCAGATTCCATTCAAAAATATATCATTAAAACACACCTACAAAAAGAAAAACACCGTTAATGCAATGTTTTGTTTGCAAAAATGGTGTTTTTTGTTATTTTTATATATGATATATTATTTTGCGATATCTGTGTTTTTCCAACGGAAGTTACCTCTAACACCACCAACCTCGCCATAGTAAGCAAATGTATCGGGGTATTTTTTCAGTATATCAAAAAGCTCGGGAATCTGGCGAATATTGATTACAGAAAGAATAACCGTGCTCTTCTCATCGGTGTACATACCGTGGCTATCAAGAATTGTTGCGCCGTGCTTAAGTTCATATATTATGTCATTTTTTATATCTTCGGGATGCTTTGTAACGATCTTAACCTCTATGGCGCTTCTGTTTTCCTTAAGAAGCACGCCTGACGCTTTTTCAAAAACAAACATCTGCACAATTGCATAAAGAAGGCTCATCACATTTTGCTCGTAAACAAAGTAGGACACACCGATAATGCAATAGCAAATAAGGGTTATAACGTTCTCAATGTTCTTGTACGGATATTTTTTGTTTATCATACTTGCGATAATGTCAATGCCGCCACTGGACGCGCTGATGCGTATCATGAGCCCTGTTCTGAGACCAAACAAAACTCCGGAGAAAATCGCAGCCATCAATCCTTCACCTTCAGAAAAAACAGGGAAAAATGCATATTCAAAAAGAATCATAAAGCCTGATGACACAAGGGTGAAAAGAACGGTATATATAACATATCGCTTTTTCAAGAAGAACCACGCCACCGCCAAGAGCGGAATATTTAACGCAAGAATAAAGTACGCAGGGTTCGTATCATTACACAAATGAGCAATCATGGTTGCGATACCATCAAGCCCTGCGGGAGCAAATTCTGCAGAACCTACAAAGTAGTGCATTCCAAAGGCAGAAAACAGTGCCGCAACCAGGGTACAAGCAACGTTGATGCTCTCTCGTTTAATTTGACTTTTATCAATTTTCATATTATCTCCACAAACATCAGAATTGGCGAATAGGTTTTATAGCCATGCCGTCCTCAAATTCCCTGACCTCACCGATAGCAAAAAATCCGCTCTCATCCTCAAGCCTTACAATTTCACCAAGGGGAAGGCTCTGACCTATTTTCTTTAGATAAACCTGCTGACCCGCTCTGGCAAGTCTGGCAAAGAACGGTGGTAAGCTAACAGCCACTTTATCATCAAACACACATTCTATAGGCAGAATCCTTGCCAGGCGCCCCCCAAGATCAAGAGCCTCCAGCTCTCCTATAGTAATACCGTCCGCAAGGGTAAAGCCCGATGCCTCACAGCGCTCAAGGGTTTTCATCGTACCGCCACAGCCAAGTCGTTCACCTATGTCCTTGCAAAGCGTTCTGATATACGTTCCCTTTGAGCATTTGACATCTATATAATACTCGTTGTCAGAAAGCTTTTTTGCATCAATAGAGTGGATAAACACCTCGCGCGCAGCTCTCTCAATTTCCACTCCCTCACGGGCAAGCTCATAGAGCTTTTTTCCACCCACCTTAAGCGCAGAGTACATAGGGGGCGTGTGCATATACTCACCAACAAAGGAACCGATAACCTCAAGAACTTTCTCCTCACAGGGTATATCGGTTGATGTAGAAAGAACCTCGCCGGTCACATCCTCGGTATCAGTTGTAACGCCAAGAAGGAGGATTGCACCGTAATGCTTATCCGATGTGAGCATAAACTCGCTTGCCTTTACACCGCGATTCACCAATACAGGAAGCACGCCAGTTGCCATAGGATCAAGAGTTCCGGTATGTCCCGCCTTGTCTGCTCCAAGGAGACGCTTAACTCTGTTTACCACGCCCTGGGAGGTTAGACCCATCTCTTTATTTATAATAATAACTCCGTTTTTCAAATCAAAAAACCTCTAAAAATATTTTACATTTCATTGTATCACAAACCAATATAAATTTCAATACATTTGTACATATTATTGCATCAAAAAAATATACATTAACTTATCGCAAAAAACCAAAAGCTTCAACACAAAGGGGGAAAAAGAGCCACAAAGCATCACATTTTATTTTTATTCTACAAAACATAATATTTTTCGTTTTTGCATTTTCGACAGCAAATCACTGTGTTTTAGTATATAATTGTTTACATAATACCATATATACGGAGATTTAGTTATGAATAACACTACTGACAAAGCAAAAGAAATATACACGGATCAAAATAACAAAAAGCCCCCTATCCCTCGTTTATTTACCAGTGAGGAGGGTGGAGTCATCCCTGCTATGGCGGCTCTTACTATAGGGTTGCTTTTTGCAAGGCATCATCTTATATTCGGCGCTCACCCCATCGGAATAGCTATGGTTGCCGCAATGCCAACTCTTGTATGGCCCACCCTGATTGGCGTTATAGTAGGCTCGCTGACCCTGGGTCAAGATGGCATTATACTCGCTGTATGCTCTGCATTTGCAGTTTTTTTGCGCTTCTTTATATCGAAAAATGAAAAAGATGAAAAGCTTTTTGGCGAGGGGCTGATGCTTAAAATGTCGGCTGCGGTCATTTGCGGCTTTATCGTTGCCGTTTATGAGTCCATCGTGTCGGGCCTTAATATGACAACCGTGTTCTTCTCTATTTCCATGATTTTGGCTCCCCCGCTTTTAGTCTTTGTTTTTTCCGGACTTTTCTCGGATGAAATATCTATAAAAAACGTTATCAAATCGGATGGCGCCTTTATATCTCTAAAAGGAAAGGGAGACTGCGAGAAGTATAACACAATATTTTTCTGTTGTTCGTCCCTCGTGACCTTGTTTTTAATCACCCTCTCGCTCTCGGAGTTAAGCTTTTTCGGCATTGACGGAAGTCTTGTTTTTATCAGCCTTTGCACCCTGCTTTCGGCAAAAAAGTTTGGCGCTCCAACGGCTATGGCAGTAGGCTTTGTTACAGCCCTCGGTGTTTCGGGAATTACCGCCGTGTCCTTTGCCCTGATAGGCTTGATATTTGCCCTTATTTTCCCATTCGGTATAGTAGGTGCCACTTTCTGTGCAGGGGCAGGAGCGGCTATCTGGAGCATTTATGCCTCGGGGATGGTTGGGCTACTCTCTGTTATTCCCGAATATGCCATTGCCGCAACTCTCATCACACCTATATTAAAGGGCATAACCTCTAAAAAAAGCAGCGCGGAAATAGAAAAAACAGTCACCAAAAGCTCGGATATGGCAGGAATCTTTGCCCTTTCATACAGAAATAAGTTTTCGGGAAGTCTTGATACTCTGGAGGCGTCCTTGAACTCTATTGCATCGGTGATACGGAGCTTTTCAAAGGGCAACGAGAGCCCCAGCGAGGAGGACTGCCGACAGATCGTGCTTGATGCAGCTATGGACACCTGTGGCGAATGCTCCGAGCTTGATTTTTGCCAACGGGAGGATGTTTCTCCTGCAAAGAAAAATGTTGATAAGCTGGCAAAAAAGCTTTACGCAGGTGAAAAGATCCTGCCCGAGGACATAAACACAAATTTCGAATTCTGCTCAACTCCCGAAAAGGCGGCAGAGGATATAAATTGGCGCATGTCTATTCTTTCAGAGGACAAGTATCGCATCTCCCTGCTAAACACAGGCGCAGATCAATATGACCTTTTTGGAAAAATGATTTCCGAGGCACGAGGTATCGACCGTCGCGAGCGAGGACAGGATATTCACCTTTCGAAAAAAATAACAGAGGCTCTCATAAAGCT
Organism: Eubacteriales bacterium; assembly: GCA_045612865.1. Taxonomy (GTDB): domain Bacteria; phylum Bacillota; class Clostridia; order Oscillospirales; family CAG-272; genus UBA1740. Next base: position 38,948 of record JAZKZW010000085.1, read on the forward strand.
GGGGTATCAAACCACGGTAGCCAAGGTTTTTGGAGAAAGAAAAAAGCACTTCATTATTGCTATGGAGGACGAGGATGGAAGTGAGATTACCCGCAGCGAGGTTATAAAGGAGATTGAGGATCAAAGTGGACTGCGAGTTGGAAGTCCGGAATTCTTCCGCAAAGACAAGTGCGCCATTATGGAATGTGAAATAAAAAGGAGCTACACCGCCGAGTTTTCTATAGCATCGTCCTCCGGTGGGGGAGAGGTTTCAGGGGATACGGCAACAGTTTTTGAGGGCTCTGACAATCGCTTGTATGCCCTATGCTCGGACGGAATGGGTAGCGGAGATGAAGCTAAACGCACCAGCGAATTTGCCTCGAAATTTTTAAGGAGCGCCCTTGGAATCGGAAGTGCCGAAACAACTCTCCACCTCTTAAACAGCACCCTCAGAAGCCGAGGAACAGAATGTAGCGCAACCATTGACCTGTTTTGCCTTGACCTTTTTGACGGCTCTGCAACATTTATAAAAAGCGGCGCTGCCCCATCCTTTGTCAAGCGGGATTCATCAATCTTTCGCATAAAATCAAACACAGCGCCTATCGGACTGATGCGAAGTATAGATGCCGAGCGCATACAGGTTGAGGTTAAGAGCGGTGATTATATAATAATGCTCTCGGACGGGGTAAGCGAGATAGCAGAGGAGTCGCCCTGGCTTTTGGAGCTGCTGTCAAAGCCACCGAGAGAAACGAGCCGAGCCTACGCCGATTACATCCTGAGCGAGGCAAAAAAGAACTCAAAATCTCGGGACGATATGAGCGTTATAGTGCTGAAAATTATGAGAATATAAACTGAATAAAAAGCCCACCGTCACAGTTTTTTCCCTTTTTCATATACTGCTACTACCCCCGAAATAACAAAGAAGGATTACCTGTATGAAGATAGTGGTTTATAAATCTCCAAAGTTTTTAAGCAAGATACTATATAAGCTATTTGGTATGAAATAGCACCAATTTGACTATATTATTTTACATTTAACAAAAAAATACACCGAAATGTCTGTTAATGGCAAATCGGTGTTTTGTTTTTATTTTTTATTTTCATTTTTGAAGTACTGGTATAGATAGCATGGCAGCATACCGTTATATAGCTTTCTCACCTTGTCAGCTTTTTTACCATAGAATCGCTCGAAAGCAGGGTGAGATGTTATAATATACACCTGCCACGGTGATAGCGAACGGAAGTGCTCACCTATCTCGCGATACAAAGCCTCAACTTGGCGCTCTGTTCCCATTCTCTCACCATAAGGTGGATTGGTTACAATGGTCGCTCTTCTGCCCTCGGCAGCAATTTTTCTGGCATCCATACGAAAGACCTTTATAGAATCGGCAACGCCGGCATTTCTTGCATTCTTCTCTGCCAATGCAACACAAGCAGGGTCAATGTCCGATGCAAATACCTGGAAATCATTTTTTATCTCGCCGTCGATAGCCTCTTCCCTTGCGTTGTTCCAAACGTTCTTTCCGATAAAGGGGAATGCCTCGGCTGCAAAGTGTCTGTTCTTTCCCGGGGCAATATTGCGCATCATCATTGCCGCCTCAATAGCAATAGTTCCGCTACCACACATTGGATCCCACAAAAGGACATTTTCGCGCGGACGGGAGGTAGCCGCAATAGCACAAGCAAGAGTCTCTCTTATAGGCGCCGCGTTAGCTTCTCTACGATATCCACGTTTATGAAGTGCAACACCGGAGGTATCAATCATAAGAGTACATTCATCATTGAGAATAAAGAACTCTATCTGGTATTTTACGCCTTCCTCTGCAAAGCGGGTGATGCCGTATCTCTCTGTCATTGAAGCAACAACAGCTCGCTTTACAATCGCCTGGCAATCAGGTATAGAAAACAGCTTGGATTTTATAGAATGTCCCTTTACGGGGAACATATCATTTTTTCCAATAAAGTCGGGCCAGGGGAGAGCCTTTGTTCCCTCAAAAAGCTGGTCAAATGTTTCAGCCCTGAATGAGCCTACCTTTATAAACACGCGCTCTGCATATCGGAGAAAAATGTTAGAAAGAGCTACTGCCTCCTCATCACCAAGAAAGGTAACTCTACCATCGATAGTTGAAATTCTCTCGTATCCGAGGGCTTCAATTTCCTGGCCGAGAAGATGCTCTAAGCCAAAAAGACAGGTTGCAACAAGTTGTAATCTCATAGAAAACTATTTCTTCCCTCCGGGGATGTAATTTTCAAAAATTATAGTATCAAAGCCGTGCTCGTATGCAAGCATTTCCTCTGCCTCAGAGCGAACGGTCCACGCAAAGGTTCTTGCACCAAGAAGTCTAACGAACTGGAACATGGGCATATAATAATCCTTGTGGTTGTAAGAAATGAATGAGGGGTTACAAACACGATTGATCAAAAGATGCTCGAGAAGGAAATACAAAGGCTTCTTATATTCTCCATCATTAGTGTAGCGTCTGGAAAGGAGTCCACAACAAATTTCAGGCATAGCCTTTGCTACATTCCTAATTGATAAGGGGTTGAAGGATTCAACAATAAATGCACCCTTATAAGAAGTAAGTCTCTTGATTACGTGTTCAGAAACCGAAATATCGCTTGTAAATTCTTTTATTTCAACAAGGAGAGGAACCTTTCCATCTACAAGATCAAGAACCTGGTCGAGAGTAGGAACACAGTCTTCTGTGCCTGAAAGCTTAAATGTAGCAAGCTCTGCAGCGGTGAAATCTTTAACATTACCCTCTCTGCCACAAACGCGATCAAGAGTATCATCGTGGAATACAACAAGCTTATTATCCTTAGAAAGTCTTACATCAAGCTCAATGCCAAAGCCGTGATCAACAGCAGCCTTGAATGCGGAGAGTGAGTTCTCTGCCTTTTCACTGTCGTGAAGGCCTCTGTGAGCGTATTTTGCACAGATAAAATCATCAATATCTTTTTTTCTGCCGGGGAACGCGAGCGCAACAACAATAGCAAGTAAAGCTACAATTACAAGTAAAATGACAACAATAGGTGGCATATTAACTCCTTTTAAAGTGAATTTGCGTATTTTATTTATTGGGGTGAAAATCGGGGATTGATGTCAATCCCCGAAAAATATTTGTTTTGTTTGTGCCAGGCGTAGATACCTACGTCAAAAACTGTAGTCGGCGGTTATATTCAAATATATCATTTAGAATCAGTCGTCGCCGCCGGCGAGTGCATCTGCCATAACACTCTTTGCATCAGGTCTGGAGTCACCGTGCTTAACAAAGAACATAGTGATGAAGGAAAGAGCTACAAATATTGCACCGAATACAAAGAATACATTTCTCATTCCAAGTGCTGTATAGAGAGCACCGGAGAGTATAGGAGCAATAATCTGCGCGGACATAGATGCCGTGTAATAATATCCTGTATATTTACCAACATCACTACCCTTTGCAAGTTCAACAACCATTGGGAAGGAGTTAACGTTAATTGTAGCCCAACCAATACCTGCAAGAATAAATATGGGGTACATAAGTGCTGGAGGAGTAATAGGAGTCACAAAATGACCAAGAATAAATGCCGCTGTTAACATTACTATACCGGAAAGTATTGCTTTTTTTCTTCCAATTTTAGAAGATATAATACCAACAGGAATATAGGAAACTATAGCCGCTGCTTGAGCAATAATGAGTGTTAGATTATATTCAAATCCAAGTTCACGTGTTGCATAAACAGAATACTTACTTGTAATAGAGTTGTAACCAATGTACCAAAGAGCAACAGATGCAAGAATAAGAAGGAGTGACTTGAACTGATCCTTGGAAAGACCACCGTTCTTAACCATCTTGCCATTCTTTTTCTCTGCAATAACCTTAACGCCGTTATCCTGTTCTGCTGCAGGAGCTTCTTCAAGACCGAGACGCTTGGTTTCTTCCGCCATTTCCTCTGCCCAGTCCTTTTCCTTAACAGTTACAAGGAAAACAATAAGACCAACAAGCATAACTGCAACAACTGCTGCTACATATCCAACATAAGACATGTAAATTTTTCCTGTGCCGAAAATCATTCCAAATACCAACACTATAATTCCACCTGCAGTTCCCATAAGGTTGATGATAGCATTACCCTTGGAACGGAGAGGCTTAATTGTAACGTCAGGCATAAGAGCAACCGCGGGAGAACGGAAGATAGCCATGGAAATAAGCACCATAAGAAGAACTGCTATAAACAAAACAAGCAAACTTATATTGTTTTTAGTATAAACAAATGTCAATTCTGCAATTCTAGCAAATTCAATATCCAAATTATCCAATGTTGCTTTTGCAGTCGCAATAAGAGATTCATCTCCGGAAAGACGCGCCGCTTTCATCATTTCATAAGCTTCTTCTCTCGCAGCTGCAGCGTTAGCATAAAGATTAGGGATTTCAGAAGCTGCAATGCTACTAAGTTGAATTCCATCAATAATAGAAAGCGCAACAAATGAGATAACAGCAAGCACCGTACCTACAAGAATAAAAGGAGTTCTCTTGCCCATCTTTGTGTTAACTTTGTCCGAAAGAGCTCCAAAGATAGGAAGCATAAACACAGCGAGAACATTATCAAGCGCCATAATAACGCCAGACCAAAATTGATTTAAACCAAAGTGGTTAGTCAAAGCGAGTGGTACGATCGCATCATAAGCCTGCCAAAAGGCACTGATAAGGAAGAATGCGAAACCTACCAAAATCGTTCTTTTGTAATTAAGTTTCATTTTTGAAAGTATCCTTTCTTTTATTTGTGGGTAGATATAAACTATCTATCCCGTAAATTTTACCATATTATTTCTGCTTTGTCAAATTAAGAATTATTAAATCTTCTTATTCAAAGTGAGCGCCGCAGATAAAGTTCCCCTGATGAATGCACTTAACCGGACAAGCATCTTTACAGATTCCACAGCCTGTGCACTTATCATAATCTATGGTAGCGAGGTTATCAATAACCTTAATTGCGCCCTCGGGACAAACCTTTTCGCACTTACCACAAGCGATACAGCCGTTAAGACAAGCCTTTCTAACCTGAGCGCCCTTGTTATGGCTGGAGCATTTAACAACAGTCTTAACAGTATCGGGAACGAGGTGGATAATGTGGTTAGGACAGGTTTTTGCACAAAGGCCACAGCCGATGCACTTCTGGGGATCGATTTCAGCAACGCCACGCTCGGTAATGCGGATAGCATCTCTGGGACAAACTGCAATACAGTCGCCGTAACCAAGACAAGCAAAGGTACAATGTCTGTCACCTGAGAAGGACATATTTGCCGCAACGCAGGATTTAGGACCAACATACTCATACTTTTTATCTTCGGGCTGGCAAGCGCCGTTACAAGCTACGTGGGCAACCATTTCAACAACGCCCTCTGCCTCAACGCCCATAACAGCTGCCACTCTTTTAGCAACGCCGTCACCACCGGCAGTACAGAGGTTTGTTTTTGTTACCTTTCCTTCGCCAAGGGCCTTTGCATAACCGTCACATCCGGAGAAGCCACAAGCACCACAGTTAGCACCGGGAAGCTCCTCACGAACAGCAGCTACAAGCTCATTTTCCTTAACGCCGAAGAGAATGTTAGACACGGTAAGAAGCACCGCGCAAAGAATTGCAATTGCTGCAAGAATAAATAAAGGAATAAGAATAGACCAAATATCCATTATACTTCTCCTTTCTGATTACATTCCAAGGATGCCGCCGATAACTCCGGAGAAGCCGAAGAAAGCGAGAGCAACAATGGATGCAGCAACAAGGGTGATAGGAAGACCCTGCATTGCTTTAGGTGATGGACAGTTCTCAATTCTGGAACGAACGCCTGCAAAGAGAACCATTGCGAGAAGGAAGCCAAGACCTACACCGAGAGATGAGATCATAGACTCAATAAAGTTATATTCAGCGGTGATATTGTTAATGGTAACACCGAGAACTGCACAGTTGGTTGTGATAAGAGGAAGATATACACCGAGGGACTGATGAAGCGCTGGAATAAACTTCTTCAAAATAATCTCAACGAACTGAACAAGGGCTGCAATAACCAAAATGAAAACAATTGTTTGCAAATATCCAAGTCCATTAGGTGCAAGGATGAAAGTCTGGATAGGATAGGTAACTGCTGTTGCGATAAGCATTACGAATGTAACAGCGATACCCATACCGCTTGCCTGGTCAAACTTTTTGGATACACCGAGGAAGGGACAGATGCCAAGGAACTTCTGGAGAACGTAGTTATTTACGAACACTCCGGTAAGGAGAATAAACAGTAATTCTTTCATTATTCATTAGCCTCCTTTTCTTCGGTTGTTTTAGGAGCTTCTTCTGCAGTATTTGCAACTATCTCGCTTGTTTCAACGCAGGAAACCTTGCCACAGAATGCAGCGGAGGGACAGCTTTCACAGGAGAAGTTCTTTCTCTTTTCTTCGCCGGCCTTGGGACCAATCTTGTTAACGATAGCAATGAAGATACCGTAAATAAGGAAGCCGCCGGGAGCCTGAACAAGAAGTGGAATGTTGTACTTATCAAGAAGTGGAATCTTTATGGGATCAAGGTCGAAAGCGCTGAGGCTGATCATACCTGTACCGAGAACCTCACGAACTGTAGCCATAGCAACAAGAGCGATAAGGAAGCCGATACCCATTCCAAGACCGTCAAGCGCAGAATCGCCAACAGGGTTCTTTCTTGCAAACATTTCTGCTCTACCAAGAATGATACAGTTTACAACGATAAGAGCGAGATAAACGCCCATAAGGTCGTAAAGGGGCGAGAGATAAGCCTGCATAAGCATCTGAACCGCTGTAACGAAAGCCGCGATAACTACGATATAACAAGGAATTCTTACTACATCGGGAATAACCTTACGAAGCAAGGAAATAACAACGTTAGAGCAAACCAAAACGATGGTTGCCGCAATACCCATACAAAAAGCACTAACGATGCTAGATGTAAGAGCGAGAGTGGGACAAGTACCAAGAACAAGAACTAAAACGGGGTTCTCCTTGATAAAGCCCTTTAACATAATGGAGAGTTTAGCATTATTTTTCATATACCTTTTCTCCTTTTCACGATAATATAAGCAACAGCAGAGCCGATAGCAGCAACAATGATGCAGATACCAACAGTGCTCCAAACTGTGTATTCACCAACAGGCTCTTTTGCTTCAGCCTTTGGAATTTCAACATTAGGAATATTTAATACCCTATATGCGTCCATCGCTGCTTCTCTTACAGCGGCAGTAGAGTATGTTACACCTGCAACAAGGTCTGGTTGGTCTTTGCCCATTTTGTCAATTTCCATAGGATTTTTATCCTTAAACTTTCCAAAGTAGGAGTCAGTTTTGTTTGTTTCCTTACTTTCAGGGTTAGATGTAACAACTGCGCCTGTAACGTGACCTTCGCTATCAATACCGATAGTAAGAAGAATTGCATTACCTGTGTAGCCTTTAGATGTAGAGAGAGTTACTACCCAACCCTCTACTTTTTCTGTTTCAGGATTAACATTTTCATAAACCGCAGTTACGGTTGTGTCCTTAATATCATATTTTTCTGTAGCAAGAACAAAGCTTCCATCAGGCATAACTGCTTTGAGAGAGTCCTGAACAGCAATCTCTTCTCTTCTTTCAATCTCGGGAGCAGTTATCATATTGATTCCCGCAATGAGAACAGCAACAACGATACAGATAACACCTAATACTATAATAGGCTTCAGGTCTTTTTTAGTAAATTTCATGCTTTTTTACCTCCTAACGCCTTTGGTGCTGTCCACTTCTCGATATAAGGAGAAAGGATGTTCATAAGAAGGATAGAGAAGGAAACGCCCTCGGGATAGCTTCCGAAGAATCTGATGAGAACGGTGATAAGACCTGCTCCAACGCAGAATATCATTTTACCGGATCTTGTGATAGGAGTTGTTACATAGTCGGTAGCCATGAAGATAGCGCCGAGAAGCACACCACCTGCAAGAACATGGTAAAGAGCAACCAATGGGCTACCTGTAATGATCATAGAGCCAAGGAATACGGTTGCAACGAATACAAGAGGAGTTTCAAAGTGAATAACTCTGCGAGCTACGAGATAAACAAAGCCGATAAGGAGTGCGAGAGCAGAAACCTCACCGATAGCACCCGCGTTGTTACCAAGGAACATATCAAGAAGATTAAGTCCATCTGTATTACCCTGATTAAGAGTTACAAGAGGGGTTGCAGATGCTGTAAGCTCGGCATATTCATTCCAGCCTGTGAAGAACTTTCCTGCGGGGTTTATACCACCACCGATATCACCTGCGAAGCAGATAAGCAAGAAGATACGACCTGTGATAGCGGGGTTAGCAAAGTTTGTGCCAAGACCGCCAAAGAGACACTTAACAACGATGATTGCAAATACAGATCCTATAACACACTGCCAGATAGGAGCATTTGCGTGGAGGTTGAGACCAAGGAGAAGACCTGTTACTACGGCAGAAAGATCGCCGATGGTCTGTTCCTTTTTAACAATTTTGTTGAAAACAAACTCGGAGAGAACCGAGGATGCAACACATGTAAGAAGAACGAGAAGGGCTCTCCAGCCGAAAATAACGGCACCTGCAATAGTTGTTGGAAGCAGGGCGATAAGCACGTCGAGCATTATTCTCGGTGTTGTATCTTCTGTTCTGATGTGAGGAGATGATGAAACTATAAATTTGCTCATTTTTCTGCCTCCTTCTGTTTCATTTGATAATCGCGGAGATCTGCCTTTGCAAGTCTGTTTGTTTCAACGAGAGGACGACGAGAAGGACAAGCAAATGAGCAGCAACCACACTCGATACAGAGGTTGATCTTTGCGTCGGTAAGTCTTGCGCTTCTGTCAGCTGCGTCGGTAACATTCATAGCCTTTGCATAAGCGGTAGGATTAAGTCCCATAGGACAAGCTGCAACACATCTGCCACAGTGGATACAAGGATAGCTCTTTGGAGCTACGGAATCCTGGCGATTGAGAGCGATAATAGCGTTTGTGTTCTTAAGGACAGGCTCGGAGTCGGTATAAACAGCATTACCCATCATAGGGCCACCGTAAAGAACCTTACCAACCTCACCCTCGTAGCCACCTACGAAATCAATAAGATGAGAGATTCTTGTACCGATAGGAGCAATAACATTCATTGGGTTCTTGATAGCAGAGCCATCAACGGTAATGCACTTTTCAACAAGGGGCATACCTGTATTCACATATTTTGCAATGAAGGCAAGAGAGGTAACGTTAAGAACGATGCATCCAACGTCTGCAGGAAGTCCCCCCTCGGGAACAACAAGTCCTGTTGTGTTGAAAATAAGCATCTTCTCTGCGCCCTGGGGATATGTTGATGGGAGAGCTTCTACTCTTACGTTGGTATAGTCTGCGAACACTTCACTGAGCTTTGCGATACATTCGGGCTTATTGGACTCGATGCCAAATACAACCTCGTCTGCGGAGATATACTTGAGCATAAGGTCAACGCCCTCTTTGATTGCATCAGCATCATCAAGCATTGTTCTGGTATCGCTGGTGATATAGGGCTCACATTCAGCTCCGTTTACAACAATTTTCTTGATGATACCTTTCTTTTCTGCGTCAAGCTTAACAGCAGTTGGGAAGCCTGCGCCTCCGAGACCTACAAGGCCTGAGTTGCTAACTGCTCTTCTGAAATCATCGAAGTTTTCGATTACAGGGGGAGCGATAGCAGGATCGGGCGTCATCTCGTTGTCAGACTCGATAATAATTGCCTGGCAGGATCTTCCGTTAGAAAGAAGATGGGGCTCGATTTTCTTTACTTTTCCCGAAACAGAGGAATAAACAGGCGAGCTAACGTAGCCCTGTGCTTCACCCACGAGAGTTCCAACGTAAACAACGTCACCAACTTTAACAACGGGGTTTGCAGGAGCGCCTATGTGCTGGGACATAAGCAATTCTACTTCTGCCGGAGGAGTTACCTTAACAGCAGGCATCGCGCTGGTGTTTTTTCTGTGCGGAATGTGTAATTTTCCTAGCTTAAAAAACATCTTTATCACCTTTCCTAAAAAATAATAATCGTAAATATTCGCACCCAAAATACTGAAAATATCGCATACGAGTGCAAATTACATTTTAACATATAAAAAAACAAAAATCAACCTTTGTCAAAAAATTAAAATTAACAATTTAAGTTTCGTTTAGTAATATTTAACAATATTTTTTTGAAAAATAGTATAAAATACACAGTGTTAGTTTTTTAACAAAAACAAACGGGTAAAAAAGCAAAATAAAAAGCGGGATAAAAGCCACAAAACCTCTATCTCCGCGATTTATTAAATTTTGATTTTTACAGCGTCAGGATTGACAGCGATGTAAGTATGAGCATGGTTATTGAGAACACAAGACCGAAAATAGAAGTAATAATACCTCCGAGAGTTATCTTGTTAAAATAACCGAGATCCTTTCTTGAAATGATAGCAACCACCAAAGCTGCAACGCTGAATGCAATGCCCAGCCAACCGATGAAGCAAAATGCCACCGAGAGAATACCGAGAGCAAGAGAAATTATCGACCAAAGTCTTGTTTTTACCTTGCCATCCATAACGGCCTTGTAGGCATATTCACCATCACTGTTTTCGTGGGTTT
>JAZKZW010000086.1:0-9780 GCA_045612865.1 Eubacteriales bacterium
GAGCTCTTGAAATATATGATATGACGGGTAAGACCAAAACCTGGTTTGACTCTCTCACAAAGGAGAAAAATCCCGACATTTCAATTAAAATGCTGACCCTTGACTTCCACGACAGAGAAACTCTTTATAAAAGGGTAAATCTTCGCGTTGATATGATGATGGAAGAGGGGCTGCTTGACGAGGTGAGGTCTCTTTACGACCGTGGAATGCTTTTGCCCGAAACAACTGCGGCACAGGCAATAGGCTACAAGGAGATAGTTGAATATCTTGAGGGGAAATGCACCATCGCGGAGGCTGTGGAAAAAATAAAGCTTTCATCTCGCCGTTATGCCAAGCGTCAGCTTACCTGGTTCCGTCACGAAAAGGATGCTGTAAAGCTCTATGTTGATCACGAGGACGGCAGCATGAAAAATATAAATGAGCTTGTAAGCGAGGCTTTGGCTTTGTTTACAGGTGAAGAAGTAAATATATAAGATTTGACAAGAAAGGTTTGCAAATGAAGTCAACTTTTTTGAAACAAAGACTTTTGGCAGGAGATCTCTCTAAATACGAAAGTCTATATAACGATATAAAGAGCCAGAGCGAGAGAATGATTCTGGCAATAGAAAAATTTGAAGAAAAGTACGGCGTTGACAGGGATATTTATATTCTCTCCGTTCCGGGCAGAAGCGAGATCCTCGGCAACCATACAGACCATAATCACGGTAAGGTTATGGCAGGCGCTATCAACAGAGATATTATTTCGGTAGTTGCAAAAAATGATAAGGAGCAGATTCGCTTCTTCTCCGAGGGATATCAAGAGAGCGTTATAGGCATTGCCCCATCGGCAGATAAAAAGAATTTCAGACCATTTACCTCCGCGGCTTTAGTTGCAGGTATGGTGCGCGGATTTACCGATGCAGGATATAGCGTTGGAGGATTTGATGCCTATACTACTACCGAGGTTCTTAAGGGAAGTGGACTTTCTTCCTCTGCAGCATTTGAGGTAATGATCGGTAACATCTTGAATCATCTCTATAACGACGGAAATGTTGATAACAAGGAAATAGCAAAGATAGCACAGTTCTCGGAGAATGTTTATTTCGGCAAGCCCTGCGGACTTATGGATCAGATGGCTTGTGCAGTAGGCGGCTTCGTTTACATAGATTTTGAGGATGAGAAAAATCCCGTGGTTGTTCCAATCAGATTCTCTCTTGGCGACTATGGATATTCTCTCTGTATCGTGAACACAGGTGGCAGTCACTCCAATCTTAATGATGACTATGCATCCGTTCCCGCAGAAATGAAGGCTGTTGCAAAGGAGCTTTCTGTCAATATTCTTCGCGGATCTAATAAGCAGTCATTGCTTGAGCGAATGGGTGAAATAAGAGCAAAAACCGGTGACAGAGCAGTTCTCCGTGCAATCCACTTCTTCCGCGAAAATGAGAGGGTTGAGGATGCAAAAAATGCACTCCAGTCCGGCGATGCAGACAGCTTTTTCAAGAATATTATCAGCTCCGGCAACTCCTCATTCAAGTTCCTTCAGAACGTTTATACCAATCAGAATCCTGCAGAACAGGGCCTCTCACTTGCACTCGCATTAACAGAGGAGTTCCTCGCTGACCACAGCGGTGCTTGCAGAGTTCACGGTGGCGGATTTGCAGGAACAATTCAAAGCTTTATCAAGAACGAGGATGTACCGGCATATATAGCTCTTATGGACTCCGTTTTTGGTAGCGGTGCAACAATGCCCCTGTTTGTAAGACCTCTCGGAGCAGTAAGACTGTTTTGATGTTTGACTCTCGGTTTTGTGAAAATACTGCAAAAGGTGAAATATAGTTTACAAAAATGCGGTTTTTGCGAAACAGAATTGATATGTAAAAAATAAAAGGAGATATATAAAATGGCAGCAAAGAAAACAACAGCAAAGGACAAAGACCTCGACAAGGTGGCTCAGGATAAAAATGCCGCCCTCGAAACCGTCCTTTCAAAAATAGAGCGAGATTGTGGCAAGGGTTCAATTATGCGCCTTGGTGACAACGTTGCAATGAACGTTTCCGCAGTTTCAACAGGATCTCTTTCTCTTGACTTTGCTCTCGGAATCGGTGGCATTCCAAGGGGAAGAATTACAGAGATCTATGGCCCTGAATCTTCGGGTAAAACAACTATCGCCCTTCACGTTATTGCAGAGGCACAGAAGGAAGGTGGCAAGGCTGCGTTTATTGATGCAGAGCACGCACTTGATCCTCTTTATGCAAAGAAGCTTGGCGTTGATATTAATGAGCTTCTCGTTTCCCAGCCTGACTGTGGTGAGCAGGGCCTTGAGATTGCAGAAATGCTTGTAAACTCCGGCGCGATCGACGTTATCGTTATCGACTCTGTTGCAGCTCTTGTACCTCGTCAGGAGATAGAGGGCGATATGGGCGCATCCCACGTTGGTATCCAGGCTCGTCTTATGTCCCAGGCTATGAGAAAGCTCTCCGGCGCAATCGCGAGAAGCAACTGTATCGTTATCTTCACAAACCAGCTTCGTGAAAAGGTTGGCGTTATGTACGGTAACCCCGAGGTAACAACCGGTGGTAAAGCGCTTAAGTTCTATGCGTCTGTTCGTATTGACGTTCGCCGTGTTGAATCTCTGAAGAACGGTACTGAGGTTTACGGCTCACACACAAAGTGTAAGGTAGTCAAGAACAAGGTTGCTCCTCCTTTCAAGGTAGCAGAGTTTGATATTCTTTACGGTTCCGGTATTTCCAAGTCCTCCGAAATTATCGACATGGCTATCCAGCTTGGCGTTATTGATAAGAGCGGCGCTTGGTTCTATTACGAGGGCGAAAGACTTGGTCAGGGTAAGGATAATGTAAGAAAGCTTATTGAGTCCGACAAAGAATTTATGGACAAGCTCGAGGGCATAGTTCGTGATAAAGTTAAGAATATGTCAAATGAAGAAGGTCACGAAACCGACGAGGATTTTGATATCAGCGATTTTGACGAGGAGCTTTGATTCCTATGGCGAACTTCGCCGAAAATTTAAATTAACGACTATTTGATTATTTCATAAAGTGTTTTTGGTGGGTGAGGCGAAAGTCTTGCCCACTAGATGTAAAACGCCAAAAAAATTCGGGAGACAAAAATGAGAAAGATATCCTATGTTAAAAGCGGTCCTGCAGAAGGCTCTCTGCTTATAGGAGTGGTTAGTGATGACCTCAAAGAAAGATTTTATATAAACCGAACCGAATATGCAAGATGTGGTGCTCCCGAAAGGGGAGAGGTTATCGATGAGGATACATATCTTCGCATGGCAAGATACAACGAGTATCATAAGGCTAAAAAGAAGGCTTTATCCCTCCTGGCTTACGGCGACAATAATGAGAAAAATCTTATAAGAAAGCTTCGTGTAGCGGGTTTCGCGCCCGACCTTGCAAAACTGGTTACAGAGGAGATGGTTTCCCTTGGATATATTAGGGAGAACGATCAGCTCCGACGACTTATTACTAATGAAGCAAATGATAAACTTCAAGGGCCAAATAAGATCTTTCAAAAGCTCGTTGCCAAGGGATATAACACTGCGGATGTTCGCCGTATGATGGAAATCTTGGTGGATGAGGGTGAAATAAACTTCAAAAATAATGCGATGCGCTTGATTGAGAAAAAACTTCCGCAAGGCTCAACTAGCGATGAAAAGAAAACTTTACTTTACAAAAACGGTTATAAAATATGATAAAACGATTTATAAGCTACTATAAACCCCACATAAATTTATTTATTCTTGATATGTTCTCGGCAGTTGTAGTTGCCGTGTGCAATCTTTTTTATCCGCTGGTTTCAAAGGAAATTATAAACGGCTTTGCAGATGGAAATAAGCCTGTCAGATACCTTATCCACGCGGCGGCATTCCTCTTTGCAATCTACGTTGTAAAGGCTATTTTCCAGTACATAATCGGCTACTGGGGACACATTGTTGGTGTTCGTATGCAGAGGGATATGAGAAGGGATCTTTTTGCTAAATATCAGCGTCTTCCCATCTCTTATTTTGACGACCACAAAACAGGCGACCTCCTCTCCAGAATCACCAGCGACCTCTTTGACGTTTCGGAGCTTGCCCACCACGGGCCGGAGGATATTTTCCTCTCAATTTTAATGCTCATCGGCTCCTTCATCGTCCTTTCAGGTATCAGTCCCGCTCTTACAGGCATAATGTTCTGCGTGGTTCCTTTCATAGTCCTCTTTACCTTCTTATCAAGAAAAAATATGAGAGCCGCTATGAAAAATTCCCGAGTGCAGATGGCGGACGTAAACTCAACTCTTGAAAACTCCTTAACAGGTATCAGAGAAACCAAGGCTAGAGTTGCCGAGCATCACGAAAAATGCAAATTCAACACCTCAAACGAGCTTTACGCAAAGTATAGACGCGATGCAATGTTCTCCCTGGGCTTCTACCACTCTATAATGCAGTTTTTGACCGACCTTATGTACCTTTCGGTTATCTGCGCAGGTGGATACTTCCTTTACAAAGGCTGGATTAACGCAGGTGACTTTACCGCATTTATGCTCTCAATTTCCATGTTCATGAACCCTATCAACCGCTTTGTTTCTCTCTTTGAGCAGTTCCAGCAGGGCATGAGCGGCTTCGCACGATTCCACGATATTATGAATGAGAAGGACGAGGTTGATGACGGTACTGTAGAGCTTTCCGAGATTCGCGGTGATATTGAGTTTGACAACGTTTCCTTCGGTTACTCTCCCGATGCGGAAGATGGTGAAAAGCTTGTTATTGCCGACCTTAACCTCTCTATCAAGGCGGGAAAAACTCTCGCTCTCGTTGGCCCATCGGGCGGCGGAAAATCCACTCTCTGCAACCTTATTCCGAGATTCTACAATGTAACAGGTGGAAAAATTCTCCTTGATGGAGTTGATATTCGTGATATTACAATTTCCAGCCTTCGTCGCAGCATCGGCATGGTTTCACAGAATGTATTTCTCTTTGACGGAACTGTGAGAGAAAATATTGCCTACGGCACAGAAAATGCAACCGACGAGGAAATTATCGCAGCAGCGAAAAAAGCAAATATACATGACTTTGTTTCAACTCTTGACAAGGGCTATGATACCCACGTTGGCGAGCGCGGCGTTAAGCTTTCGGGCGGTCAGCGTCAGCGTATCTCCATTGCCAGAGTGTTCCTTCAGAACCCAAAGCTCCTTATCCTTGATGAGGCAACAAGCGCCCTTGATAATGCAACCGAAATGCAGATTCAGTCAGCCCTCGAGGAGCTTTCAGTAGGCAGAACGGTAATCGTCGTTGCCCATAGACTCTCCACCGTAAAGAACGCAGATGAAATCGTAGTCCTTGACTCCACAGGAGTTGTTGAAAGAGGCACACACGATGAGCTTCTCGCCCTCGACGGAGAGTATAAGAAGTTGTACTTATATCAATTCCGCGATGCGGTTAAAGCGTAAAACAAAAAATTAAAGCCCTCCAAAATCGGAGGGCTTTTTCCATAAATATGTAAAGTGTAGTTTGCTTTTGAACTATATAAAACGTGATTTTATTTTTTAGTCCAAGTGTGATAAAGGTATGTTGATGTTAAATACTGTGCTGCTGTGTTGGGGTTTGCAAGATCAATTGTTAAGATTGGATGTGATCTGTCCTCTACCCAGCAATATGGATCCTTAAATTCAACACTTGTAAGGTTTTTGCACATATAAAATGCTATCTCGCCAATATGATTAACTCCGTTGCCAATAACTACGTTGGTAAGGCTAGAGCAACCCATAAACGCACCATAGCCAATATAAGTAACGCTATCGGGAATAACCACACTAGTGAGGCTAGAACAACCAGAGAACGCATAATTACCAATAGAAGTTACGCTATCTGGTATCACGATGCTGGTAAGGCTAGAACAACCAGAGAACGCGCTAGTTTCAATATTAGTAACGCTATTTGGAATAACTATCTCAGTAAGATTTTTTGCTCCATTAAAGGCCTCTGGCAAAATCTGTGTTACAGGCTTACCGTTATATTTAGCTGGTATTACAATTTTATTAAGATATAGGGCTGTTCCTGCTTTTACGCCGTATGTACCATCGGGTAATGGATAAAATTCTAATCCTTCTGTGCCTTTCCCCTCACCACAGGAGCTAAATGCTAACATAAGCACCATTACGATAGACAAAAGTAATGCGATTTTAGATATTTTCATAGTTTTTTCTCCTTTTTTAGGGTTAAATTCATTGTATCACAAGGCGGATTTTTTGTCAAGGGCATAACGATTTTATACAATTTAAATAAAGGAATCTATATAGGAAATAATAGAATTGTTACATTTAAATCTATATAAAAATATTTTGCTAGAAATTTTTAAAAACTCTTGACAAACGAAAAGTAAAGTGATACAATAGGGTGTAATGTGCCGAAATGGGGTAATTATGCCATTTTGCATATTCAATAAATTATACGAATGCATTCCTATTTACATATAGTGCTTGCGTGAGTATAGTAAAACACTATATCTTTTAAAGAAGGAGGAAAATCATGCCAACCTTTAACCAGCTCGTAAGACAGGGTCGTAGAGATAAGGTTACAAAGTCTAAGACACCCGTGCTTCAGAGAGGCTTTAACGCTCTTAGAAATGAACCTATCGACCAGACTGCACCACAGAGAAGAGGCGTTTGCACCAAGGTTACTACTACAACTCCCAAGAAGCCTAACTCCGCGCTTCGTAAGATTGCAAGAGTAAGACTTACCAACGGAATGGAAGCTACAACATACATTCCCGGTATCGGTCACAACCTTCAGGAGCACTCAGTTGTTCTTATTCGTGGTGGACGTGTTCGTGACCTTCCCGGTGTACGTTACCATATTATTCGTGGTACACTTGATACCCAGGGTGTTGCTAACCGTAAACAGAGCCGCTCCAAGTACGGAGCAAAGCGTCCTAAGAACAAATAAGGTACAGTTAGGACGAATTATGTGCTCGCGTGCTGTGTGATATAGTTGTTTACTAAAATCGCAAGACGAAGCACTAACGAATGTAATATTCGAGTACCTATGATATCATAATTTTAATGAAGGAGGGAAGTACAGTGCCTAGAAGAGGTCAAATTTCCAAAAGAGATGTTTTACCTGATCCGTTGTACAATTCCAAGCTTGTAACTAAGCTTATCAATAATATCATGTACGATGGTAAGAAGGGTGTTGCTCAGAGAATCGTTTACGACGCATTCGCTACTATCGAAGCTAAGAGCGGAGAGAACGCGCTTGACGTATTCGTAGCAGCTCTTGAGAACGTTATGCCCGTACTTGAAGTTAAGGCTCGCCGTGTAGGTGGTTCTAACTATCAGGTTCCCATGGAGGTTCGTGCTGAGAGAAGACAGACTCTCGGTCTCCGTTGGATTATCGGTTATTCCAGAAAACGTGGTGAAAGAACCATGGCTGACAGACTTGCTGCAGAGATTCTCGATGCAAAAGCAGGCATGGGTGGCGCTTTCAAGAAGAAAGAAGACACACACAAGATGGCAGAAGCAAACAAGGCTTTTGCACACTACAGATTCTAATCAGTATATTAAGGAGAAAAATGGTAAATGGCAAGAGAATTTTCGCTTGAACGTACTAGAAATATCGGTATCATGGCTCACATCGATGCCGGTAAGACAACAACTACCGAGAGAATCCTTTTCTATACTGGTAAAACTCACCGTATAGGTGAAACTCATGATGGTTCTGCAACAATGGACTGGATGGCACAGGAGCAGGAAAGAGGTATTACAATTACTTCCGCTGCTACCACATGCTTCTGGGTTCCCACAAAGTTCCAGAACGATCCTGCCGCTGCTAAAGACAACAAGTACCGTATCAACATCATCGATACTCCCGGTCACGTTGACTTTACTGTTGAAGTACAGAGATCTCTTAGAGTTCTTGACGGTTCCGTAACCGTTCTTTGCGCTAAGGGTGGTGTTGAGCCCCAGACAGAAACAGTTTGGCATCAGGCTAATGAGTATAAGGTACCCAGAATGTGCTATATCAACAAGATGGACATCATGGGTGCAGATTTCTTCCGCGTTGTTAAGATGATTAAGGAAAGACTCCGTGCAAACGGCGTTCCAGTTCAGCTTCCAATCGGTAAGGAATCTACTTTCCGCGGTATCATCGACCTCATGGAGATGAAGGCTGACGTTTATTACGACGACCTTGGTAAGGACATGAGAGTTGAAGAGATTCCCGAGGATATGAGAGAGCTTGCAGAGGAATATCGTGCAGCAATGGTTGAGTCCATTTGCGAAACAGACGATGAACTCATGGATAAGTTCTTTAATGAAGAGGAAATTACCGTTGAAGAGCTCAAGGCAGCACTTCGTAAGGCTACTATCGATAACAAGATTATCCCTGTATGCTGCGGTACTTCTTATAAGAATAAGGGAGTTCAGAAGCTCCTTGACAATATTATCGAGTATATGCCCGCTCCTACAGATATTGAAGCTATCAAGGGTGTTAACCCTGATACAGGCGCAGAGGATTGCCGTCACGCAGGTGATGATGAACCCTTCTCCGCTCTTGCTTTCAAGATCATGACAGACCCATTCGTTGGTAGACTCTGCTTCTTCAGAGTTTATTCCGGTTCTGTTGCTAAGGGTAGCGCAGTTTATAACTCTACAAAGGATAGCGATGAGAGATTCGGTCGTATCCTTCAGATGCACGCAAACGAAAGATCTGATATCGACGTTTGTTACGCAGGTGATATCGCTGCTGTTGTTGGTGTAAAGAACACTACTACAGGTGATACATTCTGTGATGAAAAGCATCCTATCATTCTTGAATCTATGGTATTCCCTGAACCCGTTATTCGTCAGGCTATCGAGCCCAAGACAAAGGCTGGTCAGGAGAAGATGGGTATCGCTCTTGCAAAGCTTGCAGAAGAAGACCCAACATTCCGTACCTACACTGATGATGAAACCGGACAAACTATTATCGCTGGTATGGGTGAGCTTCACCTTGAGATTATCGTTGACCGTCTTCTTCGTGAGTTTAAGGTAGAAGCTAACATCGGTGCTCCTCAGGTTGCTTACAAGGAAACAATCCGCAAGCAGGTTTCTCAGGATACAAAGTATGCTCGTCAGTCCGGTGGTAAGGGTCAGTACGGTCACGTTAAGATCACTATCGAGCCTAACGAAACAGGTAAGGGCTATGAGTTCATTAACGCTGTAACAGGTGGTGCTATTCCTAAGGAATACATTCCCGCAGTTGATGCAGGTATCCAGGGCGCAATGCAGGCTGGTATCCTTGCTGGCTACAACGTAGTTGACGTTAAGGTTACACTCTTCGATGGTTCTTACCACGAGGTTGACTCTTCCGAAATGGCGTTCAAGATCGCTGGTTCTATGGCGTTCAAGGAAGCTATGAGAAAGGCTGATCCCGTTCTTACTGAGCCTATCATGAAGGTTTCCGTAACCACTCCCGACGACTACATGGGTAGCGTTATCGGTGACGTAAGCTCTCGTCGTGGTTCTGTTGACTCTATGGAACAGATCGCTCCCGGCGTTACCAGAGTTTATGCACACGTTCCTCTTGCACAGATGTTCGGTTATGCAACAACTCTTCGTTCCATGTCTCAGGGTCGTGCGGTTTACGTAATGGAGCCCGATGGATTCGCAGATGTTCCAAAGAACATTCAGGAAGAGGTTATCAAGAACCGTTCCAAGTAATTGGTTGTTGATTTTCTAAAAAATACAGGGGTTTTGTGAATCAAACTTTGCAAAATCCCACAAAAATAAAGCTTTCCGATAAGCTCTCTGCGGTATATA
>JAZKZW010000087.1:0-4015 GCA_045612865.1 Eubacteriales bacterium
GGGTGTGGTATAATTGACTTACAAAGTTAAGGAAGGAGCTTAATTATGACACGAGAAGATGCTTATTATGAGAGAATAATGTTGCTATGCGGTTATTGGGATAACTATGATGAGTGGCTTGATTCATATCTTGAATCCGAAGATCCAATATCTAATATTGTGCTTGAATTACTTGATTGTCGTGGAGATATAAAAGAGGTTGAGCACCGTTTGAACCTATACTGCCTTGAAGCTCCTTTTGATGAGGAATC
This sequence comes from Eubacteriales bacterium, assembly GCA_045612865.1. Classification (GTDB taxonomy): domain Bacteria; phylum Bacillota; class Clostridia; order Oscillospirales; family CAG-272; genus UBA1740. The sequence continues at coordinate 252 of JAZKZW010000087.1, forward strand.
AGTGTATGTTAGATTGCGTTTGTATTTGAGAGATGGATACAAAAACGGTAGTTTAACGGAAGATTATGTGATGTCGGCTTTATATAAATTTTCTCGAGTAATACCGTTTTGTAATTTTGGAAATCAATGTGCATGTCTCTCTGATTATTATGACCTCGCAGAAAACGATATCCTTAGTATGAAAAAAGTTAGAAAAAAATTAAATAGATGGCTTGATCACGGTGGAAGAGTGAATATTTAATCTACGTATGACAAAAGACAACAATGAATGTTTTTGAGATATCTGTTATCACTAAAAATACTTCATGTTGACTGTTTTTGCCGAAGCTATGAACATCCTGAGAGATAAGAAATTTTAATCTAATCTAATAAAAATTAACAAAACACAGGGCGGTTCGAGTAAAATCAAATCGCCCTTTACTTTTTGCGTGGAATGTGATATAATTTCTTCAGATATATCTGATTTATAAGATTTAATCTGAATAGAGGTTATTATGAAGAAAATATTTGAAAAGCACGAAACCTTATTTTGCATTTTACTGATTGTTCTTTATGTTATCATAAATTCTTTTTGTGTTCAGAATTTTGGATTTACAAGCTGTGAGGGATTTATTGTTAACACGGTGTTTTCTTTATCGTTAATCGGCATAGTGTTGGCACTAAATGGCACGTCTTATTATGGCTTGCGAGGAGTCGAGGATAGTAAAAGATATTTATATTTTATTCCACTGGTCATTATTGCAACGGTTAACTTGTGGAATGGTATTAACATTAACAATTCAAAAAGCGAGATAGTATTCCACGTTTTGACTATGATAAATATTGGTTTTATAGAAGAAATCATTTTTAGGGGATTTCTATTCAGAATGATGGAAAAGCAGAATGTTAGAGGTGCTATACATATATCTGCAATCACTTTTGGAATAGGGCATGTAGTTAACTTATTAAACGGTGCTGATTTGATTCCAACTCTAATACAAATTTGCTATGCAATTTCAATAGGTTATCTGTTTGTTATCATATTCCAAAAAAGCAAATCACTTATTCCTTGCATAATTACACATTCTATAACAAATTCGCTTTCAATATTCAATGTTGAAAATACACTTTCACTGTATATTGCCCCTCTTGTTTTAACGATTCTTCCTATTCTCTATGCATTGTATTTAATCAAGAGCATTGAAGAAAAGCCTGTTTAACTTTTCGGTGATATACTTTGACACTTATGTTGACTGTATTGCCGAAGCCATGCGTTTCCTAATGGACGACTAAAAATGAAAACCATTGGAAAGCTCACAAAGGAAAAACGTGAGTTTTTTGGTATTGACAATAATCATTTGCAAAAACGCCTATTTCACTATTTCAGGCAGAAAAAATATATTTTTGTAAATTAGGGAATAAAATCTTCGCTTGTGGGCAAAATAGCATAAAATCCCAAAACGGAGGTATTCTATGTTCAAACACGAAAAAATGTTATTTCATCCCGTGTCAGTGGAGCGGCCAAATCCGCAGTATGCGGCACTGCTCCAGGAGCAGCTTGGTGGAGGAAACGGCGAGCTTAAGGCGGCTATGCAGTATATGTCGCAGAGTTTTCGCATCAAGGACCCTGAAATTAAGGATCTCTTTCTTGACATCGCCGCAGAGGAATTGGGGCACATGGAAATGGTGGCAACCACGATAAATCTCCTCAACGGCCACGACGTTGACGCAAATCAGGTCAAGGCAGGCGAGATTCAGTCCCACGTTTTACTGGGGCTTAACCCCGGACTAATTAACGCCTCGGGATATTCCTGGACGGGCGACTATGTTACTGTTACAGGCGACCTCTGTGCCGATCTGCTCTCCAACATCGCTTCCGAGCAGAGAGCAAAAGTAGTTTACGAATACCTCTATCGTCAGATCGATGACAAGAAGGTGAGAGAAACCATAGACTTCCTATTAAATCGAGAAGAGGCTCATAACCAGATGTTCCGCGATGCCTTCAACAAGGTTCAGGAGAGCGGCTCAAACAGAGATTTCGGAACCACCAAGGCGGCAAAGATGTACTTCTCGCTCTCAAACCCTGGCCCAAATACCTTTGCCACAGGCGAAACTAAGCCCCCGTCCTTTAACTGATTTTTTCATCAGCAAGGATGCGCCATCATCATTTAACTTGAAGCATTCGTTCTGCCTTATTCGACAAGCTCTCGCAAAAGCGGGAGCTTTTTTCTTTATTTTGTCAAATATAGTTTACAAAATTCAGCATTTTCGTTGCTTCAAATTCAAAAATAACAAAAGAAATATGGCAAAAATAACATCTTGCTTTCCGTCGAATTTTGTGTTATAATATAGAAAAAACGTTCAGAGGCAATTATGAAATACGGAAAAATCACCAAAGGAAAATTTATATCTCGCCCAAATAGGTTTATAGCTTTTGTTGAGATAGATGGCAAAGAAGAGATATGCCATGTTAAAAATACGGGCAGATGCAAAGAGCTTTTAGTACCTGGTGCAACTGTTTACGTTGATATGCCTGGTAATCCTTTCCGTAAAACTAAATATGATCTCATTGCTGTTCATAAGGGCGAAACACTCATAAATATGGATAGCCAAGCGCCCAACAAGGTGTTTTATGAGTGGGCGAAAGTTTCGGGATTTTTTGGCAGAGATCCAATTATCAAGCCTGAATTTACATACGGAAAATCACGTTTTGACTTTTATATAGAGTCGGATGAGAGAAGGATTTTTGTTGAGGTGAAGGGCGTAACACTTGAGGAAGACGGCGTTGCTATGTTCCCCGATGCACCTACCGAGCGTGGTATTAAGCATCTTCTTGAACTTTCCGCGGCAATAGATAAAGACTATGAAGCTTATATATTTTTCATTATTCAGATGAAAGGTTGTCATGTTTTTATGCCTAATGAAGACCGACACCCTGAATTTGCCGAGGCTTTACGTTATGCAAGAGATGAAGGGGTTAAAATTTTTGCCCTGGATTCGATAGCTACAGAGGATAGCCTTGTTGCTGATGAATTCGTAGAGGTACGCGTGTAAATTGCTATCCTTTAATTATAAATGATAAAAAATTAACAAATATTTTTACAAAACTGTTGCAATCCTAAAAAAAGTGTGATATAATGCTATTTGGTGAAAATTGCATATAAATTAAAATTTATAAATGTAAAAATAAATCACAGGAGAAAGCTATGTATAAGATAGTAAAGAAAAAAGTACTCAATCCTACAGTTACTATGATGGACATTGACGCTCCATTCGTAGCAAAAAAGGCTGAGCCCGGCCAGTTTATCATCCTCAGAGTTGACGACGAGGGCGAGAGAATTCCTCTCACAGTTGCAGGCTATGACAGAGAAGCAGGCACTGTAAAAATCATCTTCCAGGTAGTTGGTGCTACTACAGAAAAGCTCAATCATCTTGAAGAAGGCGACTGCCTTGCAGATTTCTGCGGTCCTCTCGGTGTTCCTACTCACCTTGATGGTCTTAAGAAGGTTTGCATCGTTGGTGGTGGCGTTGGTTGTGCTATCGCTCTTCCCGTTGCACAGAAGCTTCACGAGATGGGTGTTGAGGTAACAAGCGTTATCGGTTTCAGAAATAAAGATCTCCTTATCCTTGAGGACGAGTTCCGTGCAGCATCTAACGAGCTCCACGTTATGACAGACGATGGCTCTTACGGCAGACAGGGTAACGTTTGCGTTCCTCTTAACGAGATGTTTGCTAATGGTCAGACCTTTGATAAGGTTATCACCATCGGTCCCCTTATCATGATG
>JAZKZW010000088.1:0-2128 GCA_045612865.1 Eubacteriales bacterium
TGGCTATTGCTCTGATATGACTCGTACTGTTGTAATCGGCAAAGCAGATGCAGAAATCAAAAAACTTTATAACACAGTTCTTAATGCACAGCTTTCCGCTATCGAATATTTGAGAGCAGGCTGTGACCCCGGCCAGGCTGATAAGGTAGCGCGTGATATTATCAACGCAGTGCCCGAATATAATGGCGCTTTTGGTCACTCTCTCGGCCACGGCGTAGGCCTCTTCATTCACGAAGCACCAAGACTCAGCGCTACCGCCTTCGGTAACACACTTAAAGTCGGAAATGTTGTAACTGTTGAGCCTGCTATTTATCTCTTTGGAAAATACGGTTGCCGTATCGAAGATATGCTCGCTATCGAAGAGAATGGAGTTAGAAACTTCACTCATTCAAGCAAAGAGTTGATAGAAATCCTGTAATTTGATGTAAAAAGCAAAAGATTTTTCAATTTTTATGAAAAAAATTGTATTTACCTATTGATTTTTTTATTATTTTATAGTACAATAGTTGTGTATGTTATGGGCATTTGAGAAAATCTCTAAAAAAGGTTGTGGCGGACCGTAATGCCCGAATCGAAAATTCAAAAATTCGCCAAGAAAAGGAATTATATTTATGTTAACAGCAGGTGATTTCAAGAATGGTGTTACATTCGAAATGGAAGGTAAAGTATATCAGGTAATCGAGTTCCAGCACGTTAAGCCTGGTAAGGGTGCAGCTTTCGTAAGAACAAAGTATAGAGACGTTGTTACAGGCGCAATCCGTGAAGCTTCCTTCAACCCCACAGCAAAGTTTGAAAACGCAGTTATCGAGAGAAAGGACCTTGAGTACCTTTACAACGATGGTGAGCTTTACTACTTCATGGATCAGGAAACTTACGAGCAGATTCCTCTTAACGCTGACAAGCTTGGTGACAACTTCAAGTTCGTTAAGGAAAACACTGTTTGCCGTATTTCTTCTTGGAAGGGCAACGTATTCTCCGTAGATCCCCCAACATTCGTAGAGCTTGCAGTTACCGAAACTGAACCTGGCGTTCGTGGCGATACAGCTACTAACGTAACAAAGGAAGCAGTTCTTGAGACAGGCGCAGTAGTTAAGGTTCCAATCTTCATCAACGAAGGCGATGTTCTTAGAATTGACACCAGAACAGGTGAATATCTCGAAAGAGCATAATTCTACTAAAAATTAATTGTACGATAAGTGCTCTCCATATGGGGAGCACTTTGCATATTACATTAAAGGAGAAATATTATGGGAATTACAGAAAAGGCAGCATACATCAAGGGACTCTTTGACGGTTATGAAATCGACACAGCAAAGAAGGAAGGGAAGATCATCTCCGAGATGCTTACTCTTATTGCTGATATGGCAGATGAAATCTCCGCGCTCAAGGCAGATAACAGAGATCTTCACGAGTATGTTGAGGAACTTGACCACGATCTTGGCGAGCTTGAAGAAGAGATTTACTTCGGCGACGATTACGACGAAGATGAGGACTACGAAGATTACGACGAGGAAGATTCCGATTACTATGAAATCGAATGTCCTTCCTGCGGCGAGATCGTATGCTTCGACGATAGCCTTGAAGAAGACGAGCTTGTTTGCCCCGCTTGCGGCGAGCTTGTAACAGGCATTGAAATCTGCGATGGCGACTGCACAAATTGCAGCGCTGATTGCGACGCAGAATAATATAAAAAATATTTAAGAATATTTTAAAAAGCTATTGACAATTTTGTCAGGTAGTGTTATAATATTACGACGCTTATTGATAGGCTGGGAAGTTTGGGCATTTGCCTGGCGCCTATGATAGCGATTTTACACGAAAGTGAGGTGCTTTTACATGTACGCTATTTTTGTAACAGGTGGAAAGCAGTACAAGGTTTCCGAGGGTGACGTTATCTTCGTAGAGAAGCTTGGCGTTTCCGAGGGAGAAAAGGTAACATTTGATAAGGTTCTTTGCCTTGGCGGTGAATCTTTATCCGTTGGTACTCCTTATGTAGCAGGTGCAACTGTAGTTGCAAATGTTGTTAAGAATGGCAAGTCCAAGAAGATCGACGTTATTAGATACAAGTCTAAGAAGAACGAAAAGAAGAAGATCGGTCATCGTCAGGACTACACAAAGATTCAGATCG
>JAZKZW010000089.1:0-54571 GCA_045612865.1 Eubacteriales bacterium
CACTATGAACCCCGGTACAGACTACTTCTCCTGGAAGATGTTTGTATCCATCATTCCTCCAGTGCTTTCTCTTGCTCTCGGTACTATCGCAGGTCTTGCAAGATATACCAGAGCCGAGCTTTGCGAGGTTCTTACTCAGGAGTATATGCTCCTTGCGAGAACTAAGGGCTTGACAAGAGGACAGGCTACAGTTCGCCACGCGATGAGAAACTCAATGGTGCCTATCTTCCCCATGATTCTTGGTGAATTCATAGGTATCATCGGCGGTTCTCTTATCGTTGAGCAGATCTTCGGTATTCCCGGTGTTGGCGGTCTCTACCTTGCATCTATCACTGCGCTTGACTACAACGTTTACCTGCTTCTCAACTCCTTCTATACCCTCGTAGGCCTTGCCTCCGGTATCGTAGTTGACCTTAGCTATGGCTTTGTAGATCCTAGAATAAGAATGGGAGAAAGATAATGGAAAAGAATGTAAACATTAAGAATATACCATTAGAAAAGCTCCGCTTTGCAGATCCCGGACGTAGAACCGGTGATAAGAAGTTTGATACCAAGCCTATGAGCTATGCAAAGGACGTATTCAGAAGATTCTGTAAGAACAAGTCCTCTGTAGTTGCGGCTGTAATCATCATCCTTCTTGTGCTCTTCGCTATTTTTGTTCCTGTTTTCTGTGAGACAACTTATTCTAAGGCACTTACAGATACCACATATCTTACCTACAGAAACCTTCTTCCAAGAAACGAAATGTTTGTAGGCACCGGATTCTGGGATGGTGGTAAGGACACTACAATTAACAGAAACCGTTATAACACACTTAAGGCTCTTGAACAGGAGACCGGTTATAAGGCTATTACAAAGCTTGATAAATTCTACATTGAAAACGATACTCAGTACTTTGATGTAAGAATCGACTCTTATATCACACTCGGTATGGAATATTTAACCCTTACCCGTGAACAGTTCGAGGATATCCAGAGATGGCAGAACGAAACCGGTATTCAGGTTATTTATCCCGTGGTTGATACCACACTTACAAGAGTTGTAAACAAAAAAGATGAACCCCTTATTGCTGTTAGCAAGCAGCAGGATGCTAACGTTTGGTACGCTACAGATGCAAAGGGTAACCCCAGATATGAAAACGGCCAGCTTGTTGAATGTTATGCAGATAAAAATGACTTCAGATATTCAGGCTTGCTTTATACCGACACTTATTATAATTACGACAGCCTTCGTGTAGAGAGCGATGACGGTAATTACCTTTACGCTCAGATGTCTCACGTAACAGTTAACGGTAATATCGTTCCTTCCTACAAGGTAAGAGTATTGCTTAATAACTACTTCCACTACAGATATGGACACGAGGCATCCTTCCTCTTCGGCACTAACCAGAAGGGCCAGGATATCCTTACAAGACTTGCAGCCGGTGCTAGATTCTCTCTTATCCTTGCTATTTGCATTTCTGCAGTAAACCTCTTCATCGGTGCTATGTATGGTGCGATCGAAGGCTTCTACGGCGGAACTGTTGACATCGTGATGGAAAGAATTTCTGATATTCTCGGCGGTATGCCCTCAATGGTAGTTATGTCGCTGTTCCAGCTCCACCTTGCATCAAAGGTTGGTCCGGTATGGTCGATGGTATTCGCCTTCATTCTGACCGGATGGCTGGGTATGGCAGGTAGAACCCGTATGCAGTTCTATAGATTCAAGCATCAGGAGTACGTTCTTTCTGCAAAGACTCTCGGTGCAAGTGACAGAAGACTTATCTTTAAGCACATCTTCCCCAACGCTATGGGTACACTTATCACAGGTTCCGTTCTCTCAATTCCCGGAGTTATCTTCTCCGAGTCCAGCTTGACATACCTCGGTATCGTTAACCTTGAGAGCTCTACACAGACATCTGTTGGTACACTTCTTTCCGGTGGTCAGGGCGTTCTTTCCACCTACCCACACATTATTTTGTTCCCCGCGTTGTTCATTTCCTTGCTTGAGATTTCGTTCAACCTCTTCGGTAACGGTCTCCGCGACGCTTTCAACCCATCACTGAAGGGAATCGAGGATTGATAATATGGAAAAGAAATTAGAAGTAAAAAATTTAAAAATATCATTCAAAACAGTAAACGGTAAGGTTCAGGCCGTTAGAAATATAAACTTTGATTTGCATAAGGGCGAAACTCTTGCCATCGTTGGTGAGTCCGGCTCCGGTAAGTCTGTTACCTCAAAGTCCATTCTTGGTATTCTTGCAGGTAATGCGATGATCGAATCCGGTGAGATCATTTACGACGGTCAGGACCTTCTCAAGATCAGCGAAGAGGACTTCCACAAGATCCGTGGTGACAAAATCGCAATGATCTTCCAGGATCCTATGTCTTCTCTTAACCCCATTATGAAGATTGGTAAGCAGCTCACCGAGGCTATGCTCCTTAAGGGTAAGGCAAGACAGAAGGCTAGCCGTAATGCATTCAATAGCACACTTGCTCTTCTTAAGAAGACTATGGTTAAGGCTATTACAGAGGGTGGCTACACCAGCCTTACAGGTAAGAGAATCGAAAGCCTTACCGAAGAACAGATCAGCAAGCTTTGCAAGGATTTCGATACATTCGAGTTTAAGCATATCGAGCTTGAGCAGAAGTATAATGCAGCTCACGAATCTGCTAACGAGGCTATTCCTCTTATCGACGATGCTCTCTTCCACATTGAGAAGAATGCATTTAAGAACTGCAAGGCTGATGTTAAGGAAATTTGCACTCTTGCAAAGAAGACAGTTCACGAATACGTTGTGTCTGAGAACGAAGCAAGACTTCTTCAGCTTGTAAAGGAAATTTCTCGTTGCTACACAATAGAGCACAGAGGCGGCAAGTTTGCAGTTACAGCAAAGAAGCTTGCAGAGCTTAAGGCAATTCTCACAAGCGCAGTAGCAAAGGATGCACCAGACTTCTTCAGAATGGGTTACTATCTTACATTTGCTGATCAGCCACTTCCAAATATGCCTGTTAAGGAGCTCAACGAATACCTCCTTAAGTATCTTGACGAGCATTTCATGCTCCGCTTCCTTGGCTTCATTGAAGCAACTCTCAAATATTCTGCAATCATCTACGATAAGGAAAAGAGAGAAGCTCTTGAATATGCAAAGAGATCTATCAGAACATTTAGTAAGAGTGGTCGCTATCACAAGAAGACTGTTTATGCTTGTGCAAATGCAGTTATTAAAGAGGTTGAAGAGTCTATTGACAGACTTGAGATCCGCAAGGATAGTATTGCATATACTTTCAAGACCAGCCTTATTCACGCTATCGACAGCTACTTTGGCGCGATAAAGAAGAATAAAGCAAGCAAGAAGATTCACGATAAGCAGCAGGCTAAGTATAACCGCCTTGTTAGAATGGGCAAGAAGCCTGACTGGAAGGTTGTTCCTGCAGCATACATCGATCTCGAAGACGTTAAGCGCGACGTTGTTAGCGTAGTTGAAAGATTTGTTACTCACTATCAGAAGCGCCTTGCAGAAAGTGCAAATCGTAACTTTGCAAAGGAAACTGTTGACCTTATCGACTTCTTCAAGCAGAATGCTTCCGATACAGTTTACAAGGTAACACAGAGCATGGCTAAGCGCAAGGCTATCAAGCTTATGGAAGAGGTTGGTATCTCCGAGCCCGCTAAGAGATTCAAGCAGTATCCCTTCGAGTTCTCCGGTGGTATGAGACAGAGAATAGTTATTGCTATCGCTCTTGCAGCTAACCCCGATATCCTTATTTGTGACGAGCCTACAACAGCTCTTGACGTTACAATCCAGGCTCAGATCCTTGAGCTTATCAACAAGATCAAAGAAGAGCGTCAGCTCTCAATCATATTCATCACTCACGACCTTGGCGTTGTTGCTAACATGGCTGACAGAATTGCGGTTATGTACGCAGGTAAGATCGTTGAGTGTGGTACTGCAGAAGATATATTCTATGCTCCTGCACATCCTTATACATGGGCGCTTCTTTCTTCCATGCCCGACCTTGATACAAAGGATAAATTGGAAGCAATTCCCGGTACACCTCCTAACATGATCTATCCTCCCGTTGGCGATGCTTTCGCAGACCGTAACAAGTATGCGCTTGAGATCGACTTCGAGATGCAGCCTCCTATGTTCAAGATTTCCGAAACTCACCAGGCTGCTACATGGCTCCTCCATCCCCAGGCGCCAAAGATCGGTATGCCAAAGGTTGTTGCCGATAGAATTGAAAGAATGAGAAAACGTGGAGGTAATCAGTAATGGCAAATACACCGAATAATAACGAAGTTTTGCTCAAGGTTGAGCACCTCTGCCAGTATTTCGGCTTTAACAAGGCTGTTGACGACGTAAGCTTTGACGTTAAAAAGGGTGAGGTATTCGGACTTGTTGGTGAGTCTGGATGCGGAAAAACCACAACCGGTCGTTCTATCATTGGTCTTTATGATATTACAGGTGGTAACGTTTACTTTAAGGGCAAGAGAATTGCTACAGGTACAGGTCACTACAAGTACACAATTAAAAAGGCTGAAATGAAGATCAAGCAGCTCAAAAAGGATAGAAGATTTGCTAAATTATCAGAGCGCAGAGATATCAGAGATGAGATTAAGGAAAACCACGAGCTCATCCAGCAGCAAAAGCGCGATATGAAGGTAGCTATCCGTGATAAGAGACATATCGACAAGAAGCTCAGAACAAAGATTCAGATGATCTTCCAGGATCCCATTGCTTCTCTTGACCCCCGTATGACAGTTCGCGATATTATTGCAGAGGGACTTATCATCAATGGTATGAAGGATAAGAAGGAGATCGACGAGAAGGTATATAAGATCCTTGAGCTTGTAGGTCTTGTAAAAGAGCACGCTTCTCGTTATCCTCACGAGTTCTCCGGTGGACAGAAGCAGAGAATTGGTGTTGCACGTGCAGTAATTATGGAGCCCGATCTCATTATCGCAGACGAGCCCGTTTCCGCACTTGACGTTTCTATTCAGGCTCAGGTTATTAACCTTCTCAACGATCTTCGTCACGAGCTTGGTCTTACCATTCTTTTCATTGCCCATGACCTTTCTGTTGTAAAGTACTTCTCTGACAGAATCGGTGTTATGTACTTTGGTAAGATGGTTGAGCTTGCTCCCGCTGACGAGCTATTCAGAAACCCACTTCACCCCTATACTAAGTCACTTCTTTCCGCTATTCCTCTTCCCGACCCAATGTACGAGAAGAAGAGACAGAGAATCGTTTATAATCCTCTTGCATCCCACGATTATTCTAAGGAACAGCCCAAGATGCATGAGGTTAAGCCCGGACACTTTGTATATTGCAACTCCGCAGAATTAAGACAGTACCAGAAGGAATTGAAATAACAAATGGAAAATAAACACAAAAAGCTGATCACTTGGGCTATTGCCGGCGTAGTATCCCTGATCGCCATATTGCTGGTGACTTCCTACAGAATAAAAACCCCTATATACGATATGTCACAAACACCTCCGGTTCAGATTCAAATGCCTGTAATTCAGGCTGTTAGTGACGGATTTTTCGTTGCGGGATTGATGTTTACGGGCTTTGGACTTCTGCTCTGGATCTCCACGACAGGAGTGCTTGATATCATCACTTATGGTTTCAAATCCTTGCTTTATCTCTTTACTCCTTATCAGAAAAGTAAAGATGAGGGCGGATTTTATGAATACAAGCTTGAAAAAAGGGCTAAAAGAAAATCTGTGCCCTTCGAGTATTTATGGCTCGGACTTGGCTGGATCGTTGTGTCCTTTATATTAACTTTATTCGTATAAAAATATATAGTTTTAAGAGGCTATCTCGGCGCAATATCCGGGGTAGCTTCTTTTTGTTTTTCGCTTTTTTCTAATGTTTACAAAAAGTTATTGAATTGTATTATATATTATGGTATAATAAAGCATAACAGTAAATTAAAGGAGAGATTTTTATGAAAAGTATTCTCAAAAGATTGTTGGTTTTGATTTTTGCTTTTATTATAGTGCTTTCTATGACATCTTGTGATGCTATTCTTGGGATATTGCTTGGCGGAAATATAGATGATACCGAGCCTAAAGATGATGCAATTGTCGATACCGGTGTGGAAATTTTATCTGATAAAAACCAGACTTTAAGCCCTACAAATCCCTACTATGGTTTACAAAGTGGTTATAATTTCAATACAACCTTGACCGATGATGAAGTACACGTAGTTTCAAGCTATGCGGAAATTGACGCAGTTTTTGATTATGCTATTGCTAACTGCTATAAGTCTGTAAAGTTTGATTTCAAAAATATGCTTACCGGCTTTAAGGATGTTGAGGATTTCTTCTTAAACGGATATTTAAAAAATGAAAATAAAGAGCTGAGTCACCTTGCTTATTATGAGTATTCATTTGCAACACGTTATCCTACCTTCACGCTGATATATGACACAGAAACAGCGTCTTGCGTGATTCCTCAAACAGTAAAAAATACATATAAAAACTATAAAAACGGTAATATGCTGGTTCGTGATTATCTTGATGGTGAACCAAAGAGATCGGCTGATTTTGAGGATTTTGCTATAACCAAGAATAATGCAGGAACTATGGCGGTTTATAACTCCGAGAGCTTGTGGTGGGCACTTGAGCACAACTATCTCCCTGTGTTCCCGGCAAAAAATACCAAGGCAGAGGCCTTTTATGAGGAGGCAAAGAGCATTCTTAGAAGCATCGTAAACGACGATATGACAGACTATGAAAAGGCTCTTGCAATTTATGAATACCTTGTTGATATGGTAAGCTATGACTATGATGCCTTGGACGCAGCCGAAAGTGAGAGCGGACCAAACAACGTTTGCTATTTCCTCGAGGGTGTGTTTGAATATAAGAGAGCGGTATGTGACGGAAAGAGCAAGGCATTTGTTCTCCTTTGCAGAATGGAAGGTATCGAGTGTGTTCGTGACTGGGGCGAATCTTATATACCAAATCAATCCGGCCATGCTTGGAACTACATTAAAATTGATGGCGTGTGGTATATGGTAGATACTACAGCAGGTGATGCAGGAATTAATTTTACCGATCTGAACAAAAAGGCGGAGATTGCTGACTATGCCTTCTTCCTTTGCCCTGTAAACACCTATAAGAAGGGTGCTGGATATAGTGACACCAACTATATATATAGCGGAATTTGGGACGATCTCCTTGAGGGAAATAACAACAACTCAAATAGAGCGAGCAAATATTATGAAGTTGACGTTGATGCAAATGGTAATGATTTTGTAATCAGCACATATAGAGAGCTCAATTATATAGTTGATGCAATGTTTGACGCAACAGGTGATGAGATTTATAAGAACTACTCATTAAAGTTTACTCCTGTGGGCAATGACATAAAAAATAATATCTTTACATATCTTGATGACGCTATTGATGTTGCAAACGTGGATTATTACATCTACGACTACACAGATGTTGGTTATTATCTGGTACTGTTCATAGCGAAATAGTGCAAATAGCGTAACCTTATTTTGAGGGCTGCTCTAAAACGGCAGCCCTCTCTTTTTTATTTTGTAAACAATTATTAAATACGGTTGACAAATACCCCCATAGGGTATATAATATAATTAAAACAAACATAATTTAAGGAGTGCTTTATGGAAAATTGTTGCGAAAAAACAAAAAAGCGCGCCGATGATGAAAAGCGCGCCCTGATCAACAGGCTATCCAGGATCGAGGGGCAGGTAAGAGGCATAAAGTCCATGGTAGAGGATGATAAATACTGCGTTGACATATTGACCCAGACCGCGGCTGTTTCGTCGGCTATTGGCTCTTTTTCTCGCGAGATTCTTGAGGCTCATATAAGATCCTGCGTTATAGACGGGGTAAAAAGCGGAGATAATGAGAAAATAGAAGAGCTGATTTCTGTGATTGAGAGGTTTATGAAATGATGGAAAAAAGGCACTTTGATGTTTTGGGTATGAGCTGTGCTGCCTGCTCGGCTAGGGTGGAGCGCGCGGTATCTGTGGTGGCAGGAGTAGAGGAATGCCAGGTAAATCTTCTTGCAAATTCAATGACAGTGGTGGGGGATGCGCTGACAGAAAATATTATTTCCGCGGTAGAAGATGCGGGATACTCTGCGACGTTGAAAGGTGATAAAAGTCCTCAAAAAGAAAATAAAAGTTTACAAAATAGTGAAAAAACTGTTCTTATAAGGCGACTTGTTGCATCGCTTGCATTGATGATTCCCCTGATGTATATCTCTATGGGTCACGTTATGTGGAGAGCCTTTTTGCCCGGGGTGCTAGCAAAAAATCCCTTGGCTATTGCTATCGTTGAGATGCTGCTTGCTGCCGCTGTTATGGTAATCAACCAAAAGTTCTTTATAAACGGTTTTAAGGGTGTAATTCATAAGTCGCCCAATATGGACACTCTCGTTTCTCTTGGCTCGGGTGCTTCGTTCCTTTATAGCGTTTGGGTGCTGTTCTCTATGAGCGCGGAATGTGTGTCAGGAAATGTATCTACGGCATACCACCACCTTCACGGACTTTATTTTGAATCTGCCGCAATGATATTGACCTTGATTACTGTTGGAAAGCTTCTTGAGGCACTAGCAAAAGGCAGAACCACCGATGCTATAAACAGCCTGCTTGAGCTGTCGCCAAAAACTGCAACAGTAATAAGAGATGGGGTGGAGCTGACTGTGCCTGCAGAGGAGGTTATGGTTGGCGAGGTGTTTGTTGTAAGGCCCGGTGAGATGATCGCCGTTGACGGAGTTGTTGTTGAGGGCGAGAGCCAGATTGTGGAGTCAGCGCTTACCGGCGAGAGCTTACCTGCTGAAAAGACTGTGGGTTCATCTGTTTTGGCAGCGACAGTAAATCAGTCCGGATTTTTGAAATGCAGAGCTACAAGGGCGCTAAACGAAACCACCTATTCAAAGGTAATCAAAATGGTGGAGGAGGCATCTGCCAGCAAAGCACCAATTGCCAAGCTCGCGGACAAGGTATCGGGCGTTTTTGTACCCGTTGTTCTTTTGCTTTCTGCACTTACTCTGGCGGTTCATATCTTACTTAAGTCGGACGTTGAGGTTGCGATTTCCTCGGCTATTGCGGTACTGGTTGTCAGCTGTCCTTGTGCTCTCGGACTTGCGACTCCTGTTGCCATTATGGTAGGCTCCGGCGTTGGTGCAAGGCTTGGTATTCTCTATAAAAATGCTACCGCTCTTGAGCTTTCGGGTAGGGTGAGGACCGTTGTGTTTGATAAGACCGGAACCGTTACAAACGGCGACATGAGAGTGGTGGATGTTATACCCTGTGATGCTTCTCGCAGAGATGATCTGCTGTTTTATGCGGCGGCTGTAGAAAAAATGAGCGAGCATCCAATTTCGGTTGCAATTAAGAAATATGTAAATAAAGATTTGCAAAATGTTGATATTTCAGGCTTTAAAGCAGTGAGCGGCAGCGGAGTGTTTGCCAAGGTAAACGGAAAAGATGTTATGGGCGTCAACCTGAAAACCGCTACCGAAAGAGTGTCTATAAATCCCAAATATGTGACCTTGGGCGAAGAACTTTCGGAGGGAGGAAAAACACCTCTTTACTTTATTTTGGACGGCGATTTGATAGGCATTATATCGGTTGCAGACACCCTGCGTGAAACTGCGGTATCGGCTGTCGGCGAGCTTCGAGAGATGGGTATAAAAACCGTTCTTCTCACCGGCGATAACAAACGAGTTGCAAGGGCTATTGGCACTCCCCTCGGCGTGGATGAAATCATATCGGACGTGCTTCCGAACGATAAGGAGGAGGTAGTTCGCACCCTTATGAAAGATGGCAGAGTGATGATGGTTGGAGATGGCATTAATGATGCGCCCGCCCTTACTCGCGCTGATGTTGGCGTTGCCATTGGTGGAGGTACGGATATTGCAATAGAGTCCAGCGACGTTGTGCTGATGAGCGATGATGTAAAGGATATTCCCAGAGCTATCAGGCTTGGCAAACGCGTGCTTTTGAACATCAAGGAAAATCTTTTCTGGGCATTTATTTATAACATTGTTGGTATTCCGCTTGCTATGGGAGCTTTCAGGGGCATCGGACTTGAGCTTACACCTATGTTTGGCGCGGCGGCTATGAGCGTATCCAGCTTTATTGTTGTTATGAACGCTCTGCGATTAAATATGTTTGAAAGAAGAAAAAATACAGAAATAAAAGAAGAAATCAAAGAAGAAATTATAACCGAAAAGGAGATATTAACTATGACAGTTGAACTTAAAATTGAAGGAATGATGTGCCCCCATTGTGAGGCTAGAGTAAAGTCGGTTCTTGAGGCGCAGAGCGGAGTTAGCGAAGCAATCGTTAGCCACAATGACGGTACTGCAAAAATCAGCGGTGAGGACCTTGACAGAGATTTACTTGCAAGTGCGGTTGAGGGCGCGGGATACAAGGTAGTTGGCTGATAAGTTGTTAAAAATAAATAAATTTTTTTCGGGCGATCGATTTTGGTCGCCTCTTTTTTTGTCTAAAATGTACACAAAACGCGCCCGTGTAAAAAAACACTTGAAAAACAGAGGGATTTTTGATATAATGTTATCGTGAAATTCTGCGGACTTTTTGTTCGTGTGTTTTTTCGAAAGGAAATACTATGGATATTTTAGGACTTTTGTGCGGCTTGGCCCTGTTCCTTTACGGAATGGACGTTATGGGTGACGCGCTGAAAAAGAGCGCAGGCTCAAGCCTTAAAACAATTCTTGGAAAAATGACATCTAATCCCGTTAAGGGCTTTCTTCTTGGACTTGGCGTAACAGCCGTGATCCAGTCCTCCTCTGCTACTACGGTTATGGTAGTTGGCTTTGTTAACTCAGGCACTATGACACTTCTTCAAGCTGTTGGAGTTATTATGGGCGCAAACGTTGGTACTGCTGTAACATCCTGGCTTACCGGTCTTTCCGGCGTTGGCGATGCTCTCAAGTGGCTTAAGCCCGATTCCTGGATTCCCTTTGTGGCTGTTATAGGCATTTGCCTTATTATGTTTGTTAAGAGAGGACGTAAGAAGGATATTGGCTTCATTCTCATCGGCTTTGCCGTGCTTATGGTAGGTATGGATATGATGAGTGGTGCAGTTAGCGAGCTTAAGGACAATGAATCTTTCAAGAGTATTCTCACTACGTTCAATAACCCAATCTTAGGCGTGCTTGCAGGATGTATCTTAACTGCTATAGTTCAGTCATCATCTGCGTCGGTTGGTATTTTACAGTCGCTTACTACCACGGGTGCTATTACCTTTGGCACTGCCATTCCAATCATTATGGGACAGAATATCGGTACTTGCGTTACTGCAATGATTTCTTCTGTTAGCGCAAATAGAAATGGTAAGAGAGCTGCCCTTGTTCACTTGTATTTTAACATCATTGGTGTTGTTTGCTGGCTTTCAATCTACTATATATTCTGGGCGATTTTTGATCAGATAAAGGCATTTGCACTAGGTCCTATCGATATGTGGGGCGTTGCCGCAGTGCATACTATCTTCAAGGTGCTTTCTGTTGCCCTTATCTCTCCCTTCTATAAGCAGCTTGAAAAGCTTGCGGTTCTCACCATTAAGGACAAAGAGGATGATGAGGATGAAAAGAGCAGTCCCCTCGACGAGCGTCTTATTCTTACTCCTTCTATCGCCGTTGAGCGTGCAAATGAGGTTACAGGCGCTATGGCAACTGTTTCCTGTAAGGCTATAAGAAATGCTGTTTCCGTATTTAACTCCTATGATCCTAAGCTTGCCGAAAAGGTCAGAAAACAGGAAAATAAAGCAGATAATTACGAGGACAGCCTTGGCGCATATCTCATTAAGATAACCGAAAATAATGTTGATGACCAGGATTCTAAGCAGATAACAAAGCTTCTTCACATTATTGGTGACCTTGAGCGTATCTCCGACCACGCGGTGAACATTGTTGAATCTGCAGAGGAAATAGCAGACAAGAAGCTTGAATTCTCCAATGAGGCTAAGCGTGAGATATCTGTTCTTAGTGAGGCAGTTCTTGAAATCTTGAGTCTTACAGAGCAATCATTTATTGAAAACGATGTTGAAAAAGCAAAGATGGTTGAGCCTCTCGAGCAGGTTATTGACGGACTTAAGAACAAGATAAAGAAAAATCATATCCGCCGTCTTCAGGCTAATGAATGTACAATAGAGCATGGATTTGTTCTTGCCGACATTCTTAATAACTTTGAGAGAGTATCAGACCATTGCTCCAATATTGCGGAATGTGTTATTGAAATTTCCGAGAGGGAGATCATAGATAGCCATAAATATATGCGTGAAATGAAGCGTGATAACTCCTTGTTTGATGAAAAATACAAAGAATATAAAGGAAAATACACCATTTGATTTTGACGGATAACACCCGAATTTTAAATGACAATGTTAAAAGTGCAGTCCAATGAATAACGAAATTGTTCCAAAAAATGTAAACTATAGTTATGATAGGTACTATAAAACAGCAAAATATCCTATCAGACAACCAATATATCTCACCTGGCTTATTTGGGTTTTATCACAGATAATGCTTCTTGGCAAGAAAAAGAAAATCGAGCGCGTTGGTATGGAGGGGCTCAAGCCGCCATATATGATTTTATCAAATCACCTGTCCTTTGTGGATTTTGAGCTTGTTGCCCTTGGCACCTATCCCCAGCGAATGAATAATGTTGTTAATGTTGATGGCTATTATCTTCGCCCCTGGCTTATGGAATGGATCGGCTCTATCGGCACAAGAAAATTCACCTCCGATATTCATCTTATCAAGTCCATAAGAAAGGTTCTTTCCCGCGGTGACGTTCTTACCATGTACCCGGAGGCAAGATATTCCCCTTGTGGAATAACGTCCTATCTTCCCGATTCTCTCGGTATGCTTATCAAGAGATGTAAGGTGCCAATCGTTCTTGTTATGCAGAGAGGTAACCACCTCCATATGCCTGCATGGAATGTTAAAAATGTAAGAAAGGTGCCTATGCACACGACCATCAAGCTGGTTCTCACCGTTGAAGATATAGAGAAGATGTCCGCAGAACAAATCAATGCCTTCATCAGAAAAGAGATGAGCTACGACGAGTATAAGTACCAGAAGGATAACGGAATTCTTATCACCGAGCCAAAGAGAGCAGAGGGTCTGCACAAGGTTCTTTACCAGTGTCCACATTGTATGACCGAGTCTAAAATGAACTCACAGGGCGCAGAGCTTTACTGCGAGGAATGTGGCAAGAGATGGACGCTCAATGAGGATGGTACACTTTCTGCTAATGAGGGTGAAACCGAGTTCTCTCACGTTCCTGATTGGTTTAATTGGGAAAAGGAGCAGGTAAGAGAACAGATCGAGTCCGGTGAATATAAGTTTGAGGACGATGTTGAGATCTATTCACAGCCCGGATGCTACAGCTTCCCCTACCTTGGAAAGGGTACTCTCACCCACAATGAAAAGGACGGCTTTGTTGTCAGAGGAAGCTATAAGGGAGAAGATTTCTGTATCCACAGAACCCCCATACAAACCAGCGGACTTCACGTTGAATATGATTTCCCAAAGATAAAGCCCTTGGCAGATTGTATTGACGTTTCTACCGAGAATGACTCATTCTACTGCTATCCTACAAAGGCGAATGTGATTACAAAGCTTGCCTTTGCCACCGAGATAATTTATGAGCGATGCCAGCAGAATGCGATTAAAAAGAGAAGAGCTGTTTCTAAAGAAGAAATAGCAGAATAATAAACGGAGCAAGGCTCAAATGTGGATAATATGAAAACTATTATTTGCATTTTACGGGCTTTGCTCTTTGTTTTTCTATAGGATGACAAAAGATATTAGGGATAAAATTCTGAACAAAACCGAACTGAAAATCAATAAATTGGACAAAAAAAGAAAGAGCTACAATGCCGCGAAAATGCAGTAAAGTGGCTCTTTTTTAGTTATGTAAAAATGCTTTATTTAGTTTTTCTTCAGTACACCTTCGAGCAGGGCGGGCATAAGAGTGTTGTCGATCATATTTTCTATCTCTTCCGCGCTCATATTCTCGAACATAGCGCGCAGACCAAGGAAATTGGAAATACCCATCAGCGCATAGGCAACAGTTGTGTGGTCAACGGTATTAACCTCGTCAAAGCTCTTGGCAAGCCCCTTTGTATAGCTTTTTGCAAAGGAAACGTAGTAATCTATGAACATATTTTTGTCGATAGAAAGGCTTCCCCAGATAATGTTGTAAACATTAGGATTTTGCACAGCGTATTTAACGAAACATTTAATACCCTCGCGCTCGCACTCATATCTGCTGGAGCACCCTGCGATACTATCAGAGAGTCTGGATTTTATTTCGTGCTGGTATTTTTCCATCAAATATCTGTAGATGTCGGTTTTTGTATTAAAGTATATGTAGAAAGTTCCTACAGCGGTGCTCGCTCTCTTGCAAATGTCGGAAATTGAGGTCTGATAAAAGCCCACGTTTGTGAAAAGCTCCTCTGCCGCCTCTATAATTTTATGCATCTTGGCCAAACCCAGCTTTGTCTTTGGTTGGTTGACACCTTTTACGGTTAATGTTGAAGTTGACATTGTGATACCTTTCGTTAAAAAAATCAATGTTATTATAACATTTCTTTCGGCAAATTGCAATAGGTTTCGGTAATATTTTTGTATATTTTTCACTAAAATTATTTACTAACTTTTAATTTTTACATTATATATTGACAAGAAAATTCGAATGTTATATAATATAAGTGTAAAAAATATGAATGATATTCAACATTTTTGGTGTAAATTTGGCGTACGCCTATTTTTTGGCCACAAAATATGAACTTTATTCACATTCTTAACTCGGAGTACAATGCGTACTCATTTTTTGGCTTCAAATTATGAACAAAATTCATTTTTACTATTTCAGGAGGAAATAACAATGACATTCAATGAACTTCAGGTAGGTCAAAAAGCATCGGTGCAGAAGACCTTTACAGCTGCGGACCTTACCCTCTTTGCAGGTGTGAGCCTTGACGTTAACCCAATCCACATGAGCGACGAATATGCAAAGAACACAGTATTCGGCAAGAGAATCGTACACGGTATTCTTACATCCGGTCTTATCTCTGCTGTTCTTGCTAACAAGCTCCCCGGCCCCGGTACAATTTATCTTGGTCAAGACCTTCGCTTCGTAGCTCCCGTTTTCGTAGGTGACGATATTACCGCGGAAGTAGAGATTGCAGAAATCCGCGAGGACAAGAAGATCATTAAGCTTAATACAACCTGCTACAACCAGGACGGCAAGGCAGTTATTACAGGTATGGCAACCGTTAAGTTCAACGGTTAAGGAGGAAATATGGCAAACTATAAGTCAATTCTGTTTGAACAGATGATAAAGGACTTCGCTGAGACAGAGGTTAAGCCCCTTGCACAGGAAGTTGACGAGGAAGAAAGATTCCCAAAAGAAACAGTAGAAAAGATGGCAAAGATGGGCCTTATGGGTATCATCATTCCTAAGGAATACGGCGGAGCAGGCGGCGACTACAATATGTATATCTCTGCGGTAGAAGAGCTCTCCAAGCATTGCGGAACTACAGGCGTTATCCTTTCTGCACACACATCTCTTTGTGCAGCTCCTATCCTTGAATACGGAACAGAGGATCAGAAGAAAAAGTACCTTCCCGACCTTGCAAGCGGCAGAAAGATCGGCGCTTTCGGTCTTACAGAGCCTAACGCAGGTACAGATGCAAGTAACCAGCAGACAGTAGCTGTTGAAAAAGAGGACCACTATCTCCTTAACGGAAGCAAGATCTTCATCACAAACGCAGGCTACGCATCTACATATATCATCATCGCAGTTACCGGCAAGGGACCAAAGGGTCCTGAAATGTCCGCATTTATCGTTGAGAGCGCATTTGACGGCTTCTCTGTAGGTAAAAAGGAAAAGAAGATGGGTATCCGTGGTTCTTCTACCTGTGAGCTTATCTTTGATAATGTTAAGGTTCCAAAGGAAAACCTCCTTGGTAAGCGTGGCGATGGCTTCAAAATTGCTATGAAAACTCTTGACGGCGGCCGTATCGGTATCGCAGCACAGGCTCTTGGTATTGCAGAGGGCGCTCTTGATGCAACCGTTGCATACGTTAAGTCCAGAAAGCAGTTTGGCAGACCTATCTCCGCATTCCAGAATACACAGTTCCAGCTTGCAGATATGGCAACAAAGGTTGCTGCAGCAAAGGGTCTTGTTTATGCAGCTGTAAACGCAAAGCAGAACAAGCTTCCTACTCTTTCTGTAAATGCAGCACAGGCAAAGCTCTTCGCGGCTGAGGTAGCTATGGAGGTTACCACTAAGGCGGTTCAGCTTCACGGCGGCTATGGCTACACACGTGAATATCCTGTTGAGAGAATGATGCGTGACGCAAAGATCACAGAGATCTACGAGGGTACCAGCGAGGTTCAGAGAATGGTAATCTCCGGCGCACTCCTTAGATAAGCGAGGTAAAACAGAATGAAAATTATTGTATGTATCAAGCAGGTGCCTAACACCACCGAAATTAAAATCGATCCAATCACCAATACACTTAAGCGTGACGGTGTTCCAAGTATTATAAACCCAGACGATAAGACCGCTATCGAGGCTGCCCTCCAGCTCAAAGAAAAGCACGGCGCAACCGTTACAGTTCTTACAATGGGTCCTGCCCAGGCAGAGAAGGCTCTTCGTGAAGCTCTCGCTATGGGTGCAGATGAGGCTTTCCTTCTTACAGACAGAGCCTTTGCAGGTAGTGATACACTCGCTACATCCACAATTATCGCAGCAGCTATCAGAAAGCTTGGCGCAGACATCGTATTCTGTGGCAGACAGGCTATCGACGGTGATACAGCTCAGGTTGGTCCTCAGATCTCCGAGCATCTCGGTATCCCACAGATCACTTACGCGGCAGCTATTGACTATGACGCAGCAAGAGAAACTCTCATCGTTAAGCGTCAGTTCGAGGACAGATATCAGACTCTCGAGGTTCGCGGTCAGTGCCTCGTAACAATTCTTTCAACTCTCGATCAGCCCAGATATATGAACGTTTGGGACATCGTAAATCAGGACGAGAAGGAAATCGGAATCATCACATTTGCAGACCTTGATGTTAAGAAAGAAGACATCGGTCTTGGTGGTTCTCCCACAAAGGTTAAATCCACAGCAACAAAGCAGTTTGACAAGACAATCGAAACTCTCGAGCTTGATCCCGAAACTGCAGCAAAGACAATTGTTGACGCTCTCAAGGCGCGTCATCTTATATAAGGAGGTACAGATAAATGGCAAAGAATATTTGGGTATTCTGCGAACAGCGTGATGGCGAAATCCAGAATGTATCTCTTGAGCTTATCGGCGTAGCAAGAGAGCTCGCTGAAACTACAAAAGAAAAGGTTTGCGCAATGCTTCTCGGTCACAATATTACCGACAAGGCTGCTGACCTTATTGCACACGGTGCAGACGAGGTTTGTGTTGTTGATGATGCAAATCTTGCACACTTCGTAACCGAGCAGTACGCACAGGCGGTTACACACATTTCCAGAAAATATGAGCCTTCCGTAATCCTCTTCGGTGCAACAAGCATCGGCCGTGATCTTGCTCCCAGACTCTCTGCAAGACTTAAGACAGGTCTTACCGCAGACTGTACAAAGCTTGAGATCAATGAGGAAGGTCAGCTCTTTATGACAAGACCTGCATTTGGTGGTAACCTCTTTGCTACCATCATTTGTCCCGACCACCGTCCCCAGATGTCAACAGTTCGTCCCGGCGTTATGAAGAAGCTTGAAAGAGACGATTCCCGCACAGGTGAGGTTGTTGTTGAAAAGATGGATTGGGATACATCCAAGTTTGCTGTAACCGTTGTTGAGGAGGTTAGATCCACTCAGTGCGCAGGTAAGATCGAGGATGCAAAGATTCTTGTTTCTTGCGGTCGTGGCGTTAAGGATGTTGCTCCCGCATACGAGCTTGCAGGTAAGCTTAAGGGCGCAGTTTCTGCTTCCCGTGCTCTTGTTGACGTAGGCATTATTGAGCATTGCAACCAGGTTGGTCAGACAGGTAAGACCGTTCGTCCCGAGGCATATCTTGCATTTGGTATCAGCGGCGCTATCCAGCACCTTGCAGGTATGGAAGAATCTGAATATATCGTAGCTGTAAACACCGATAAGAATGCTCCTATCTTTAAGGTAGCTAACCTCGGTATCGTTGCAGACGCAGCTGCAGTATTCAAGAACATCAACAAGCTCCTTTAATACAAAAAAGCAAACAATTATTAACAAAGAACATAAAAAATAAAGAAATGCGAGGAAAAGACCATGAATAAGGTTTATTTAGTAAGCGCTAAAAGAAGCGCTATCGGCAGCATGCTTGGCACGCTCAAAGATCTTTCTCCCACATATCTTGGCGCAGAGGTTCTTAAGGCTGCCTTGGCAGAAGGTGGTGTTAAGCCCGAGTGGCTTGATGAGGTGGTTGTAGGAAACGTTCTTCCTGCCGGTGTAAAGCAGGGTCCTGCAAGACAGGTTGCTATCGGAGCAGGTGTTCCCGTTGAAATTCCCGCGTATTCTATCAATATGGTATGCGGAAGCGGTATGAAGGCTGTTATGAACGCAACCGTTGCTATCAAGTCTGGCATGGCTGATCTCGTTGCTGCAGGTGGTACTGAAGTAATGAGCGGCGCACCTTATCTCGTTCCCGGTAAGACACGCTGGGGCGCAAAGATGGGTGATATGAAGCTTCTCGACCATATGATTCTCGACTCTCTCACAGATGCCTTCGGCAATATGCACATGGGTATCACAGCAGAGAATGTTGCAGCAAGATTTGGCCTTACAAGAGAGATGCAGGATGAATTTGCTATCAACTCTCAGAGAAAGGCTATTGAGGCACAGGATGCCGGTAAATTCAAGAATGAGATCCATCCTCTTACAGTTAAAGCAGGTAAAAAAGAGATAGTATTCGATGCTGATGAATATATTAACAGAGCAACAACTCTTGAAAAACTCGGTACACTTCGTCCTGCATTCAAGGCTGATGGTACTGTAACAGCAGGTAACGCTTCGGGTATTAACGACGGCGCAAGCTTTGTTATCCTTGCCAGCGAGGCTGCAGTAGAAAAGTATGGTCTCAAGCCTATGGCAGAGGTTGTTGGTATCGGTCAGGGTGGCGTTGAGCCCGACGTTATGGGTCTTGGTCCCGTTCCTGCAGTAAGAAACGCTCTTATCAACGCAGGTATGAAGCTCTCCGAAATCGAACTTCTCGAACTTAACGAGGCATTTGCAGCCCAGTCCCTTGGTGTTGTAAGACTTCTCTCCGAAGAACATGGCGAATCCGAGGAGGCTATCCTCTCCCGTTGTAACGTAAACGGCGGTGCAATTGCTCTTGGTCATCCCGTTGGCGCAAGCGGAAACAGAATTATCGTAACCCTCGCTCACGAGCTCAGACGTAGCGGTAAGACATACGGTCTTGCTTCTCTCTGCATCGGTGGCGGTATGGGTACAGCAGTAGTACTTAAAAGAATTTAATGGAGGAATTAACTATGAGATTAGAAAATAAAGTTGCAATCGTAACCGGCGGCGCTAAAGGTCTTGGCGGTGAAATGGCTATGACTTTCGCAAGAGAAGGCGCAAAGGTTATTGCAGTTGATATGGCTCCCCTTTCCTATGAGTGTGAGGGTGTAGAATTCTATCAGCTTAACGTTACCGATTCCGAAGCTTGTCACGCACTCTTTGAGTATGCAAAGGAAAAATACGGTAGAATCGATATCCTCGTTAACAACGCAGGTATTACCCGTGACTCTATGACAAGAAAGATGACAGATGATCAGTGGGATCTCGTTATCGACATCAACCTTAAGGGTGTGTTCAATCTCACTCGCTACGTTGGTCCTTACATGGAAGAGATCGGCGGCGGTAGCATCATTAACATTTCCTCTGTTGTTGGTGAATATGGTAATATCGGTCAGGCTAACTACGCTGCTTCCAAGGCAGGTGTTATCGGTCTCACAAAGACTTGGGCTAAGGAATTTGCAAGAAAGGGCGTTCCCGTAAGAGTAAACGCTATCGCTCCCGGCTATATCATGACAGATATGATGAAGACAGTTCCGGAGGATCTCCTTAAGAAGTTCGCAGGTCTTACAATGCTTGGCAGACTTGGCCAACCCGAGGAAATCGCAAAGGCAGCTCTATTCCTTGCAAGTGATGACTCCTCTTATGTAACAGGTCACGTTCTCTCCGTTAACGGCGGTATGAGATTGTAATTCAAAATTACTCATAAATATCCAAAAATGCAAATAATTATTTGCAAACAGAAAGGAATTTGATCATGGTAAATGTAGGTATTGTTGGCGTTGGTACATACCTTCCCAAAAATATAATGACCGCAAAGGAAATCTCTGAAGCCACCGGTGGCGTATGGAGCGAGGACGCGGTTAGATCAAAGCTCGGTATTAATCAGAAATACGTTCCCTCAAACGATCCCTGTGACGGAACTCAGGAAATGGGCGCTCTTGCAGCTCTCAAGTGCCTTGAAAACACAGGCGTAGATCCAATGGAAATCGACGTTATCCTTTGTATCACAGAGGAGTGGAAGGAATATCCTCTCACAACTTCTGCTTGCTACGTTCAGGATAGAATCGGCGCAAAGAACGCTTGGGGTATTGACGTTCAGAACCGTTGCTGCACAGCAGTTTCCGCAATGAAGCTTGCAAAGGATATTCTTATCGCAGACGACGAGGTTAACACAGTTCTCGTTTGTGGTGGTTACCGTAACTGCGATTTCATCGACTACACAGATAGCGGTGTATCCTTTATGTTCAACCTTGGCGCAGGCGGCGGCGCAATCCTTCTTAAGAAAAATTATGGCAAGAACCTCCTTCTCGGCACACATCTTATGTCCGATGGCTCCGTAGTTCATACCTGTGGCTCCAAGGTTGGTGGTATTCTCGAGCCTGTAACTCCTGAAAACTATAAAGAATTCGGTATGCTCCGTCTTATGGACTCTCCCAAGATGAAGGGCCTTCTTAACACAGTTTCAATGCCTAACTGGTATCACTGTATTGATGAAGCTCTCCGTAAGTCCGGAAAGACTCGCGCAGATATTGACTTCCTTGACATTCTCCACATTAAGCGCTCCGGTCATATGGCTATGCTTGCAGACCTCGGTCTTACCGAAGACAAGTCTCTCTACCTTGAAGATTATGGCCACATCGGTCAGATCGACCAGATCCTTTCTCTTGAGCTCGCTCTTAAGGAAGGTAAGGTTAAGGACGGCAGCACCGTTTGCATGATCGCGGCAGGTATCGGTTATACATGGGCTGCAAATATTATTCAGTGGGGTGAAATGTAATGCAGTTAATCGCATATTTGCAGATATTGATTGGTGTTATACCTTCAATGTGTGTGGGCATTCTTGCTACCTTTGCGGTTACTTTAATATTTAAGACAAGCTACACAACCAACTTTGCACAGGGTGTTATTTCCGCTCTTGGTGCTTATGTTGCTGTTGAATTTGCTCTCGAGAGAGGTTGGCCTCTTTGGGCTGGTGCTCTTGCAGGTGTAGTTGTTGCCTTTGTTATTGGCGTTGCTATCGACGTTCTTATTTTCCGTAATGGTAGATATGTAAATGCTATCGGTAAGCAGATTATCACAATGGGACTTATATCTATTTTCGTAGGTGTTATTCCTTTTGTTTTCAAGGTTGCTCATTACGAATCCGTTCCATCAATCCCCTTCATTCACCTTACAAAGGGTATTCAGATTGGTGAAATTTTCATACAGTATAACACCTTAGTAAACGTTGCCATCACAGCTGTAATGCTTGTTGCAGTATTTGTTATGCTCCAGAAGTCTAAATGGGGACTTTCCGTAAGAGCTACTGCAAGTAACGAGATCGTTGCAGGTATGATGGGTATTAACACAAAGGTCATCACCGCTATTTCCTGGGGTATCGCAGGTGCGTTTGGTGCTATTGCAGCTACCATGTACATCGGTAACGTTACTCTTTCCAGCGGTTACATTATGACCACAACTCAGATAAACGCTTTCCTTGCAGGTATCCTTGGTGGCTTTGCTACCTTCTATGGTCCTGTTTTCGGAGCAGTCATCATTTATTTGCTTAATGCGATCGTAGGTTGCATCTGTATCCACGTTCCCGAGCTTTCAACCTGGAAGTCAGCTATAGTTTATCTTGTAGTTATGCTTCTTGTTCTTTGGAAGCCACAGGGCTTATTCGGAAAGAAAATGGTTAAGAAGGTGTAATGTATGATTAGTAAGACAAATAAAGATTTATCAAAGGCTCTCTTTAAGCAGGAGAGAGATCGTGCAGATGTTGAAAAGGCAATGAGCTTCCTCGAAAAGCTCCGCAAGCAGCCGGTGTATTCTTATGGTGTGTTTGCAGTTGTCCTTGTTCTCACTCAGATGTTGTCCAAAATGGGACTTATAAGCTCCAGCTTCGTTACAGCTATAGGAACCACTCTTATTTATTGTATCGTTGCTCTCGGTTTCTGCCTTCTTCTCGGTTATTCCGCCCTTGCGTCTCTCGGTACTGCAGGATTTATCGGTATCGGTGCATACAGCGCGTACTACTGTCTTGTAGAATGGGATCTCAACATTGCTATGGCGTTTGTTATGGCTATCGTTGCTGCTCTTGTAGTAGGTGTTGTAGTAGGATATATTTCTCTCCGAATCGAAGGTATCTATCTTGCTATCGTAACTCTTGGTATTGCACAGATTCTTAAGGAAGCGCTTTCCGCTATCCAGGATACTATCAAGATCAAGGGATCACAGCTTACACTTTTCGGCATGGAAAGCATGAAGCTTAAAACAGACTCCGTGTTCTATATTCTTGTAGCAGTTATGTTCATTCTTATGGTTATAACTCATCACCTTATGGACAGCCCCACAGGTCGTGCAATGCTTGCAATGAAGAACTCTACTTCTGCGGCACAGGCCTTCGGCATCTCGCTTCTCAAGTATAGACTCCTGGCGTTTATTATCTCAATCGTTTATGCATCTATAGCCGGCGTTCTCTATATGATGTACGTTCGCTATGTATCAAATTCCTCAAGTACACTCTTCACTTTGTCAACTTCGCTTAACATTTTAGGTGCAGTTATCATTGGTGGTACAAAATCTATTTGGGGAACTATCGGTGGAACATTTATTATCTACGGTATCGATCAGCTCTTCTTACAGGATATTGAATTCTTCCGTGAGAACCCAACGCTCATCACCCTCTTCTGTGGTATTCTCGTAGTTATAGTAGTAATGTTCTATCCCGGTGGCTTGGCACAGCTTGTTCTTGAAATCAAGGCAAAGATATCCAAAATCCGTAAAAAGAGAAGGGAGGCACGATATGGCAAGGATCTTGGCTAAAATAATTCCTTCCGCAGCGGAGCGTGTAACAAAGCTTCGCCAGTCCCGTGAGTGGGCAGAGGTCGAGCTCGATTCTCTTGAGGAAAGATATGAAGAAGTAAAAAGCAAAAAGCTTGAAAAAAAGCTTCGCAAGTTAGTAAAGAGAGCTTCTGTTGCTGAATTCTTTGCTTGCGACAAGGCTGAATACCTCGATAAGGTAAACGAGAAAAAGCTTCGTGAATTCGATATTAAGAATTACCTCTCTTACAGAGCGGCTAACCACGGAGTTGCAAAGAAAATATTTGACGGCATCAAGAAAAAGAGAAGCTGGAAGGGCGACCTTAAATCCCTCCGCGGAAAAATCAGTGCCGTAAAGAATAAAAGACAAAGATATATTGCAGTGCTTAAGGGTTGCAAGAATATCGGTCTTAAGATACTTCCAAAAGGTAATAAGGAAAGATACGATCGAATCAACAGCACAATGGAAGGCAGATATACCTCTTATAAGAGTGCCCTTGATGCAAGATACGCTAAGGTTTTGGATAAACATGAGGCAAAGCTTGAGCGTAAGATCAAAGCTGTTGATAGAAAAATCGGCAGACTTTCCGGTGGTATCGGCAGTCGCAAAAATGCACTTCCAAAGGATGTTGCACTCTCCGTTAGAGGACTTAAGATGTACTTCGGTGGACTTAAAGCCGTTGATGATCTTAGCTTTGACGTAAAGAGAGGCGAGATCTTTGGTCTTATCGGTCCTAACGGTGCGGGAAAAACTACAGTATTCAACTGTATCACACAGTTCTATAAGCCTACAGCAGGAGAGCTTCTCTTTGCAGGTAAGGATGGTGAAGTAATTACCCTCACCGATTACAAGGTTCACGACATTATCCTCAAGGGTATTGCAAGAACCTTCCAGAATATCGAGGTAGTTAAAGAGGTAACAGTTCTTGAGAACCTTCTTATCGCTGCTACCCGAAAATACACCAGCAATCTCTTCACACAGATGCTCCATCTTCCAAAACTCAAGAGAGAAGAGAAGATTATCAGAGCAAGAGCAGACAAGGTTCTCAAATATATGGATCTTGGCTCCTACCGTGATAGACTTGCGTGGGGTCTGCCCTATGGTGTTCTTAAGCGCATAGAGATTGCAAGAGCTCTTATGTGCAATCCTCAAATGATTATTCTTGACGAGCCTGCCGCAGGTCTTAACGAATCTGAAACAAAGGATCTTGCTGATCTTATCAACAGAATTCGTCGTGATTTCGGCTGTACTATCCTTCTCGTTGAGCACGATATGAGCCTTGTTATGAATATATGTGACCATATTTGCGCTATATCCTTCGGTAAGAAGCTTGCGTATGGTACTGCAGCACAGGTTCAGGCCAGCAAGGAAGTACAAGAGGCCTACTTAGGCACGGGAGGTTAATATGGCATTACTTGAAATTAAGAACTTAAAGGTTTCTTACGGCTTTATTGCCGCCCTCAAAGGAATAAACATCAATGTTGAGAAGGGAAAGATCGTTGCGCTTCTTGGTTCTAACGGAGCAGGTAAGACAACAACACTTCGTGCTATCTCCGGTGCAATCAAGCCCGAGGGCGGAAGCATCATTCTCGACAAAAAGGACATATCCGGTCAGCCCACATACAAGGTTGCTAAAGCCGGCATTACCCAGTCTCCCGAAGGCCGTCTTCTTTTCCAGGAGCTCACCGTTGAGGAAAACCTCAGAGTTGGTGGATACCAGATCAAGGATAAGAACGAGCTTGAGCGCAACTTCCAGAGAGTTTACAAGCTTTTCCCTGTACTCAAGGAAAGACGTAATCAGATAGCAAACACACTTTCGGGTGGAGAGCAGCAGATGGTTGCCATTGGCCGTGCTCTTATGTCTAATCCAAAGGTTCTTCTTCTTGACGAGCCTTCACTCGGTCTTGCGCCCCTCGTTATAGAGGAAATTTTCAAGGCCTTTGTAAAAATTCGTGAGGAAGGAACTACAATTCTGATCGTTGAGCAGAACGCTCTCCAGACTCTCAAGATTGCAGACTATGCATACGTGCTTGAGCTTGGAAAGATCAGCTTGGAAGGTCCTGCAAAAGAGCTTATGACTAACAAGAAGCTCATCGACGCTTACCTCGGCGGCGGAAAATAATAATTTACGGTGATTAAAGCGCTAGCTTTAACATAAAAAACAAAACAAAAAAAGGAGAAAAAAACATGAAAAAGACACTCAAACTCATCGCTGCGCTTGCACTTGTAGCAAGCATGGTACTCTGTATGGCAAGCTGTGACGCATTGACCAACTTTATCAATGGTCTTACAGGCAAAGCTCCCGAAGTAGCTGCACAGGGCGTAGACACAGAAAACCACGTTATCCATGTTGGTAACACAGCAGCAACATCCGGTGCTTTCGCATCAGTTGGCGTTCCCTTCAACTACGGTCAGGAAGCATACTTCTGGTACTTCACTAACCACACCGATGGTTACAAGGATGCAGACGGCAACAAGTACACAATCGAAATGCATCACTATGATGACGGCTTTGATGGCGTAAAGGGTAAGACCTATACTCAGAAGCTCGTTGAAGAAGACAAGGTATTCGCACTTGTTGGTCACTTCGGTTCTAACACTGTAGGTGCAACTGTTGACTACATCGAAGAGCAGGAAATTCCTATGGTTTACGGTGTATGTGGCGTTTCTGATCTCTACGAAACAGAGAGAAACATTATGACAGTTCAGCCTATCTATGATACTGAAGGTCAGTCCATGGTTGCTACCGCTTTCGCATCTGTTGAAGCAGGCGGTCTCGGCGCAAAGAAGCTCGGCGTTATCTCTACAACTGATGAAGCTGGTAGAGGTATGCTCAACGGTATCAAGATCGAAGTTAAAAAGCTCGGCAAGGGCGGTGCTACCGTTTACCAGGAAGTAGCTGCTGACGCTACAGATTATGTTGCAGCTGTTACAGCTCTTAAGTCTGCTGGTTGTGATGTAGTTATCATCGCTGCTAACCAGGCTCCCTTCGTTAACATTGCTAACTCTTTCGTAGCTGCACAGTATGACAACGTTAAGCTCCTCACTTCCTATGTTTCTGCTAACGCAGCTACAATGGGAGGTCTCGTTCTTACAGGTGCTATCAGCGCAACTCGTGAAGTATATGCAGGTGCATGGCTTGTTACAGGTTCTGTTCCCGCTCCTGAATTCAAGGGCTGGAATGACTTCGTTGAGTACGTTAAGATCATGACTATGTATGACAAGGCTCACGACGTTCCTCTTCTTCCTATGACTGATCCTACATACGGCGCATTCATCGCTTACTGGTTCGGTACAGAGGCTTGGGCAGCTGAAGGCGTAAGCGCATACTTCCTCAACTCCTATGCAATGGCTGGTTTCGTTTCCGGTAACGTATTCTGCCAGGGTCTCTCCAGAATGAGCGGCAAGACTCTTACTTGGGAAGGCTACATCGCAGCTATGGAATCCGCTCCCGTTAACGTTCCTATGGGTCAGTCCGTAAGCTACGCTGACGGTCAGAGAGTTGGTATCGACTCCCTCGCAGTTAACAAGTACACTCTCGCTAACCTTGGCGCTGGTGAACTCTATCGTGGTATCACAGATCTCAAGACACTTGAGGACGCTTGCAAGTAATTAACACTTGAAAAACAAAAACGACCTAAAACAGGTCATAAATGTAAATTAAATTTTACAAAACTTTAGCGATGAAGGGCATAGTCCCTTCATCGCCCTCTAATAAAAAGACGACTAGTATATCAAAAAAATAAAACAAAAAAACACAATCTATAACTTTGAATATAATTCGCAAAATGCGATTCTTATAAATTTTACTAACAGAAAACACTATTAAAAAGGAGATATACAAATGGCAAAGTATGTATCAATCAATGAAGCGCTCGCACTTGTAAAGGACAACGATTATATCGTTACAGGTCTTGGCTCTGCAGAGGGCAGAGAATTTATGACAAACCTTCACACGATTGCAGACAGAGTAAAAGGAGTTATGGTTTCCAACTGTCTTCCCATGGGAGCATACGAATTCATAGTAAATCCCGAATATAAAAATAGCTTTACAACAGAGGGCTGGTTCTATACCCCCGTTCTTCGTAAGGCGCATAAAAATGGTAATGTATCCTTCATTCCTAACCACCTTCACCTCGCATCAAAGAAGAGACTCTTCTACCGTGAGCCCGACATTTACGTTGGTATCGCTTCTATGCCCGATAAGCACGGCTATGTTTCTCTCTCTATTTCCAATACATACGAGATGGCTATGATCAAGAAGGCGAAGATCGTTATTCTTGAATGTAACCCCAACGCGCCCAGAACCTTTGGTGACGTTCAGATCCACCTTGACGATGTTCACTACGTTGTTAATGTTGATTATCCTATTCCCGAGATTGCAGACGTTGAGCCTAACGAAAAGGATCTTATCATCGGTAAGCTTATCGCAGAGATGGTTAATGACGGTGACTGCATCCAGCTCGGTATCGGCGGTATTCCCAACGCGGTTGCTGCAAGCCTTTATGGCAAGAAGGATCTTGGCGTTCATACAGAAATGCTTACCAGCGGAATGGTTAAGCTTGCAAAGGCAGGCGTTATCAACGGTAAGTGCAAGCAGATAAACCAGGGTAAGATGGTTGCCGCTTTCGCTATGGGTACAAAGGAGCTTTACGACTTCATCGATGATAACCCCTCTGTTGAAATTCTTGACGGTGCTTGGGTAAACGATCCATATACCATCATGCAGAATGATAACCAGGTTTCTATTAACACAACTCTTGAGGTTGATATTACAGGTCAGTGCTGCTCCGAGTCTATCGGTTCTGTTCAGTTCTCCGGTACAGGCGGACAGTCTGATACAGCAGTTGGTGCGCAGAAGTCCAGAAACGGTCGCTCCATCATTGCTCTTTACTCCACCGCTATGGTTAAGGATCCCGTAACAGGCGAGAGAGTTGAGACCTCAAAGATCGTTTGCCAGCTTAAGGCAGGTGCTGCAGTTTCCCTCTCCAGAAACGATGTTGACTATCTTGTTACCGAGTACGGCTGCGTATCCCTTCGTGGTACATCTATCGCAGAGCGTGCAGAGAGAATTATCTCGGTAGCTCACCCCGCATTCAGAGAGCAGATCAGAAAAGAAGCTCTTGCACTTGGCATCATTGCTGACAGATAAATAGGTGAAAATGTATGGCAAAGTTTACATTTGATGGCTATGAAGTCTATTACGAGGTACACGGCGACCACGGCGAGCCACTTCTTATCCTTAACGGAATTATGATGTCCACCGCCAGCTGGAAGCCTTTCCTTGGCGAATTTTCAAAAAATAATATTACCGTTTTAGTTGACTTTCTCGACCAGGGACAGAGCTCTCGCATAGCCCCCGGATATAATCACGAGCTCCAGGTCAGAGTTCTTGAGGAGCTTTTCAAGGTTCTTCCCTATGAGAAGATGAGCATTATGGGCATATCCTATGGTGGCGAGGTTGCAATTCAATTTGCGGTAAAAAATCCCGATAAGGTAAGAAGACTTATCCTTGCCAACACCTGTGCGCGTACGTCCGATTGGCTCCGCAAGATTGGTGACGGCTGGAACGCAGTTGCAAAAACCGGTAGCGGCGAGGCGTATTACCTTACAACAATTCCCGTAATTTATTCCACAGCATTTTACGAGAGGGAAGCGGCTTGGATGGAAAGACGCGAGGGAGTTCTTATTCCTTACTTCTCCCGTCCTGATGTTCAGGAGAGCCTTATTCGCTTGACTGATAGCTCTCGTGACTATGATTACACAGACAGAGTTCACGAAATCAGCTGCCCCACACTCGTTATCTCCTGCTCCGAGGACTGCCTTGTGCCACCAACCGAGCAGATAATTCTTCACCAAAAAATTAAAGGTAGCGCCTATGTTACCATCAACGGCTCCGGTCACGCAAGTATGTATGAGGATCCCGCGTCCTTTGCAGCCTTGGTTCTGGGCTTCACAAATCTTTCCGACGACGGAATTAAAATCTGATTTGGAGAAAAAATATGAAAAAGTATAGAGTTTCAATAGGTAAAGAAGATATTGCCTTTATCGATGAGGGCCAGGGCGAGGTTGTTTTGCTTGTTCACGGAAACATGTCCTCCTCCGTGCATTTTAAGCCCCTTATCGACCGTATTAAGCATAAATATAGATGCGTTGCTATAGATCTTCGCGGCTTTGGCGACTCCAGCTATAATAACAGATTTGACACTCTTGATGAGCTTGCAGAGGATGTTAATGCCTTCACAGAAAGAATGGGCATCAAGAGCTATTACCTCGTTGGTTGGTCTAACGGTGGTGGTGTTTCTCTCAAGCTTTGTGCAAAGTATCCTGAAAAGGTAAAGAAGTTCTTTGACATCGAGGGCGCAGGTCACAAGGGATATCCCCTTTATCAGAAGGAAAACTATGTTTCCACAGGCAAGGCTTATCCATCAAAGGAGGCTATGGCAGAGGATCCCATCCAGGTTGCTCCCGCAGTTCGTATTTTTGAAAAGGGTGATGCTGTTAGCATGACAGCTATCTGGGACGCTACAATCTACACAGTTAATAAGCCCTCCAAGGCAGAAAACGATTTCTATATGTCCGAAACATTGAAGCAGAGAAACCTTGTTGACCTTGACTGGGCTCTTGCAAATCTCAATATGTCAGACGAATATACTCCCTACGGACTTGGTGACGGCACTATAAAGAATATCAAGTGTCCTGTTGCGCTCACAATGGCAGATAAGGATATCGTAGTTCCTGATTATATGGTTCTTGATAACTACAACGCCCTTGGCGACCTTGCAACCCTTCTTCCTTATGAAAACTGCGGTCACTCTCCTCTGATTGATTGCCCTGATCGCCTTGCTAAAGACGTACTGGAGTTCTTCGGAAAGTAAGGTTTATAAAAAAGCTATGATTTTAGCAATTGATATTGGAAATACTAATATAGCTATTGGCGGTTTTTATGGAGAAGAGCTGCGCTTTGTTGCCAGAATTTCTACCGACCCAACCAAAACTGCAGACGAGTATTCCAGCAAGATTTTGCATATGCTATCTCTCTACGGTCTTGATAGAGCAGAGGTTTCGGGCGCTATTATTTCATCGGTAGTTCCTCCCTTGAACTCTATTATGACCAAGGCTATAAAGACTATTTACGGCGTGGATTCTCTAATGGTTGGCCCCGGAATAAAAACGGGAATAGGAATCCATTGCGACAACCCCGCATCTGTAGGCGCAGACCTTATTTGTGCCTGTGTTTCAGCCCATTATCTTCACGGCTCGCCATCTCTTATAATTGATATGGGAACGGCTACTAAAATGATGGTAGTGGACAAGAATGGGGCTTTTATTGGTGTGTCAATTATGCCTGGGGTTATGATGGGTCTTCTCGGGTTGTCCTCCGGAACTGCTCAGCTCCCCCAGGTTAGTTTAGATGCTCCTACAAGAGTCATCGGTAAGAATACTGCCGATTGTATGAAGTCGGGTGCCATATACGGCAATGCAGCAATGATAGACGGTATGATAGATCGCTTTAACGAGGAATATGGCGAGAGGCTTCCTGTTTATGCTACGGGTGGTTACTCCCATTCTATCATCAAGCATTGTAAGCACGAGATCACCATTGATGAGAACCTTGTTCTTCACGGTCTTTATATCATTTATAAGAAAAATGTATAGTTAGATGCTTAAAAGGTGGTGCTTTTTTCTTAGGTGCCGCCTTTTTATATGTTTTTTATTTCAAAATGGGTTGAACTTATTGTTTATATGTGCTATAATATAGCCAGATAGAATTATTTGCGCTTATAAAGGAGAGAAATAATGATACACAACAAACTTGTAAGAAATAAAATTCCAGAGGTTATCATAGAGTCCGGCAGAAATTGCAAAACTAAAATACTATCTGACAAAGATTATGTCTTCGAGCTTGAACGCAAACTCTCCGAAGAGGTGCACGAATATAAGCTTGACAAAAACCCCGATGAGCTTTGCGACGTTATTGAGGTTGTTTATGCTCTGGCTGTGGCAAGGGGTATATCTGTTGAGGAGCTGGAGGCAAAGCGTATTGCAAAGCGTGAGCTCCGTGGCGGATTCGACGAAAAGGTATATCTTATAGAGGCTGACTGATAGCTCGGCAGTAGTATCGCTGATAACTTTATTAAAAATGAATAAAAATAAAAAACCATCGCTTCAACACGTTTTATGAGAGGCGGTGGTTTTTGTGCTTTTTTGTAAAATATAGTTTACTTATATTAGGTTTTTTATGCTTGAAACAGTGTTTGTTCTTTACTGCGCGTATCTATAAAACATTGCTGAACCAAGATAAAGTGCAGCTAGAATTATGAAGTAAATACCAAAGCTATTTGATGCAAAAATGAGGGTCGCAACTGCGATTGAGGTTAAAACAACACCCTCAAAAACAAAGGTCTTTCTGCCCTGATAGACTATGGAGCACACCCCTGTTATAAGGCATAAAAGAGAGATTCCGAGCCTTGCAAGATACTGCAAAAATCCTAAAAACTCGTGCTCGTGGAGCGACCAGTCAAAGGAAAGCACCAGGCGGCCTTCAATAATTATGAAAACGAGGGCAACAAGCGCAACAAGAGAGCTTGCTATGATAAATAGTATTGTAGCTGCCTTTTTCATCTGAAGTTCACCTCCCAGATTGCCTTGGAAATTTCGCTTGTTATAAAATCACATACAATAACGCCCTGTGGACGCTGCTCTTTGCTTAGCCTTTCCAGTAGCCAAGGGTTAATATCCTTTGCGGGAGTGGCGGCGTATGTTGGTGGGAATCCGCTTGTAAGATAACAGCTTGTAAAGTTAAGCGTGAGTCCGTGCCGGCACGTATCCGCAACAGCCATAGTGCGCTCTATATCGGAAATTTTGGTATCCACATTGTCAATCTTATAGTTATCCTGAACATATAGCTCGCCGAGGGTAAAGCTTGTTGAATCAGCCCAGCCGTCATAGGCAGGAATACCCATAGTTGAATCTGCATATCTTGAAATTATGTAAATTTTTCCCCTTGCCTCGCCAACGGTTTTTGGGAGAGTTCTGTCCTTTGAAATTATATCGTATTCAGAGAGCTCTTCTTCAAGCAAGGCGGAAAAACTGCCCTCCGGACGCTTTGCATCAGCATCCTCCTTAATAGAAATGAATAAAAACTCTGTGGGATTTTCTTCGATAAACTCAACAATGTCCTCCAGCGTGTCATCAAAATCTGTGCGCTGATCAACAAAGCTGTGTACAATTCTGAAATCGTCCTCTACAAGCTTGAGTCTTATATCAAGAAATCTTACGCCGATGTAGAGTTGATCCTCAATTGAGAGAGATTGGCATTTTCCTGCAACGTCGGCAATGGAATAAAGGGCTCCCGAGTCGTGTGTGCCGGGAATGGATAGTTCATTTATCGCCCTGTCATCCTCCAGCTGTGACATCCAGCGAACACCCTTATGCGTTGTGGGGCTTTCGAGCGGAGCGAGAGCAAAAAGGGCTATTGCAAATATAATGGCTATGCTGAATAGGTAGTTTACAATATTTTTCATAGATATATCTCCTTTCGGTATTATTTTACCATATTTTCCAATGGTTTTCAATAAAAAAATGTTAACTTTTGTGCGAGAACAAAAAAACTTGCAATCACAAAGTGGGCGTGGTATAATATAGTAAACACATAAAATTTTGTGCATTTTTCTTGAATTTTTATAAAATGTAATTTTTTTGATATTGTTGTAACCTTTTGCGGATTTTTTGCGTCATATATAGTGAAAGCGCTTTTTTAATATTGAACCTGAAGCTTTCTGTATTTTGAGAGGTGGGTGATATAGTGGAAGATAAAAGAATAATCGATTTATATTTTGCCAGAAATGAAGAGGCGATAGCCAGAACAGAGGAGAAGTATGGAAAGCTTCTTTTCAGCCTTTCTTACGGGATTTTGAATTCGGAGGGCGATGCAGAGGAGTGCGTCAGCGATACATATATGAGAGCCTGGCAGCTGATACCTCCAACAAAGCCAAACTATCTTTCTGCTTTTCTCGCAAAGATAACAAGAAATCTATCGCTTACAAGATACAGGGAGAATAAAAAGCGCCGCAGCATTCTCACAACCGAGCTGATTTTTGACGAGATGCTTGAATGTGTTTCCGATAGTCGTGCTGATGCAGTTGATGATATTGCCCTTCGTGATGCCTTGAATAAATTTCTTTCCATTCTTGACCAAAAGCGAAGAGTGATTTTTATGAAAAGGTATTTCTTTATGAAGAGTATAAAGGATATTTCAAAGGATGTGGGCGTTAGCGTTGCTAATGTAAAAACTATTTTGAGCCGTACTCGTAATATGCTGCGTGACTATCTTGAAAGAGAGGGCATAAATCTATGAAGAAAAATGAGAGGCTCATGGAGGCAATGAGCTTTGTTGATGAAAAATATGTTAAGGAGGCTGAAGGTAAAATGAAAAATGGAAAATCATCGCGTTTTGGATTTTTTAAGGTTGCGGGCTTGGTTGCGAGCCTGGCTATATTTGTCGGTATAGGATTATTCTTGTTCCTGCCAACTAATGGCGGCGCTATGGATGTAAGCGCATATTCAGGCTCGGCATATTATCCATTGATTGAAAAGCTGGAGCCCTATCGCCACGAGAAGACAAAAAAGCCTTATGATAATAACTTTGAGCTTTTGGGAATGGTTTTCAGGGAGATATTTTTCTCAGGCTTTGGTGGCGTGATGAAAGATGATGCTATGGGCACTGCGCCGGCTCCTGAAATGGGAAGCGACAGTCTTTCCGGCGAGTATCTTGAGGTAACAGACAACCAGGTGTCCGGCGTTATTGAAGCCGATATTATCAAGGCAACCGATAAGCATATATTTAAGTTAACCAGTTATGGTGCTTTGAAAATTTATAGCATGGACGGAGGGAACAGCAGTCTTATCAGCGAATTCCATATACTCCCCCTTGAAGACGAAAAGCGCTTTTTCCAAGCCGAGGATATGAAGGATATGTACCTCTCTCTTGACGGCAAAAAGATTATCATTATAAGAGAATACACATCCTGCGACGAGGTAAAGCGAGTTGGCATTATTTCAATAGATGTTTCCGACCCAAAAAATCCTGAAAAGACTGGTGAATTGTCAATAGACGGAGATTACAAAACTTCAAGACTTGTTGGTGATAAGCTCCTTATGGTAAGTGAGTTTTACTTTAATATCAAGACCGTGGATTACAGCGATCCCAAAACATATATTCCTACGGTTACAAGGGACGGCAAAAAGAGCCTTCTTGTGATGGATGAGATCTTCGCTCCCGAGCAAATTGACGGAACAAGATACAGTGTTGTTGCTTCGGTAGATATTAATAACTTTGAGATTTCCGGCGTAAATGGACTACTAAACTTTACAGAAAACGTATATGTTTCAGAAAATAACGTTTATGTCACAAGAACATATAACAACAAAAATGATGAAAACGGACAAAAAATCACCGAGCGTATGAGCGACATTGTTGCCCTCGGATACACCAATCGTGGTCTTGAAAGAAAGGTATTTACCACCCCCGGATCTATTCTCAACCAGTACAGTATGGACGAGAGGGAAGGCTATCTAAGAGTTGTTACATCCACTATGAAAACCATTGAAGAGAGCAACTTCTCTGTTTCATCTACAAGAATTTCAGAGTGCGCAAGCCTTTATGTTTTCGACCTCTCGGAGGGTAGTCTGGTTGCGTCTGTAGAAAACTTTGCGCCCAATGGTGACGAGGTTGTTTCTGCAAGATTTGACGGTGACAGCCTGTATGTTTGCACCGCTATTGTAGTGACAATGACCGACCCCGTTTACTTCTTTGACCTTTCGGATTACAGCAACATTACCTACACGGATACAGGCATTATATCAGGATTTTCCACATCTCTTATTAACCTTGGTGAGGGCTTCCTTCTTGGCATAGGCAGAGAGGATCGGAGATATAATAAGGTTGAGGTTTATGAGGAGTTCGCAGGTCAGGTAAGGTCTGTTGCGGTGTTTGAATTTGACGGAGTGTACATTGAGGACTACAAGAGCTACTTTGTAAACAGAGAGGAGAATCTCTTTGGCTTTGCGGTGTATGGAGGAAGCAAATATACCTGCCACTATCTGCTTTTGAACTTTGATGGATACGAGCTTAACGTGGTTTCATCGGTAATGTTGTCAGAAAACGGTTATTATGATGAAGCTGCGAGCTGCCGTGCTATTCTCCGTGAAAATTACCTCTATCTTGTCACCGACGGTGGTATGAGGGTGGTTGATATATCCGTTTCCGGCGCAAATCAGGTGATTGCCACATTGGCTTAATCATCAAAATCATTAATTGAATAATAAGAGCCCGAGGTTAGCGTGTATCAAAGACTTCGGGTTTTCTTTATTAATTAGCAGCGCGTGTGGTTATATTTACTAAAATTCCGGGTGTTTTTTTGTAGATTATGCGAACTTGCAATTTGATATTAAAAGTGTTATAATCTATAATGACAAAATGGGCGAGTGCGCCTTTTTATAGGTGAGTTGCTTTTTTGTCGTTTTATCGGTTATTTAATTTAACGCCCTAAAATGGGCAGAAGGAGATTTATATGAAAAATATTCGAACCAAGCTTGTTTTGATCCTGACAATTGTTTCAATGCTTCTCAGCCTGACCTCTTGTGACTGGTTGATGAACATTTTTGATCAGTTCAAGCCAACCGAAGAGGGTAAGCAGCCACCTGTTGTTACCTCTGATTCCTTGTATGTAAAAAAGGTAGAAAATCTTTCCGATGATTTTATTATGGGTATGGACGCGTCCTGTGTACCATCCTTGGAAGCCAGCGGAGTGAAGTACTACGATCATGATGGCGTGGAAAAGGACGTTTACCAGATCTTGTCCGAAAACGGAATCAACTATATCAGAGTTCGTATTTGGAATGATCCTTTTGATCGCAACGGCAACGGATACGGCGGTGGAAACTGCGATATCGAAAATGCGATAGCAATTGGTAAAAGAGCTACAGAACACGGCATGAAGATGTTGGTTAACTTCCATTACTCCGACTTCTGGGCTGACCCTGCAAAGCAGATGGTTCCAAAGGCTTGGAGAGGTATGGATATTGACGAAAAAACCGATGCTTTATATGCTTACACCAAGGAATGTCTTGAAAAGCTTGTAGCAGCAGGCGTTGACATCGGTATGGTACAGATCGGCAACGAAACCAACGGATATATGTGTGGTGAAAAGAACTGGATGAACATTGCAAAGCTTATGAACGCAGGTTCCAAGGCAACAAGAGAGGTTTGTCCCGATGCTCTTATCGCGGTTCATTTTGCTAATCCCGAGAAGGTTTCAAATTACAAAAATTACGCATATTATCTTGCTTCCCAGCAGGTTGATTACGACGTATTTGCGTCCTCCTATTATCCCTACTGGCACGGCACTCTTGATAATCTCACAAGTCTTTTGAACGAAATCTCTAAAAATTACGGTAAAAAGGTAATGGTTGCTGAGGTTTCTTACGCTTACACTGCGGCTGATACAGATTTTAACGGTAATACCATCGGTGACGGAAGCGCTGTAACAAAGGATTATCCATACAGCATTCAGGGACAGGCAAATCTCGTTAGAAACGTTGTTGATGCTTGTGTTAACGGTATGACCGATTGTATAGGCGTGTTCTACTGGGAAGGCACTTGGATCTCCGTAGGAACTAACAGCTGGGAAGAGAACTCTGCAAAATGGGAGCAGTATGGCTCCGGCTGGGCATCCTCCTATGCGGCAGGCTATGACCCTAACGATGCAGGAAAGTATTACGGCGGTTGCGCTGTAGAGAACCAGGCATTTTTCGATGAGAACGGATGTGCGATTGAATCTCTCAAGGTATTCGCACTTATGAAAAACGGCAATGTTGTAGAAAACAAGCCTGATGCAATTGAAGATGTAAATCTTATTGTTGACCTTAACGGCGACATCGTTCTTCCCGAAACTGTAAATGCAATTATGCTTGATAACTCAAAGCAGGAGATTCCTGTTGTTTGGAACAGCTATAACGAGGAAGAAATGAAGTCAAACGGCCCTGCAAAATACATCATTAAGGGTGTAGCAGGAGGAATGGAAGCTACCTGCGTGGTAGCAATGGTAGAGTATAACTTCCTTAAAAACTGGAGCTTTGAGGATGATGCCGAGGGCACAGGATGGACTGTAAATGCACTCAAAAAGTTTGACGAGCTTTATGTAGAGGACAAGGTAACCGACTCTATAACAGGAACAAAGCACTATCATTTCTGGGGCGCAGGCACCGATGCGGTAGAGTTTGAGCTTGAACAGACTGTTGATTCTCTTAAGGCGGGCAAGTATAATTATACCATCTCTATTATGGGTGG
Source organism: Eubacteriales bacterium (assembly GCA_045612865.1). GTDB lineage: Bacteria > Bacillota > Clostridia > Oscillospirales > CAG-272 > UBA1740. The sequence goes on from JAZKZW010000089.1 coordinate 37,690, forward strand.
TGACGGCGGAAACACCGAGATCTACTCTTATGTTAAAATTAACGGAAAGATAGTTTATACCGCTGATTTGACAATAACTGTTTACAATGAATGGCATACTGCCACAATTTCTAATATAACTGTTAACGATGGCGATGTTGTTACCGTTGGTATTTATGTTAAGTGCTCCGGTGCAGGAAACGGTGCGTGGGGTAAGATTGATGACGCTATGCTCAACTCGGTAAAATAATAAAATTGGAGAATAAAAATGAAGGTAAAAATGTTCAAGAGAATAGTTGCTCTTCTTTTAACAACTATAATGATTTTTTCTGTAACATCCTGTGATGTATTAAACAATGTTTTGGACAGCTTCCTTGGAAGTGGTGAGGATGAAGGCCCCAATGAAGAAACTCCACACGAGCCTGTGCTTGACCCTATCAATGACGATAACAGAACATTCTATCAGATATTTGTAGAGTCCTTTGCAGATTCCTCTAATGATACTGTAGGCGACCTTCGCGGTATTATCGAAAACTTTGATTACCTCAACGACGGTGATATTACCTCCGGCAAGAGCCTTGGCGTACAGGGCATCTGGCTTTCCCCCATCTTCTCATCTCCCTCCTATCACAAGTATGATGCTAAGGATTATTACACTATCGACTGGAGATTCGGAACAGAGGCTGATTTGGTTGAGCTTATCGAGCTTTGCCACTCCAGAAACGTAAAGATTATTCTTGACCTTGCTATCAACCACACATCAAACCAGCACAAGTGGTTCCTTGAGTTCAAAGAAGCACGTCTTAACGGCGATAAGTCTAACAAATACTACAACTACTATTCTTGCGCAACAGAGGCAGGAAAGAAGCCCGGTATTCAGTACCAGAAGATAGCAGGTATAGATTGCTACTATGAATGTAACTTCACCGGTGATATGCCCGAGCTTAACTTTGACAATCAGGAAGTAAGACAGGAAATGCTTAATGTAGCAAAGTACTATCTCGACCTCGGAATTGACGGATACCGTTTTGACGCTATTAAGTACGTTTACTATAACGATACTGCAAAGTCCGTTGCATTCTGGGACTGGTATATGAAGGAGCTTCGCGCTTACAAGAGCGACATTTATGCAGTTGGTGAATGCTGGTCCGGCGACAGCGAGGTTGAAAAGTATTACGGCGCGTTGAACTGCTTTAACTTTACAATGGCAGGTACATCCGGTACATACGCTAACACTGCAAAGGGCATCAACAGCGTTTATAATTTCGCAAGCTACTTTGAAAGCTACCAGAATCGTATTAAGGCAAAGAGCTCTGATGCAATGGTAATGAGCTTCCTTTCCAACCACGACCAGGATAGAATTGCAGGAACATTTGTTAACGAAAATTATATGAGAATTGCTGCTAATCTCTACCTTCTCACCTCCGGTTCTCCCGTTATCTATTACGGTGAAGAGCTTGGTATGCGCGGATCCAGAGCAACAGAGGCAACCGACGCTAACCGCAGACTTGCTATGCTTTGGGGTAACAGCTATACTCCCAGAAACCCCATCGGAACTACATACCCCGATGATAAGCAGATCAAGGATACCGTAGTTGACCAGATGGCAAATGAAAACAGCCTTTACAACTACTACTGCCGCCTTCTCGCTATCAGACATAAGTATGAGCCTATTGCAAGAGGTAATTATAAGGCTATCAGCTGTGGCAACAACAAGCTTGGTGGTTTCCTTGTTGAATATAAGGGCGAATACATCGTTATCATCCACAACACATCAACAGCTGATATGACATACGACCTTTCCAGATGCTCTGCACTTACAGGAAAATCTATCGATGAGCTTTGCGATTACATCGGCGCAGGTAGAGCAACTCTTAACGGTAACCTCCTTACCATCAGCGGTCAGACATCTGTAATTCTTAGATAATTGTCAATAAAACTTTACAAAACAGAGGGTTTTGTTCAATGGAAAACAAATTTATAGTGAACATCATTCACCGTCCCGAGCTTTCTCCCGAATATGCGGAGAAGGCCCTTGGCGGGGCAAAGGGCGTAAGAGATGAGTCTCTTGATATCTTCCGTTTCCAGCAGGATACCGCCCATAAATACGGCCTTAAAACCACAATTCAGATAACCTACGCATCTCTTTTCTCCGATATAATAATCGACCTTGCAAAAGAGGAGCACGAAAAATACGGCGACGAAATAGGTCTCTCTTTGCTTGGTCTTCCTTGTCCCGAGTTTAGGGCAAAGTATCACACCGAGGACTTCTGTATCTGGATGTTTGACGAGAAGACAAAGGAAGAGATCATAGACGACGTTTTCGGCAAGTTCTATGAAAAGTTCGGCTTCTATCCCGAGTCCACAAGCTCCTATTTCCTCGACGCATATACCATTAACTATATAAAGGAAAAATACCCATCCGTAAAGTGTGCGGTAGCTACCTGCTGGGAGGAGGGCCCAAAGGCTTATCATACCTGTAACAACTCCTGGTACACCTTTATGGACGGCGGTCCTTGGAATCCTTGGATTCCATCAAAGATAAACTCTCATTGTCCTGCATCCGATGCAGATGATGACTCCGGCATTGTTGCTATTCCTCATCTTTCCCGCGACCTTATGGCTTGCTTTGACGGTAACGGCTCCAACTTTGGAACTCACCCACAGAACGTGCTTCGCGGAATGATCTATTACAACGATGAGGGCGAGTTTGAATACCCCTATCTCTACAACCTTGTTGACCAATACCGCCATCTTGGAAAGTATAACGATGGATACAGCTATAATATGATGTTTGTTGGTCCCGGTTGGCTTAACCGTCGTGGCAGATGGGAGGCGCCATACGAGCTTTTGGCAAAATCCTATGATGACGGAATGAAGTATTATGGCAAGCTTAAGAGCGAGGGCAAGCTTATTGATATGACTATGAGTGAGTTTGCAGACTTCTATCGCTCCTGCCATACCGATTATAACCGTGGCGAGTGCGCTCTTTGGAAGGACATTCTTTACGGAAGCCAGAAGGAGTATTTCTGGTATGCAGACCCTGCAATGAGAACCTGCTTTGACTTTAACCAGGGCGGCGCAATGATCGACCTTCGTCCCTATATCGCAAGAATTCCTCAGAAAACAGGTATCGGAACAGAAAATGTTTACGACGCATCCCATCCCTACCTTATTCAAATTAACTATCGCGCAGGCTACTTCACCCACTATGCAGGCGCAGGCACTATCAAGTCCTGTAAGGTAAGCGCAAGAGGTGTAAGTGCAGATCTCTGTCTTACAAGAACAATGGCTAGATTTGAGAGAGTAGATGGTGGCGTTTGCCTTATTACAGACCCTGTTACCCTCGACCTTGGCGGTCTTTCTGTTGTTGTTGAGTCCAGATTCACAATTCCCGACGGTAAAGGCGAGGTTATCACCGAGAGAATAATCCTTAATGACCTTGGTGGTGAGTCTGTAACATTTGAGGAATACTTCACAGGCGGATTTGGTACTACCGAATATCAGGCTGATATGACAAATCTTACCCTTGGCGTTGACTCCGAGAGCATGCAGTTCTCCTATCACGGCAAGAAAATCATTAAAAACAACGCATCTCGCGCCTATGTAGAGATTCCCGAGGTTATGACTGTAGTTGAAATGGGCGGAGATAATGATGAGGCGCTTGTAGAGGAGGGAATAGCATTCTCCCCTGTATATCACCTTGCAACTAAGAAAACTATAAGCAAAGGAGGAGTAAAAACATGGCTCAGGCTTCAAAAGGTAAATTAAACTTCAGATGTCCATCATGCTTTATGAGAGATATCGACATTGATATGTTCTTTGACGGTGAAAAGAGCGAGTATTACTGCCTTCGCTGCGGATTTACAGGCAAGGAGGAGGACGTTCTTCGTCTTAACGAGGCGGCAAGATACCGTTATCGCGCAATGAAAATGCGTGTTGTTGACTTTGGCGAGGATAACGAGCCACCTAAATTCGTACCCCACAGGAGGGGCGAGCAATGATACTCGGAATTGATGCGTCAACCTATCTCGAGGAGCTGGACCACGGCGCAAAATATTATGATGGCAATATCGAGATAGATCCCCTTGACGCTTTCGTTAAAAATGGCGTTAACTATATGCGAATCCGTGTTTGGAACAATCCCTACGGAGAAAATGGCGAGCCCTATCTTGCAGGAACTGCTGATCTTGAAAATTACATCAAGCTCGGAAAGCTAGCTAAATCAAAAGGCTACCATCTTTATATGGATCTTCATTACTCGGACTTCTGGGCAGACCCCGGAAAGCAGTTTATTCCAAAGGCTTGGAGAGATTATACCCTTGACGAGCTTTGCGAGTCGGTTTACAGCTTTACCAAGTATTGCCTTGAGGTGTCTGTTCGAGAAGGAGTTGCTCCCGAGATGATTCAGGTAGGTAATGAGATAACAAACGGTATTTTGTGGCCTGTTGGAAAGCTTGAGGTTGACGGAAAAAGAGGAAATTATGAGAACTTCATAAAGCTTATAAAATCCGGATGCCGTGCCTGTCGTGAAATTCTTCCCGATGCAAAAATAATGCTTCACCTTGAGCGCAGTAATGACCAGGCTGTTTACCAGGAATTCTTTAGCGAGATGGAGGGTGCTAATGTTGATTTTGACATAATCGGAGCATCCTATTATCCATTCTGGCACGGTACTCCCGATGAGCTTTTTGCTAACCTTGAAAAATGCAAGAGATTTGGTAAGGAGATCGTCATTGCCGAGCTTGGCTACGGATTTACCACAGAGGGATATTTCCTTAACGGCAAGGAGTGCCGACTTGTGGTGGATGAGAGCCTTTCCCGCGTTCCCGGCTTTACAGATATTTATCCTATGACTCCCGAGGGGCAGAGAGGCTTTGTACATTATATTATGAAACGTGCCCGCGAAAGCGGAATAGACGGAATCTTTTATTGGGAACCGATCTGGCTGCCCGGAGAGGGAATATGCTGGGCTTCCGAGGAGGCGCAAAGGTATATCCACGAGGAGGGAAAATCCACTCATAACGAATGGGCAAATCAGTGCCTGTTTGACTACGATGGAAGAAAGCTCCCCGCCTTTGATGAGTTCAAATAATTGACTTTTTTACCGTACTAACAAATAAAAAACAAATGGCTAAATTCGTCAATTGGCATTTTGACAAAAAAATATCAGTCGGTTTTGTTCAAAGTGACGAAAATGCCTAAATTAAGGTTATTCTTATTGACAAAAATAACTAGTGATGATATAATACTATACGCGCAGAATGCGTAATAAAAAAATTTTTTTATAGGAGGATTACTCAAAATGAAAATGAGTAAGATTTTATCCCTTGTACTTGTAATCGTTATGCTTTTCAGCATGACAGCATGTTCTTTGGATTCCGTTAAGGGTTACCTTGAAGGTATTCTTGGCACTCAGGAAAAGCCCGAAGAAAAGCCCGAAGAAAAGCCCGAAGAGAACCCTCTCGCTGGTACATATGACATTACCATGTGGGTTTCCGAGCTTGAAGGCGTAGACCTTCTCTTCCAGAGCCAGATCGATGCTTTCGAAGCAGCTAACCCTGGTATCATTATCAACGCTGAAATCGAAGGCGTTACAGAGGCTGACGCAGCTACTAAGGTTATCGCTGACCTTGCTACAGCTCCCGATATGTACTGCTTCGCACAGGACCAGCTCGCTCGTCTCGTTCAGACAGCAGCTCTTGCAGGCCCCAACGATACAGTTGCAGCTCGTCTTAGAGAAACTAACGACGCAGGTTCCGTAGCAGCAGCTTCCGTTGCTGGTAAGATGTATGCATATCCTATGACATCTGACAACGGTTACTATCTCTACTACGATACAAGCATCATCTCTGCTGAAGAAGCAAAGAGCCTTGAGTCCATCATCGCTAAGTGTGAAGCAAACGATCTCGAGTTCCACTATGCTCTTGAGAACGCTTGGTACACAGCTTCCTTCTTCTTCGCAACAGGTTGCCATTCCAACTGGACAATGGATCCTTCCGGTAACTTCACATCTGTTGATGATACATTCAACTCTGCAGCAGGTCTTGCATCCATGAAGGGTATGCAGATGCTCACTCACTCCAAGTCTTATGTTTCTGACGCTGATAACTTTGCTAACGTAGGTGCTATCGTTACAGGTATCTGGCACGCAGGTAAGGCAGAAGAGCACTTCGGTGACAACCTTGGCGCAACAAAGCTTCCTTCCTTCACAGTTGATGGTGAAACATATCAGCTCGGTTCCTTCTCCGGTAACAAGCTTCTCGGTGTTAAGCCTCAGGCAGATTCCAAGAAGGCTCTCGTTCTCGCTCTCCTTGCAGAGTTCCTTACAAACGAACAGTGCCAGAGCGAAAGATTCGAATCCTTCCAGTGGGGTCCTTCCAACAAGGCAGCTCAGGCTTCTGATGCAGTTCAGGCTAACATCTCTCTTGCAGCTCTTGCAGCTCAGAACGAGCACGCTATTCCTCAGGGCCAGATCCACGGTTCTTGGTGGGATATCGGTAAGACCCTTGGTGCAGACGCTAAGGCAGCTACTACAGATGCAGAGCTTCAGGAAGCTCTTGACGCTTACGATGCATCCATCGCAGCTCTCTTCCAGATGAGCGAAGAAGAAAAGAAGGCTTGGTCCGTAATCGGTTCCATCTGCGGTACTTCTTGGGATACAGACTTCCCAATGACTAAGGTTTCTGAAAACGTATTCGAATCTGAAGTTCTTACACTTACTGCTGGTCAGGAGTATAAGGTTCGTCAGGGTAAGTCCTGGGATATGAACTTCGGTAGCGACGGTTCTGTTGGTGGTCCTAACTGCGTAGTTGAGACATCCGGCAAGTACATCGTTCGTCTTACTATCCTCAGCGAAACATCCGCTAGAATCGAACTCGTTCCTGCAAACTAATTTATAATTATTTATACCTTTGGCGGGGGGCTTAGCTCCCCGTCCCTTGGTAGGATAAGGCATTGTTAGCCAATGTACAATGAGGACGAACAGTTGTCTTGTCTATTGGCTAATAATGCCTTCTCAATTAAGAAAAGGAGTTAGTATAAACTAAAATCGGTTTATATTTTGATTTATGAAAAGATTAAACGATTTAGAGTATTTAAAGCTGAATAAATTTTCGGCTTTTATGTACAACGTCGGGATGTTCTTATTCAGCACAATTCCTGCGTGGTGCGTAAAGCTTGTTAAAAAGGTTTGGTCTCTGTTCCTTGGTCTTGGTAAATTCCTTACCGGCGAAATTAAGGACATTGTATCCACCTTTGTTAAAGGTAACTGGGCTGTTAAGCTCTCCTTCCTTGTTTTTGGTCTTGGTAACATCTTCTATGGACAGGTAATGCGTGGTATTTTGTTCCTCGTGTTTGAAATCGTGTTCCTTTGGTTCATGTTCCTTCCCGAAGCAGGTGGTTTGGTATGGCTCACAAAATGCCAGTGGTTCCAGACAGGTAACACCGTTGGTAACAAGGGTCCTGAAACCGTTATGGACGGATATTGGTATAATGGTGAATTCTATGGTTCAGAAGCAACTATTTATCACGATGACTCTGTAAGAGTTCTCTTCTATGGTTTGCTTACAATTGCGTTCATCGCTGCGTTTATTTACACTTGGAGACTCCAGGTTAAGCAGTGTAGAATCTGTATGGACATTACCGCCAGCGGTAAGAAGGTTAAGAGTGGTAAGGAAGACCTTGAGTCCCTCCTCGATGACCAGTTCCATAAGACTCTTCTTGCAGTTCCTGTATTAGGTATCGTTGTATTTACAGTACTTCCCATCATTTATATGATTCTTATCGCCTTCACTAACTACGGTGACTATAAGGGCGTGTTCTACTCCGGTACTTCCAAACTCTTTGAGTGGGTTGGTTTGGCTCACTTTGAAAGCTTCTTTAGTGGTGGTACCGACTTGGGTCAGGCGTTCGGAGATATTCTTATCTGGACTCTTACCTGGGCGTTCTTCGCTACATTTACAAACTACTTCCTTGGTATGTTTGTAGCTCTCTTGATCAACAAGAAGGGCATTAAGCTTAAGAAGATGTGGAGAACTATCTTGGTTATGACCATTGCTATTCCTCAGTTTATCTCTCTTCTTTATGTAAAGAACCTCTTTACACGTTCCGGCTTCTTTGGCAGAATGTTCATCTTGAACGGCTTGATTCCTCAGTTTATGCAGCAGGCAAATCAGCTTTCATTCTGGGAGAACCCAATCACTGCAAAGATTCTTGTTATTGTTCTTAACATCTGGATCGGTATTCCTTACATCATGCTTATGGCTACCGGTATCTTGATGAACATTCCTGAGGATCTTTACGAGTCTGCAAAGATTGACGGTGCAAACTCCTTCCAGCAGTTCACAAAGATCACATTGCCCTACATGCTCTTCGTAACAGGTCCTTACCTCCTTACAAGCTTCGTAGGCAACCTTAACAACTTTAACGTTATCAACTTCTTAACAGGAGGCGGACCAAGCTATACATCCGTAACCGATGGATTTACCAGTGCCGGTGGTGTAACAATTGGTCATACCGACCTTCTTGTAACATGGCTGTATAGAATGACTATGGGCTCTGCAAAGGTAGAGTATTATAACGCATCGCTTATAGGTATCATGGTATTCCTTGTAGTTGCTATTCTTTCCTTGATAGTTTATAACGTCATCCCATCAACCAAGAATGAGGAGGACTATTCATAATGAGTAAAAATAAAAAGTTAAGCCTTGGCGCAAAGGCTAGCAGAAGAATTTCCAACACTGCTATTTACATATTGCTTATTGCAATCACAATTATTTGGCTCTTCCCCTTCTTTGGCATCGTTATGGAGTCCTTTAGAGTTGAGTCTGCAGGTCAGCAGAGCTATATCATTCCCAAGCAGTTTGGCTTTGACAACTATGAATATCTCTTGATGAACAAAGAGAACAACGGCTTTATGAAGTGGTTTATCAACACTGCTACAGTTGGTGTTGTTACTGCCTTCTTACAGACATTCTTCGTAATTTCAATGAGCTATACACTCTCCCGTCTCAGATTCAAGATGAGAAAGTGGCTCATGAACTTCATGCTTATCCTCGGTATGTTCCCCGGATTCCTTACATTGATCCTTATCTACAAGGTATTCGCTGATATAGGACTTACAGGAGATAATGCTTCGCTTGGTCTTATCATAGTTTACTGTGCATCTTCAGGTATGGGTTACTATGTTTCCAAGGGCTTCTTTGATACAATTCCTAAGAGCCTTGACGAAGCAGCAAGAGTTGACGGTGCAACCCGTTTCCAGGTGCTTTATAAGGTTATCCTTCCCCTTTCCAAGCCTATCGTAATTTACACCATTCTCATGGGCTTCATGGCTCCTTGGGGCGACTATATGTTAGCTAACTGGCTCGCTCACCAGAAGTCTTCAGGCCAGAACGTTGCAACAGATATGATGGAATGGATGGGTAGAAACCTTGGACAGCACTACACTCACTTCTGTGCAGGTGGCGTTATCGTAGCGATCCCTGTTATTACTGTCTTCCTTCTCCTTCAGAAATATTATGTTGAAGGTGTAACAGGCGGCGCAGTTAAGGGCTAATTGAAAGATAGGAGAATTAATAATGGCTTCAGTAAAATTAACTAACGTTAAAAAGATATACGGCAAGAATACAGTTGCGGTTCAGGACTTCAACCTTGAGATTGCCGACAAAGAATTTGTAGTTTTCGTAGGTCCCTCCGGATGCGGTAAGTCCACAACTCTCCGTATGATCGCAGGTCTCGAAGACATCTCTGAAGGTACAGTTGAAATCGACGGCGTTGTTGTAAACGACCTTCAGCCTCGTGATCGTGATATCGCCATGGTATTCCAGAACTATGCGCTTTATCCTCACCTTACAGTATTTGAAAACATGGCATTCAGCCTTAGACTTAAGAAGACTCCTCAGAAGGAAGTTTACAAGAAGGTTAAGGAAGCTGCTGAGGTTCTTGGTATTACCGAGTTCCTTACAAGAAAGCCCAGAGCTCTTTCCGGCGGTCAGCGTCAGAGAGTTGCTATCGGCCGTGCTATGGTTCGTGATTCCAAGGTATTCCTTATGGACGAACCTCTCTCCAACCTTGATGCTAAGCTTCGTAACCAGATGAGAGCTGAAATCATCCTTCTTCGTAAGAAGATCGACACAACCTTCATTTATGTAACACACGACCAGACAGAGGCTATGACTCTCGGTGACCGTATCGTTATTATGAAGGACGGCTTCATCCAGCAGGTTGGTACACCTACTGAGGTATTTGATATGCCTAAGAACCTCTTTGTTGCTGAGTTCATCGGCGCACCTAAGATGAATACATTCCGCACCAAGCTCGTTTACGAGGGCGGCAAGCACTATGTAACTCCTTACGGCGCAAAGGTTGCTGTTGACGGCGCAAAGGCAGAAATGCTCAAGGCTAGAAATATCGGTGGCGGCGATGTAGTTCTCGGTGTTCGTCCCGAGCATATCAAGCTTACTAACAGAAACAACCCTGCTGCAATTCCTTGCAAGATTGAGGTTAACGAAATGATGGGTAGCGAGCTTCACCTTCACGTTGTTACTTCCAACGGCGACAGACTTATCGTTCGTGTTCCCACTGTTACTCTTGATGATGGTATCAGAAACGCTCTCGTTTACGGTGCAACAATTTATGTTACATTCGAGGGTAAGGTTATGCACTTCTTCGATCCTAAGTCCCAGAAGAACCTTCTTATCTGATAATAATTTTAATTATAAAATGGCAGCCCTGCTTTTTGGTGGGGTTGCTGTTTTTTTGTTCGTAGGCAAAATTAAAGTGGAAGCGCTGTAAAAACCGTTTTTCCAAAATCGAGCAAAAACCTAAAAAAATGCAAATATAAATTTACAAAAACGGCATTATTAGGCTGATTTTTCTGGATATTGGTTTTAGATTGTTTTTTTGTATTTTGTTTTTTTGGGTTATAATCTTGATCATCTTTTGAGAAAAAAGTGAAAAAATGCAAAGGCTCGGATAAGTGAATTTACAAAACAATAAATAATTGTCAAAAAAATCTTAAAAACTATTGCAAAAGCGCAAAAATAATGATAAAATAAATAGAGTAATAATTATAAAATATTTTGGAGGAAAGATATGGGAATTTTAGAGCTTTTTAATAATGACGTTCTCATAGCCGCAGTTGCATCTTGGCTTATTGCTCAGATTGCGAAAATCATCATAAATGCTATCGTAACCAAAAGGTTTGACATAAAGAGACTTACCGGAGACGGTGGTATGCCATCAGGTCACTCTGCCTTCGTTACCTCCGCTGCGCTGATGGCCGGCTTGACAGCAGGATTGGGTAGCCCTGTTTTTGGTATTGCGCTGGTTATCGCTATAGTTGTAATGCACGACGCTACAGGTGTTCGCCAGGAGGCAGGTAAGCACGCTATTTCTATCATTGAAATTGTAGATATGATAAACGAATATTTGGAATATCTTTCCGAGCACGACAAAAAGATTAAGATCCAAAAGCTCAAGACCCTTGTGGGACACACCCATCTTCAGGTATTCTTCGGCGCGCTCACAGGTATTATCGTATCTGTACTCTATCTTCTTATTTTCGACAAATTCTACTTAATTACGAATCTTTTTAGCTAATAAAATATAAAATACAATCCAAAAAGGAGAAAAACAAAATGAAGGTTTTAGTTATTAACGCAGGTAGCTCATCTCTTAAGTTCCAGCTTATCGATATGGAAAACGAGGCTGTAATTGCAAAGGGTATTTGCGAGGAGATTGGCGGTAAGTCCAGATTTAAGTACACAGTTCCCGGCAAGGATACTTTTAAGGATACTCCCGATATGCCCAACCACGCAGTTGCACTCCAGCTCGTTCTTGATACTCTCGTTTCCGAGGATAAGGGCGTTATCGCAACCGTATCTGAAATTGGCGCAGTTGGTCACAGAGTAGTTCACGGTGGTGATAAGCTCTCCGGTTCTGTACTTGTTACTGACGAGGTTAAGGCTATTATCGAAGAGTGCTGTGACCTTGGCCCTCTCCACAACCCTGCAAACCTTAAGGGTATCGTTGAGTGCGAAAAGATCATGCCTGTTCCACAGGTAGCTGTATTTGATACATCCTTCCACCAGACAATGCCTGCAGCTTCTTATATGTACGCTCTTCCTTATGAGTATTATGAAAAATATAAGATCCGTCGCTATGGCTTCCACGGTACATCTCACAAGTACGTTTCCCAGCGCGCTATCGATATGCTCGGCAAGCCTGCTGAAGAATGCAACATCGTAACATGCCATCTTGGTAACGGCGCTTCCTTTGCAGCTATCAAGGGTGGTAAGTGCTATGACACATCTATGGGCGTTACTCCTACAGAGGGCGTTATGATGGGTACACGCTGTGGTTCTATCGACCCTGCTATCATTCCTTACCTTATGAGAAAGGGTGAGATCACCACTGCAGATGACGTTGACAAGCTCCTTAACAAGAGATCCGGTATGCTTGGCGTTTGCGGTATTACCAGCGATAACCAGGAGATCGGCAACCTTGCAGCAGAGGGTAACGAGAGATGCCAGCTCACAGTTGATATGTATAAGCATCAGCTTTCTAAGTTCGTTGGCTCTTACATCACTTGTATGGGTGGCGCAGATGCTATCGTATTTACAGGTGGTATCGGTGAAAACGCAGGCGAATACAGAACAGCAGTTTGCGAAAAGCTCGCATTCATGGGCGTTAAGATTGACGAAGCTAAGAATAAGATCAGAGGCGAGGAAGTTGAGATTTCTACACCTGATTCTACAATTAAGGTTTACGTTATTCCTACAAACGAGGAGCTTATGATCGCAAGAGATACTCTTGAAATCGTGAACGGTCTTAAATAATCAAAGTTAAAGTGGCCGTGCCGTAAGGTGTGGCCACTTCTTGCAAAATATCGAAAAAGCGAGAAAAGCATTTAATATGTACGATGAATTAACCAAGGTTGACATACAAAAAATGGAGGAGGAGATACGCTATCGCAAGGTAACTCTTGCTCCGGCTCTGGGTGCAGAGCTTAAACGTACACGCGAATTTGGCGACCTTTCCGAAAATGCGGTATACAAGGAGGCCAAGCGCGAAAAGCGCAAGAACGAGAGCCGTATTCGCTATCTTGAAAATATGATAAGAACTGCAAAGGTTATCGATATTGACTCCAAGGAGGATCAGGTCTCCCTCTTTGACAAGGTGCTTATTTACAACGAAAAAATGGGCAAGGAAAAGGAGATCGAGATAGTTACAACCTTACGTCAAAATGCCCTTCTCGGCTATGTTTCAAAGGAGTCGCCTCTCGGAAGCGCTGTTATGGGAAAAAGGGTTGGCGACCGCGTTCTTGTTGAGGTAAATCCCACAATGTCCTATTATGTTGAGATCAGAAGGATTACAAAGGGTGAGGATAATACCGAGATCCCTATCAGCGGATTCTGATAAAGAAAGGAAATGTCTGAAATGGCTACTGAAAAAAGAAAGCTAAAAATTTTTGATTATGATCCACGTCTTTTAGAGTTTGAATCGGATATTCAGCTCCGTATGGACAATTATTATAACAAGAGAAGAGAGCTGGTTGGTGAGAAGGGTAAGCTTATCGACTTTGCCAACGCCCACGAGTATTTCGGCTTCCATAAGTATGAGGACGGCACCTGGGTTTACAGAGAATGGGCGCCCGGCGCAGATGCGCTCTATCTTATCGGAGATATGAACGGTTGGGAACCAAGAGATCTTCGAATGAATCGCCTTGATAATGGCGTTTTTGAGCTATATTTGCCAAGAGAGAAAAATCTATATCACGGTTGCCACGTAAAGGTTATGGTTGAGGGGGGCGGCAAATTTGTGGAGCGAATTCCCGTTTACGCAAAGAGAGTGGTACAGGACAAGGGAACATACGCTTGGTGCGCAGAGATTGTTGACCTTCCTACATACGAGTGGCAGAATGTTAACTTCATTCCCGACAAAAAGGTGCTTATCTATGAATGTCATATAGGCATGGCGCAGGAAGAAGAAAAGGTTGGCAGCTATACAGAGTTCCGCGACAAGATACTTCCTCGCATCAAGGAGCTTGGATATAACACAATTCAGATTATGGCTATTATGGAGCATCCTTATTACGGCTCCTTTGGCTATCAGGTTTCTTCCTTCTTTGCTGCTTCTTCACGCTATGGTGATGCAAATGAGCTTAAGAGCCTTATTGATACAGCCCACGGAATGGGTATTGCCGTTCTCCTTGACGTTGTTCACTCTCATGCTATAAAAAATCCCAATGAGGGTATATTTGAGTTTGATACAACCACCTACCAGTACTTCCACGATGGAGCAAAGGGTCATCACCCCGCTTGGGATACAAAGCTCTTTAACTATAATAAAAATGAGGTGCTCCACTTCCTGCTCTCTAACCTTAAGTTCTGGATGACAGAGTATCATTTTGACGGCTTCCGCTTTGACGGTGTAACATCTATGCTTTATCACGACCATGGTCTTGGCAAGGCGTTTACCAGCAATGCAGATTACTTCTCCCTTAACACAGATACAGAGGCTGTTACATACCTCCAGCTTGCAAACGAGCTTATAAAGGAGGTAAATCCCCACGCTATCACTATTGCAGAGGATATGTCGGCTATGCCCGGTATGTGCATGAAGGTTAAGGAGGGCGGCTGTGGCTTTGATTTCCGTCTTGCTATGGGACTTCCTGACCTTTGGGTAAGAACTGTCAGAGATAAGCCCGAGGTTTACTGGGACGTTAGCTGGTTCTGGTGGGAGCTTATAAACCGCCGTCCCCACGAAAAGACTGTTGCATACGTTGAATCCCACGACCAGGCACTTGTTGGCGATAAGACAATGATATTCCGCCTCTGCGATGCAGAAATGTACACAGGTATGAGAAAGGATAGCGGATCCGACGTTATCTTCAGGGGAATATCCCTTCACAAGATGTTCAGACTTCTTACATCAACAGCAGGTGGCGAGGGATATCTTAACTTTATGGGTAATGAGTTTGGTCATCCCGAATGGCTCGACTTCCCAAGAGATGGTAACGGATACAGCCACTATTACTGCCGCCGTCAATGGAGCCTTGTGGATAACCCCGAGCTTCAGTATGAGTATATGAATGAGTTTGACAAGGCTATGATTCACCTTATTAAGGATCACGGACTCCTTGGTAAAAAGGAAAAGTATGTAAAGCACGACCTTGATAGACAGGTTATTGTTTATAAGAGGGGCGACCTCCTCTTTGCCTTCAACTTCCATTCAAATAACTCTTATTCCGACTTTAAGGTTGAGGGTGTTGCAAGAGGAAAATATAAAACTATCCTTTCTACCGACTCTGCAAGATTTGGTGGACACGAAAGAATTGCTCTGGATCAGGTATATAATGCAAGAAAGCTTGATACAGATAAAATAGGCTTTGAAATATATCTTCCTGCAAGATGCGCAGTAGTTTTAAAGGTTGAAAAATAATGATAAATACTCTAAAATATAAACTTGCATTGTCATTTGCCACCAAAAAGCACGAGGGACAAACGCGCAGAGGTGGAATACCATACATTACGCACCCCGTAGCTGTGGCAGAAATGATGGAGCAAAAGGGGCTTAGAGAAGAATATATTTTAGCCGGTCTGTTTCACGATTTGCTGGAGGATACAGATGCCACAGAGGATGAAATACTCGCTATAGGTGGCAGAGAAGTTCTTTTGGCAGTTAAGCTTTTGACCAAAGAAAATGGCTACGTTATGAGCGAATATATAGACGGCATAAAGAAAAATCCTATAGCCAGAGAGGTAAAGGCTGCAGACAGAATACACAATCTTTCCTGTGCTACAGTTTGCTCCGAGGAGTTTAAGCTTCGGTACATAAAGGAGAGTATTGACTGGTATTTGGACTTTTCTCCCGAGGTAGCGGTGGTGACAAGAAATCTGATTTCCACATTAGAGTCGCCTGATAGCATCCCCGAGGAATATTACGCCAAGCTCAAAAATTTTGAATGATTTTTTAAACGGTTGGACAAGGCTCCAACCGTTTTGCTTTTATAGGCAGTTTTAATAACTTTAAATGATAAAACAGGCCAGAAGATTATAAAAAATGCAAAAAAATACCTCTACTTTTAAAAAACGGGTTGACAAATCCAAATTTTGGTGATATAATATACTGCGGTTAGCAGAGGCTAACTCCCAAAAGTGTGATAAAAAATAATATATATAAAGGAAGAGAAGATTATGAATTTACGCGAAGCAGCCATTGGTCAGGAATATCTCATTTCAGAGATCAAGACCGGTGATGATGAGCTTGAAGCGTTCCTTTTCTCTCTCGGTTGCTACAAGGGCGAGGGAATAACCGTTGTATCCCGCAAAAAAAGTGGAATGGTTATCGCCATAAAGGACGCAAGATACCATATTGATAGCCGTCTTGGCGAAGCTATATCGGTATTTTGACTGTTTTTATTTGCAACACAGTTAGCCTATGCTAACTAGAACTATGTGGAATGTTTTTCACGAGATTTTAAGGAGAGAGATATGAGAATTGCTTTAGCAGGAAATCCCAATTCGGGCAAAACCACAATGTACAATGCCCTTACGGGAAGTAACGAAAAGGTGGGAAACTGGGCAGGTGTTACAGTTGATATAAAGTCCCACCCAATAAAGAAAAAGTTTTATGATGGAGAAGATGAGCTTATTATAGTCGATCTTCCGGGCGCTTACTCTATGTCGCCATTTACATCAGAGGAAAGCATTACAAGTGAATATGTTAAAAATGCAAATCCTGATGTTATTATTAATATTGTAGATGCTACAAATATCAGCCGTAGCTTGTTCTTCACTACACAGCTTCTTGAGCTTGGTGTTCCAATGGTTGTTGCCCTCAACAAGAGCGATATTAACGCCAAAAAGCAAACAATTATTGACATAGAGCACCTTTC
>JAZKZW010000090.1:0-5542 GCA_045612865.1 Eubacteriales bacterium
TCACGGGAAAATATTCTTGTGATATGCTGCTATGGCTCAGTTGGTAGAGCACATCCTTGGTAAGGATGAGGTCCCCAGTTCGAATCTGGGTAGCAGCTCCAGACAACCCCGAGGTTTTGCCTCGGGGCTTTGGTTTTTAAATGGAAAAATTCAGCTCCCCAATTTCTCGGGGAGCTTTTTATTTATTTGTTTTCTTCGTGCTTGGCATTGTTTGCCTTTACTTCCGCTCTGATATAATTCAGAATTTATCTCACTCAAATTTTATTTCAAGGTAAATCTGATATAGATAGAGTGATGGTCGCTGGACCAGATGCCATCGTGGCAATTATTTACGATTCTATACTCGGAAACCTCTGCCGCGCCCTTGCTTATCATGATATAGTCAATTCTCTTGTCATTATCATTGGCCTTTGTTCCCCATTTATGGTAGGTTGCGCCCTTATCGGCACTTTTTGCAATAAGGTGTGCATCGTCAAAGTTTTCGTGAGTGAAAAGAATGGTTTCTTCATCGGGATAAGCGTTAAGGTCGCCCATAAGGAAGGCGGGAAGTCCGCCAAACTCTGCAATTTTATCAAGCACAACCTGAATGCCGTTAATTCTCGCCTCGTCACTTACGTGGTCAAGGTGAGTATTGAATACAACAAATTCTCTACCGCTTACCTTATCTTTAAGAATCATATAAGTCGCAACGCGGTAATGAGCCGCACCCCAGTCCTTACTCATAACCTCAGGAGTTTCGCTGAGCCAGAAGCTTCCGCTATCGATCTTCTCAAATTTATCTGTGCGATAGAATATGGGGCAGCCCTCGCTGAGTATCCAGTTATCACGATACATAATTTCGGACTCGTAATCGGGCATAGCATCCTGAAGGTAGCCGTAATGAAGGGGAGAAACCTCCTGGAAGCCAATGATGTCAGGCTTAACCGCATTTACATCAGCAATCAGAAGATCTGCGCGATAGAACCAGCTCTGCTTAAAGAGGTCATCGGGGGCATAGCAGCGAACGTTTGCGCTCATAATAGTAATATCACCACGCTCCTCTGCGGGAAGCTCCACTTTCGCATCGCTTGTGAGAAATCTAGGAAGATACCAGAGCTGTACTACAAGAAATGCAACAATCGCCAAAAGTAAAATAGTACCCAAGGCCTTAAGAATCTTTTTCAACATATTTTTTCTCCTTTTTGTGTTTTGCATCTCTATTGTACCACATATGGAGAAAATAATCAAGTGTCTTTTATTTTCCAATGTGCTTTATTAAAAATTATTAAATTAACTTGACAATATTCGACTTTGGTTATATAATGTTATCGCAATATTTTCCCAAAAAAACGAGAGGTTTTTTGCAAATAATATTTTGCATTTTTCAATAAAAAGTAAAAATCGAGGACTTCATATGGAAAAGCACCTTATTTATATAAAAGAGCTTTTATCTACCACGGGTGAAATTCCGACCCCCTTCGGAACGCTGCACGTGGTAAGCCTTATTCTTATGAGCGTCGCGCTTGTTGCCTTTGCTATTGTTTTTTGCCGCGCAAGTGACAAGAGCATCAGAAGAATTTGCTTTGTTTTCTGGCTCGTTTTTATCACAATAGAGTTTGGCAAGCAGTTTGGCGCCGCTACCACCATTTCAGACGGAAAGCTTATTTTTGATTATTCCCTCGGGGCGCTTCCCCTTCATATTTGCTCCTCTCCGTTTTACGTTCTCCCCATATTCTTCCTTGCAAAAAAGGATTTCACCAAAAGAGTATCCGCCGCCTTTATGTGCACCTTTTCTCTTGTTGGCGGACTTGCGGTAATGGCATTCCCCGACTCTGTTTTTGGAGAGCAAATTTACACCAACGCTCAAAGCATGATTCACCATTCCTTGCAGATCGTCGCGGGCGTTTGCCTGGGTCTGCGCTACGGAAAGCGCTTTGATAAAGACAGCTTTGTCGGTGCGGTTGCTATTTTCTTAAACCTTGCAGCCGTCGCCCTCGCCGCAAATCTGATTACTCACGATTACTTTGTAAAAAACGGAATCTCCTCCGAGCTTAATATGTTCTTTATCAGCCCCTACGTGCGCTTTATCCCGCCCGTTCTTTCGGGGCTCGGAATCGAAGATATGCCATATCTCGCTTATCTTTTCTCATTCTTGGCTATCTTTATCTTTATAGCCTTTATTCTCTCGCTGGCTTTCAAGCTGATAAGCCGCGTGCTAATCAAGAAATAAAATCAATAAGTAATAAAAGGAAAACCGACGGTAAAAACCGTCGGTTTTTTATTTTTGTCGCGAGCAAAATCAGCCCTCGGGCTTAATGCTCATATCCACAACTTCCTTCTCGTAGAGAGGAACGTACTTATCCTGATAGTAGTTTTCGTGACGAGTTTCAAAGCTTCCGTCACCGTGGCATTCAATCATCTGGCAGCCGCGCTGATAGCCCCATTTATCAATGTCCGCATAAGCGAAATAGTCGATTGCATAGCCATAGCAAAGGCGAACGCCCTTATATTCAAGCACGAAGTTGTTGAGGTGGTCGTGGCCGTAGAACATACCCTTTGTGCTGCCCAGCTCAACCATAACTTCAAAGAGGTTTGTGTCGGTTTTTGAGCCGTAAACTACTTGATCGCTTTCACCGGCATTACCGCGAACAAACTGCACATTGTCGGTGTTTTGACTACCATTGTTTACATATTCCCAGTATGCGTCGTGAACTTCGATAAGTGGTATGTGAATGAAGAGTAAGCTTTTTACAGTTTTATGCTCGCTGTAATCCGCGCCATTTTCAAGTCCGGAGATCACGCCCTGATTGTAGGTAGAATAGGTGTTAATAACGCTTCTGTACCATTCGATCTGATCTTCCTTAACGTAGTCATAATCCCAATTAAGGCCCATAGGATCATCCTCTGTATAAGCGTGAGTATCCATCATAATAAGGCACTGTGTAACGATGTCGTCAGAGTTTTTAACGTTGATTACGTGGTTACCGTAGCCAGAGATTTTCTCGGGCCCCGCGGAGAACAGACCAAACTTGTAATCATTCGCCTCGCGGCTATACATTCTTGCAACCTCGCCTCTTTCATAGGTGTTGTATATCTCGGAATCGTGATTACCGAAATTAACTGTCCAATATACGCCCAGGTTCTCCATCAATCGAGCAAAATACTGGTGAGCGTATTTGTTGTTCAACGTGCCGGAATTGGGATAAGCCGCCGCCATATCACCCGTAGAAATTACAAGGTCGGGCTTCTCATAAGCGATCATGGCTGCTACCGCATTGATGGCCTTCTTGTCCTCTGTACGGGAGAGACATCCGCCGCCAAGATGCACATCTGTGATCTGCATGATCTTGAAGTCGCCGTCGGTAACGAAACACCAGTTGCCGTACTCGTCAAGCTCGGGCGTAAGCTGAGCGTCCATCTCAACCTTGCCAAAGCTGTCGATATACTTAAGCATATCCGCCTCGGAAACCTTATTTGCCACGGTAAGTCCGATGCAAAGAAGTGCAATAATAACTACAAGAGTCAAAATAGCCTTAAATAATCCCTTAATAAATCTCATAGTAAATCTCCTTTTTAATTGCATTTTGTTTGCTATATATATTTTATCATATGTAGAAAGATTTTGCAAGAGGGGGCAGAAAATATGTTTTGAGGGGGAAAGTAAAGAGAAAAACGGGCTTTGCTTGGTGGATTATGCTCTGTGAGGTAACTGGTGGATTATGTCCGTGTGGTTCATAAACAAAAGAGAGATAACCGCCAGGGTTATCTCTCTTTTTTGCGGAGCAAGTTTAACGAAAATCGAACCTTGTATGCCACGAACCAATGCCAAATTCAAGATAATATACAGAAAACGCCGTGTCAAATATCAAATTAACAGTAGCGATCTTAAGAGTTTTATCTATTGATGTTTCTCTCGCCCATTACGCAATCAGTAATCACCTTTGTTATAGCATCTATATCATCGGAGCAGTTCTTATCAATCCATTCCATCACGACAGCAAATATGCCCGTCAGATAGAATTTCATCACATAACCACGCTCATTTTGGGGAACGTGGAATCGTTCAAGGATGGGGTTGAAGATATGCGTAAACATATTACCATATACCTCATCCATATTCATTGAGTTAAAGTGCCTGATACTAACCTTAAAAATTCGCCTGTTTTCTCTAACAAATGTTAAGTAGGGCGTAAGGTATTCGGATGTTGCGAAAACTAGATCACCAAGCTTGCAATTTGCAAATCGTTCCGTCATCCCTTGGGTGTCGGCAGAATAATATGAAAAGTGCTTATTAAGGATATATCTTGTGGTTTCTGCAAGCAGCTCCGAAGTGTTCTCATAATGAAGATAAAAGGTAGAACGATTTACCCCTGCAGCTTCACAGATTTCCTTAATGGTGATATACTCAAATTCCTTTTTTTCAAGCAACAAAATTAGGGCTTCGTCCATTCTAATCGCTGTATTAAAATATTTGCTTTCGTTTTTATTCATAAGACGCCCCTCCTTGATGGCTTACTTTCCCTCGCTAATCTCTTTTGCAAGCTCCACGATTTCATAAGCATACTTCTTTTTTCCATTTTCAAGTATCTTCATATAGATAGGATAGTTCACACCACATCCTACCATGCCGAAAATACCAACAATGATACCAATCACCATATGAGCTATGCTGCTACCTATAACCTGCATTCCGAGGCACATACCTGTACCGAATACAAGGGAGGATACAATACCCCATGTGTAAGTGAAGATGGTTGCGGGCAACTTTGCTTTCCTATCGAGTTTGCGAAGCTTAACGATTTTAGAGCTGTCCTTTGGGGAATACTCATTGGCGATAGATTCAGCGTAAATTTTGTCTGTGTTCATTTTGTTTTCTCCTTTGCAGTTTGTTTTGTTGTGACTTTATTATATCAACCATCAAGGATTAGCGGAACAACAAGTTTTTGAAAAACTGTTGCTTTGTAAAAAAACGACAGACGCCTCTAAAATCGTTTTACCTTACCTTTTAATTATAACACGAATTCATATAATATTTCAACATTTTTGGCATCATCGCCTGTAGCGACAGCGCAAAAAAACTGCAGGGAGTAACGTTTTGCCTGGCGGACTATACTTTTTCGAGCTGCAAAGCACAGCTTTGGGCGCAGTGGGCCTTTGCAAAGCAAAAGAACATAAGAAAGAACATAGAAAGCGATAATTCTAGACCGACCGGTTATACTCCTTACGAGCAACGCCACTTCGCGGCGGCACGTTCCGTGCTTTGCTTCGTTGTACGAAGCCCTCGTGGAGCAATCGGCACGCGGCTCGCTTGTGCGATCCCAGACTCGCTTGCGCTTGATTATGTAGCCTTCGGCTCAAACCGGTCGTCTAAAATTCCAGTTCTCGAGGGACTAACAACAAAAGAGAGATAACCGCGAGGGTTATCTCTCTTTTGTTGGTGGACCATCAAGGACTCGAACCTTGGACCGACCGGTTATGAGCCGGTAGCTCTAACCAACTGAGCTAATGGTCCGTATTTGTGACTAATATATTCTAGCAGATATATATTAACAGATTGTGAATA
>JAZKZW010000091.1:0-12440 GCA_045612865.1 Eubacteriales bacterium
AGATGGTACTCCTCTTGACATCGTTCTTAACCCTCTGGGCGTACCTTCCCGTATGAACATCGGTCAGGTGCTTGAGGTGCATCTCGGTATCGCTTGTAGAAAGCTTGGAATCAAGATTATGACTCCTGTTTTCGATGGTGCAAAGGAAACCGACATCCTTGAGCTTCTCAGAGAGGCAAAATATACACGTGACATTCGTCCCGGCGAAAGCGTAAGAGGTAAGGCAGTATTCATGGAGGTTGTTCGTGAGGACGGCAAAATGGATCTTCAGAGAGTTGATCAGTCCATCGTTGATGATGATGAAAAGCTCCGCGCTCTTATGCAGAAGGAAACCCTCAGAGTTATTGATGGTAAGGTTAACCTTTACGATGGTAGAACAGGTGATATGTTTGATAACCCCGTTACCGTTGGTATCATGTATTACCTCAAGCTCCACCACCTCGTTGACGATAAGATGCACGCTCGTTCCATTGGTTCTTACTCTCTCGTAACTCAGCAGCCTCTTGGAGGTAAGGCTCAGTTCGGTGGTCAGAGATTCGGTGAAATGGAAGTTTGGGCTCTTGAGGCTTACGGTGCGGCTTATACACTTCAGGAAATTCTTACAGTTAAGTCTGATGATATCGCAGGTAGAACAAAGACCTACGAAGCTATCGTTAAGGGACAGAATATTCCTACTCCCGGTATTCCCGAGTCCTTCAAGGTACTTGTTAAGGAGCTCCAGGCTCTCTGTCTTGACGTTAGAGTGCTTGATGAGGAAGGCAAGGATGTTGATATTTCCGGTCTTGGCATGGATGATAATACACCTGCTTACTCCAATATCGACGAGGTAGATCGTTCTGTTGATAACGAAGCTAACAAGGCTGACGAAGATGCCGACCTTGATGATGAAGAGGTATCCGATGAGGATTATGATTCCGATCTTGATGATGATTTTGGCTTCGACGAAGAGTACGAGTTCGATGATGCGGACGAAGATGACTTTGACGAAGAAAACTAAAAAGAGAGGGTAATAAAGATTTATGAGAAATACGTTTGATTCAATTAAAATTGGTCTTGCTTCTCCTGAAATGATCGCTTCCTGGTCACACGGTGAGGTTACAAAGGCCGAAACAATAAATTACCGTACTCTTAAAGCTGAACGCGACGGTTTGTTCTGCGAACGCATCTTTGGCCCGACCAAGGACTGGGAATGCCTTTGCGGTAAATATAAAAGAGTTCGTTTCAAGGGCAAGGTTTGCGATAAGTGCGGCGTTGAGGTAACAACCAAGAAGGTTAGACGTGAGAGAATGGGTCACATCAAGCTTGCTGCTCCCGTTTCCCACATCTGGTACTTCAAGGCTCTCCCATCCCGTATCGGTGCAATGCTCGATATGTCTACAAGACTTCTTGAGAGAGTGCTTTATTTCGCAAGATATGTTGTTATCGATCCAGGTAACACTCCACTTGAAAAAAGACAGCTTCTTACAGATGCTGAATACAGAAGCGCAATGGAAAAGTATGCCGGTGAATTCAAGGCTGGCATGGGTGCTGAGGCAATTCGCGAGCTTCTTGCAGAGATTGACCTTGAGGCACTTTCCACAGAGCTTCGTGAAAAGCTTGCTGAAGCAAGTGGCCCTAAAAAGGTTAAAATTATTAAAAGACTTGAGATCGTTGAGGCTTTCAGAAAGTCCGGCAATCGTCCTGAATGGATGATCCTTGAAAATCTCCCTGTTCTTCCTGCGGACATCCGTCCTATGGTTCAGCTTGACGGTGGTAGATTTGCAGCATCCGATATCAACGAGCTTTACAGACGTGTTATCAACAGAAACAATCGTCTTAAGCACTTCCTTGATATGAATGCGCCTGAGATCATTATCAGAAACGAAAAGCGTATGCTTCAGGAGTTTGTTGACGCTCTCATTGATAACGGTAAGAGAGGCAAGGCTGTAACAGGCGCTTCCAACCGTCCACTTAAATCTCTCTCTGAAATCCTCAGAGGTAAGCAGGGTAGATTCCGTCAGAACCTTCTTGGTAAGCGTGTTGACTATTCCGGTCGTTCGGTTATCGTAGTTGGTCCCGAGCTTAAGATCTACCAGTGTGGTCTTCCCAAGGAAATGGCTCTCGAGCTCTTCAAGCCCTTCGTTATGAAGCGTCTTATCCAAACTCAGAAGGCTAACTCTATCAGAGATGCAAAGAAGAAGGCAGACAAGTCTGCTCCCGAGGTTTGGGACGCAGTCGATTACGTAATTAAGGAGCATCCGGTTCTTCTTAACCGTGCGCCCACACTTCACCGTCTTTCTATTCAGGCATTCGAGCCCGTACTTGTTGAGGGTAGAGCTATCAGACTTCACCCCCTCGTATGTACAGCCTTCAACGCCGACTTCGACGGTGACCAGATGCCCGTTCACGTTCCTCTCTCTGCAGAGGCACAGGCAGAGTCCAGATTCCTTATGCTCTCTGCTAACAACCTTCTTAAGCCCGTTTCCGGTAAGGCTGTAACCGTTCCTTCTCAGGATATGGTTCTTGGTTCTTACTACCTCACAATCGACCGTGCAGGTGAGGTTGGTGAAGGCTCTGTATTCAGAAACTTTGACGAAGTTGAGATGGCTTATGAAAACGGTAAGCTCGGTATGCACGCGGCTATTAAGGTTCGTGTTACCAAGATGATTGATGGCGAGGAAAAGAGCGCTATCATCGATGCTACCTACGGTCGTCTTATCTTCAACCAGAGAATTCCTCAGGACCTCGGCTACGTTGATAGAAGCGTTGATCCCTTCGGTCTTGAAGTTAACTTTGCAACTACCTCCAAAAAGCTTAAGGAGATAGTTGACCTTACAATTAAGTATCACGGCTTTGCAGAAGCAGCTTATGTTCTTGATAATATCAAGGCTATGGGTTATAAGTACTCTACAAGATCTGCTCTTTCCATCGCCGTTTACGATATGACAATTCCTCCCCAGAAGAAGCAGCTCCTTGCTGAAGCAGCTCAGAAGGTTGATGAAATCACCGAGCTTTACCAGTGGGGTGAGCTTTCTGACGACGAGCGTTACAAGCAGGTTATCAGCGTTTGGGATAAGACAACCGACGCAGTTACCAAGGCTCTTACAGACAACCTTGATAAGTATAACTCACTTAACATGATCGCTACCTCCGGAGCGAGAGGTTCTATCAAGCAGCTTCGTCAGCTTGCAGGTATGCGTGGTCTTATGTTCGCTACTAACGGTAAGACTATCGAAATTCCTATTAAATCTAACTTCCGTGAAGGTCTTACAATGCTTGAGTACTTCATGGGTGCAAAGGGTTCTCGTAAGTCCCTTTCAGATACAGCGCTTCGTACTGCTGACTCCGGTTACCTTACTCGTCGTCTTGTTGACGTATCTCAGGAGGTTATCGTTCGTGAGGAAGACTGTGGTGCTAAGTCCGGTATCGTAGTTTCTGATATCATTTCCGGCGAAACAGTTGTTGAAAAGTTCTTCGACCGTCTTGTTGGTAGATATACAGTTAACGACGTTGTAAACGAAGAAACAGGTGAGCTTATCGTTCCCGCAAACACAATGATTTCCGAGGAGCAGGCACACGAAATTATCAACAATGGTATCACATCTGTTGAGGTTAGAACAATTCTTCGTTGTCTTTCCAAGCGTGGCGTTTGTGTTCACTGTTATGGTGCAGACCTTGCCCACGGAACTCCCGTTGCTATCGGTGAGGCTGTTGGTGTTATTGCCGCTCAGTCTATCGGTGAACCCGGTACACAGCTTACGATGAGAACCTTCCATACCGGTGGTGTTGCTGGTTCGGATATTACCCAGGGTCTTCCCAGAGTAGAAGAGCTCTTCGAAGCACGTAGACCTAAGAAGACTGCTATCGTTACAGAGTTCACAGGTACTGCTAGAATTCAGTCCGATAAGAAGCTTTCCAAGGTTATCATTCAGAACCCTGTTGAGCCTACAGCTGATGAGGTTATTTACGAAATTCCATTCGGTATGCGCCTTTGCATCGAAGATGGTCAGGAAGTTAAACGCGGTCAGCAGCTTACAGAAGGTTTCCTTAACCCCGCAGACGTACTTCATATGAGCGGTATTGACGCAGTTTATGATTACATCATCCGTGAGGTTCAGAAGGTTTACCGTGGTGAGGATGTTGAAATTAACGATAAGCACGTTGAGTGTATTACAAGACAGATGACTCGTAAGGTTGAGATCGAGGACGCAGGTGATACAGATCTTCTCGTTGGCACAAAGGTTGACGTTGTTCGCTTCCGTGAGGCTAATGAAGAAATCGAAAGAAGAATCACTAATGGCGAGATCACTCTTCGCAAGGCAGAGGCAGCTCCTCTCCTTCTCGGTATCACAAAGGCTGCTATTATGACAGAGTCCTTCCTTTCTGCCGCTTCCTTCCAGGAAACAACCAAGGTTCTTACCGAGGCTGCTATCAATGGTAAGGTTGACAGACTTCAGGGTCTTAAGGAAAACGTTATTATCGGTAAGCTCATTCCCGCAGGTACAGGTCTTGGCAAGTATCGTGCAGTTGAGATTGAGGATACAACAAAGCCCGTTGTTGAAGATGTTGTTACCGAAGGCTTCGTAGCAGATGCAGAAGATTTTGGCGATATTGAGGTTGCTGAAATTGAAGCTCCCGAATACGAAGATGAGAACAGAGTTGTTTGGTCCACAGAGGACGCACCTGTTGTTACTGAGTAATAACTAACTGAATATATTTTTGAAAATGCGGATTTAACTCCGCATTTTCTTTTTCCTAAAAAGCTGAAAAATGTAAAATTTTGTTTTCATTTAATTCGCTTTTATACTTATTTTTATCGAGATGAAAAATCATTTGACTTGTGTAGTTATAACATATAAAAGGGTATTGACAAAAAATATATTTAATGGTAAAATATACTTAAGTAATTTTAACACAGCTTTCCATAAAGGTATCAAAGAAAGGATAACTTATGAATACGGAAAACATCAATGGTGCTACACCCGGTGAAGAAATAACATCAGCTCATATAGCAGAAGAGCAGGAGAATCTGCTTCAACCTGAAAAACATAACTACAAGGTATCCGTTGTGATGCCTATATATAACGCAGACGATTATATCCGCCCTGCAATTGAAACCGTAATCGGTCAGTCGCTTACAGATATTGAAATCATTTGTGTTGATGATGGATCTACCGATAAATCCCTTGATATAGTTAAAGAGTATGCGTCGAAGGACCAGCGCATTAAGGTTGTTGAAATGAATCATATTGGTGTTAGTACTGCGAGAAATAAGGGCCTTCTTAAAGCAGAGGGGGAGTATATTATTTTCCTTGACGCCGATGATTTTTATGAAAATACACTCCTTGAAAAGCTCTATAACACTGCTAAAGAGAATAACCTTGATATTATCGCAACGGATTTCGACCTCTATGATAATAAAAAGGATAGATTTATTAAAAGCGCAGAGGAAGAGCACGGAAATATTTATGCTAACGGTACCGTTGCGTCAAAGAATGAGTACCCTGATTATATCCTACAAAGCACAACAGGATATGTATGGAACAAGCTTTTCCGCACTGCCTTTATAAAAGAAAAGGAAATCCTCTTTGCCCCCGAGCTTTATGTATTTGAGGACGTATATTTTGTTTGCTGCGCACTTTCTCTCGCAGACAGAGTTGCCAGAGTGTGTGAGAATCTCATCCATCACAGAATTTATCAGCAGCAGCATAGAGCAAAGATATTCAAAAAGCACTATGACCAGGTTCCCGTGGTTTACCTCAAGGTAAAAGAGTTTCTTATGCGTCACGGAATGTATATTCCTCTCTCAAAGTCCTTCCTTAATTTCTCGGCTAGCCGTTGCTACAAAATCTTTAACCTGATTCCCACAGATAAAAAGGATGACTTATGGGATTTGTTGCATTACGGTTATGCAGACAGCCTTGGCTGGTATCGCCACGAAATACATGATTTTGAGCATCATGAGGTTTACGACTTTGTTGCAAATATCGGACTTTATACCTATGACGAGTATGAAAAGCTCAAACTTATGGGTAAGCTCCGCGACCTTAAAAATATGACCCTCACCACCTTGAAAAAGAAGATTAAACAGCTCCAGGCAAAGGCAAGGGTAAGGGAAAGATTTAAGGCGCTTAAGGATAAAATTCTCGGCATATGGCATAAGATTTTTCCTAAAAATAACACCGAAGTTAATGACGATAATTCCAAAGAATAAACAGAACGTAAAAAGGAACTGACTAAACATCAGTTCCTCTCTTTTTTTAAAAAACAACTCAAAAATGTAATCTTTGATTTGCAAAACAGTCGTTTTATCTTGATGGTTTTATCATAATGGCTGCTTTGAGATTTTAGCAAATGGTCTTGGATATGATTTTGGAGTGGGGGTTGATTTGTCAATTACGATAAGTGGATGGGTCAGTGTTTCCTCGTCACTCTTTAATGTTATATCCTCGCATTTTGCGCCTCTGCCGCCGAGGGTGGCAATGGCTTTTTTAGCGCCCTGAAGCTCGAACTGTGCATTTTTGCCCTTCATTGCAACCATCTGTCCTCCAACCTTAACGTAGGGGAGGCAAAGCTCTGTCAGCACTCTCATTTCTGCAACTGCGCGGGCTGTTGCATAGTCATATTTTTCTCTATGGTCGGGGCTTGTACCGCCGTCCTCTGCACGCATTGCAATAGCCGTAACATTATCAAGGCCAAGGAGCTTTGCAGTTTCGGCAACATAGTTAATACGCTTTGAAGTAGAATCGATAGCCGTGATTTTAAGGTCGGGACGGAGAATTGCAATAGGAAGGGTAGGGAATCCTGCTCCGCAGCCGATATCGGCTATTTTAGCGCCTTTTTTAAGCCTTGTAGCAAGGGTTGCACAGTCGGCATAATGGTTAAGTATTATCTTCGATGGCTCGGTGATTGCGGTGAGATTGTATTTCTCATTTTCCTCAAGCATTCTAACGGTAAGGGCATAAAACTTCTCAACCTTGTCAAGCGAGAGCATTGAGGATAGCCCATTTATATTAAAAACCTTGGTCAGCTCGGACTTAAAGGACTTTTCATTTATTTCAAAGTTTGCCATATTTCGCTCCTATGAATTTCTTTAATTCAATTATATCTTACTTTGCCGAAAAAGTCAAGGAAAAAGGCGCAACTGGTCTAAAAACTATTGACTTTTGTTCTCTGCTATTGTATAATATATGATGTTGAAAAATTACTAAATTTAAATATAAAGGAAATTTTGATGTACTACATAACTCTTGATTTAGAGTGGAATCAGGCATACGCCCAAAAAGCACTTGCGATTCAAAGACGTCTTTCCTGCAGGCTACGTGGCGAGGTTATTCAGATCGGCGCCGTTAAGCTTGATAAGAACATGAACATCTGCGGCTCATATCAGATAATTGTGAAGCCGAAGTATTACAAGAAGCTTCACCGACACGTTTCCGAGCTTACGGGAATTTCACAGGAGCAGATGGATATGGGAACACCGCTACCCGAGGCAGCAGAAAGGTTCCGTAAGTTCTGTGGAAAAGATTTTGTCTTCCTCACCTGGGGACCTGATGATATTCCAATGCTGAAGGAAAACTTCAATGCCAACGGAATGGATCACTCGTGGTTAAACAACACCTATGATTTGCAGAAAATTTTTAATGCGCAGACAGACGGACAGAATAAGCAGCGCTCTCTTGAATACGCTATGGATTATTATGATCTTCCTATGACTCTCCCTGCCCACGATGCGCTGAATGATGCGTATTTCACAGCACTTGTGGCTCAGAAAATGAATGTGCCTGAGGGCATTAAGGTATATAACGAGAGCAGAGGTGACTTCCTTCTTGAGGATGTCATAGGTGACGCAGATGCAGGTGGTGACGGATATGTTACTATCGGTGAGATGCTTGATGACGAATGCGTTAAGACTCCCCCTTGTCCTATTTGTGGCAAGACTATGATTGAGAAGGGCAAACCCCTTCATTCCAAGGGACAGAGATACACCTTCTACCTTCAGTGTAAAAAGGACGGAGAGATGTTTGAGGTTCTTCGCCTGCACAGAAACTTTAATGACACATGGCGCGCAAAGAGAATTATCAAGCCCGCTACCGAAGCAGGTATCGCCGAGTATTTAGAGGGACTTGAAAAGAGTAATATCCGCCATAAGACCAGACGCAGAAAGCCCGGCTCAAAGAGAAGAGCAACCAAGGCAGAAGCGGGCCAGAATAATTGATTTTTTCATCAGGGCTTGACAAAAGCTTAAAATGGTGATAAAATAAACTAAACCGAACTTAATATGTCAGGGGTGCTTTCGGGCTGAGATGGTGAAAACCAAACCCTTTAACCTGATACGGATAATGCCGGCGTAGGGAGAATGTGTTGCATAGGGAAATTACCCTTTTGCTGATTATACCGAGCTGATGTATCAAGGCTCGGTATTTTTTGTCGCTATACTTTTTGTTGGAGATGAGACCTTAGCTTCACAAGGTATAACGATAGCCGTAAAAACGGCAGAAAGGGTAAAAAATGAAAAATCAAAAATTAAAGGTCATGACCGAGTCGGCTATTATGCTGGCTCTAGCTTTTGCACTCTCATCGGCAAAGCTTTTTGAAATGCCTCTTGGAGGCTCTGTAACTGTGGCAAGTATGCTTCCTATTATGGTAGTTAGCTTCAGGTGGGGAAGTAAAATGGGGCTTGTAACAGCCTTTCTCTATTCTATCACCCAAGCGCTCCAGGCCCTTGCCTCAGGCAATGTTTTTCCTTATTGTGAGGGGATAGACACGCTCATTATATGCATTGTATTTGATTACCTGTTCCCCTTTACCATACTTGGACTTGCAGGCGTGCTTCACGGCAAATTTAAGAGCACAACGGTTGATTACATCGTTGGAGCATCTATTGTAGTTTTTCTCAGATTTTGCTCTCATTTTCTAACCGGAGTTTACATTTGGGGACAATGGGCACCCGATGGAATGGGTAAGTATCTTTATTCATTCCTATATAATGGTGGATTTTTAGGCGCTGATTTTGCAATTTTGCTGGTTGCTTTAGTGCTTATATTAAAGAGCGGTGAGATTAAAAGATTGATTGAAAGACAGCCCTCTTGAGCGGCAAAAAGGGACTACCCAAAAACGGTAGTCCCTCAACTTTTTATTTGTAATTATATTTGATATATGATAAGTAATGCGCCGTTTTTCACGGAAATTTTTGCTTCCTTTTCCGTAAACCTGTTTGAAACTCCGAGAGGGAAGCTTGGTGTTAATACAACGTTCTCAACCTCGTAGTCAAGTCCCTTTATGCTAACTCCCTTGGCATCTCCCCCGATTGCAAAAACAGAGATATAATTTCCTGCTTTTCCCTCTACAGCAAGGCTGGAGTTGTTGACAACGGTATAGATCTCGCCCCTTGAAATCATACTTGCATTGCAGCCGTCCTCGGATATTTTTAATAGAAGTGATATATTTGCAAAGGTGTGGTCGCTCCTGCCTCCCATACCACCGTAGATCTCAAAATCTCGGTATCCTCGCGCTTTACCCTCCATATATGAAAGCTGCATATCGGTATAATCCTTGCGCTCGGGGAAGGTCTTTTTTTCGAGATTTTCGGGTAGAGTGGCTGTCAGGGAATCCATATCGCCGATAAACAGATGTGGCACAATGCCTGCCTTAACTGCGTGGTCGTATCCGCCATCTGCAGCGATAATAAAATTACTCTTTTCTATGCTTTTTGGGTAAGTAAAATCACCTGCGCCGATTATAATGCATTTGCTCATTTTACGGATCTGTCGAGCATCTCGTCAATAGCTCTCATAACGCCAAGCTTGCCGTATTCGTATGTCAAGCCACCCTGCATATAAGCTACGTAGGGCTCGCAAACAGGACCGTCACAGCTAAGCTCGTTTGTTGCACCTGTAATGAACGTACCTGCGGCAGAAACCTCAAGATGGGGATATCCGGGCATCTCACTGGGTTCGGGTACTGCATAAGCCTCGATTGGTGAGCCCATCTGAATACCCTTACAGAACTTAATAAGCTTGTCTGCGGAGTGAAGATTTACGGTCTGAACAATGTCGGTGCGCTTTTCGTCATACTTTGGAGAAACCTCCTCGAATCCTGCAAGCTCAAGCATTCTTGCGGCAAATGCCATTGATTTAAGAGTGGATGCAACGCAGGCAGGAGCCATAAAGAAGCCCTTATAGAGAGATGCAAGCTGGTTGAAATTTGCGCCAAGATCCTTGCCAACGCAGGGAGCAGAATATCTCTCGGAAATATCCCAGATAGCCTCCTTTGTACCAACGCAGTAAGCACCGGAAACAGCAAAGCCCGAGCCAAGGTTTTTCATCATAGATCCAACAAAAACGTCTGCTCCAACATCGGTAGGCTCTCTGTCCTCGGTGAACTCGCCATAGCAGTTATCTACCATAATGATAGTGTTGGGAGAAACCTCTTTACATACCTTGATAGCTGCTTCAATCTTGTCAATAGTAAGGCTCTTTCTCTGCGAGTAACCACGGCTACGCTGGATTGCAGCAACGCGAACGTCACCCTTTGAAAGTCTTTCTCTAATAGCATCGAGGTCAAAGTCATCACCAAGAAGGTCGATTTCTTCATACTTTACACCGTTTGCAATAAGAGAATTTCGGCTCTCACCTATAGTTCCGATAACGCTCTTTAAGGTATCGTATGGCTCGCCGGAGATATAAACGAGTGTTTCACCGTGCTTAAGAAGTCCGCCAAGTGCAACTGCAAGAGCGTGAGTGCCTGACATAAGCTGTGGACGAACAAGGGCATCCTCTGCACCAAATACCTTGGCATAAACCTCCTCGAGCTTATCTCTGCCGGAATCGGTATAGCCGTAGCCTGTAATTTCTATAAAGTCTGCTGTGGAAACTCTGCATTCCTGGAAAGCGGAAAGCACCTTTGCAGAGCAGATAAGGGAATTTTCTTCAATTTTAGCAAAGGTTTCTTGTAAGTCAGCCTCAGCCTGTCTTGCCATAGCGACGGTTTCGTCGCTTATTTTATAACCGTAATACATAATATCGGTCCTTTCAAAAAGTATAAAAATTAACGCATATATTTTATCACAAATGACTCGGCAAATCAATAGTTTATTAAAATATTTAAAAAGTTTCTTGCGCTTATTTTTTTACTTGC
Organism: Eubacteriales bacterium; assembly: GCA_045612865.1. Classification (GTDB taxonomy): domain Bacteria; phylum Bacillota; class Clostridia; order Oscillospirales; family CAG-272; genus UBA1740. Next base: position 11,119 of record JAZKZW010000091.1, read on the forward strand.
GTGAAATATCTTTTTTTATATTTGAAATAAATTTGGAATATTCGAGATAAACCTTCTATTATGTAAATCATTGTTTTCAAAAGGCGCAAAAAAGGACTGCTTTTCGGCAGTCCTTTAATAATAAGTAAATTAATTTTCGGGTTTCATTGTGGGGAAGAGAAGAACGTCTCTGATAGAAGCAGAATCTGTAAGAAGCATTACAAGTCTGTCTACGCCGAAGCCAAGTCCACCTGTGGGAGGAAGACCATATTCGAGAGCTGTGATGTAATCGTAGTCAACCTCTGCCTTGCAATTGGGCTCTTCCTTGCGCTTTGCCTCAACCTGACGCTCAAATCTATCTCTCTGATCGATAGGGTCGTTAAGCTCGGAGAATGCGTTACCAAACTCTGTGCAGTTGATGAAGTACTCAAATCTCTCTGTGAAGGCGGGATCGTTTGGCTTTCTCTTTGCGAGAGGAGAGTTTTCAACGGGATAGTCATAAATGAAGGTGGGCTGAATGAGCTTGTCCTCAACGAATGCGTCAAAGAACTCAACAAGAACTGTACCCTTGGTTGCGTTAGCGGGAACCTCAACGTGGTGAGCCTTTGCACACTCTCTTGCAGCCTCGTCGCTCTCCCAAGCGTAGTAGTCAACGCCGGCATACTTCTTAACAGCCTCAACCATTGTGAGTCTTTCCCAGTGAGCCATATCGATTTCGTTGCCCTGGTAAGTAATTGTTGTGCTACCGCAAACCTCTGTTGCAAGCATCTTGTAAAGCTCCTCAACAAGGTCCATCATTCCATAGTAATCGGTAAATGCCTCGTAAAGCTCGATAGATGTGAACTCGGGGTTGTGCTTTTGGTCCATACCCTCGTTTCTGAAGATACGGCCTACCTCGTAAACCTTGTTCATACCACCAACGATAAGGCGCTTGAGGTAAAGCTCGGTTTCAATACGAAGGTACATATCAATATCAAGAGTGTTGTGATGTGTTACGAAGGGACGTGCGTTTGCACCAATCTCAAGTGGAAGAAGGATAGGTGTATCTACCTCAAGGTAGCCCTTGTCATCAAGGAACTGACGGATAAGCTTGAGGATCTTTGATCTCTTAACAAAGGTGTCCTTAACCTCGGGATTAACGATAAGGTCAACGTATCTCTGTCTGTATCTCTGCGCGAGATTTGTAAGACCGTGGAACTTTGCGGGGAGGGGGAGGAGTGACTTTGCAAGAAGGGTAACAGATGTTGCGTGAACGGAAACCTCACCTGTTCTTGTTCTGAAAAGGTGTCCCTCAACGCCGATAACATCACCAACGTCCCACTTCTTGAAGCCTGCGTATTCTT
>JAZKZW010000092.1:0-25209 GCA_045612865.1 Eubacteriales bacterium
TAGTCCTCCTTTTTCGGTACAGCTTCTTCTGTGAACGTTTCCAAACTCTCTCACACTCTCGGGGATGACCGTAAGTCCGCTTTCCTCCTTAACCTCGCGTATCATAGCTTCAACCGGGCTCTCTTCCTCCTCAATTCCTCCACCGGGGAACTTGTAAAAGTCGTGTGTGCCGCTGTGCAACATGGCAACTCTACGGTTTTTGATAACAACGCCTCTCGCCGATGGACGGTGATGCACCTCAATGCTCGCGTCGTAATCCTTTGAATCCATGGTCAATAAAACCTTCATACCAAATACCTCCTTTTGCGTGGGTTATAGCATAAAAAATCCTATCGTGTTCAATTATAGCGAAAAAATCCCCCGAAGTCAATATTTTTTTCGTTAATCGCTTTTTCTATTGAAAAAGTTTTAGTAATGTGTTAAAATACCTTTAGAAAAAACATGAGAGGTAAAAAACGTGAGAATTATTCTTGCATCCAAATCCCCGAGAAGGCGCGAGCTTCTTGGCAAAATTTATAACAGCTTTGAGATTATAACCGAGGAAACTGACGAGACCCTGCCGAGAGGCGTTCACCCACGTGAGGGAGTTGCAATTTTAGCCGAGCGCAAGGGCAGAGCAGTTATGGAAAAGGTTGGGGCGGACGCCCTTATAATCTCATCGGATACTCTTGTTGAGCTTGACGGAGTGGCACTTGGTAAGCCCACTGATGAGGCTGATGCAGAGCGTATGCTTCTCTCTCTTTCGGGCAAGGCGCATAACGTTCACACCGGCGTTGCAGTTCATTATAAGGGGAGAGTGTTCCGAGGTACAGATTCAACTGCCGTGATTTTCAGAGATATTACCCTTGCCGAAATTCGCGACTACATCGCATCGGGCGAGCCAATGGACAAGGCAGGATCTTACGCAATTCAGGGCATCGGCGGTAAGTTTATTTCGGGCTATGAGGGAGATTATGACACGGTGGTTGGTCTTTCCCTTAGGCTGACGCGTGAGCTTATCGACCTTGCAACAAAGGAGTAAAAATGACTAAAAAAGAAAAAATCCAGCGCATGGCTGACATAGTTGCCCGCTTAAAGGAGATATATCCCAATGCCGAATGTGCCTTGGAGTACGGGGGTGACCCCTGGAAGCTTCTGGTTATGGGTAGGCTTTCTGCACAGTGTACCGACGCCAGGGTCAACATCGTTTGCCGAGAGCTGTTTTCAAAGTTCCCAACGGCAGAGAGCATGGCAAAGGGCGATATTTTGGAGATCGAGGCAATAGTTAAGCCCTGTGGACTATACCACACGAAGGCGGCAAGCATTAAGGAAGCCTCAGCTATGCTGATCGAAAAATATAAGGGGGTTTTGCCCTCCACGATGGATGAGCTACTGGAGTTTCCCGGCGTTGGCAGAAAGATTGCAAACCTGCTTATCGGTGATATTTTTGGTGGGGACGCCGTTGTGACAGATACCCACTGTATTCGCATTTGCGGAAGGCTCGGAATGTACCCCGAAAGCCTGAAGGAGCCCTTTAAGGTGGAAAAGATTTTGACCGAGATTATTGCCCCCGGTGAGGGTAGCGATTTTTGCCACCGTATCGTGTGGTTTGGCAGAGAAACCTGTGTTGCCAGAAGTCCCAGATGTGAGGGCTGTCCCCTCTCCGACCTGTGCCGGCATAACCTGAAAAAGCAAAAGGCAAAAGGATAAAAAACTTACTTTTGAAAAAGGAAAAATAAATGAGCGAGAAAATAAAAATTTCCCTGCCAATCATAGTTGAGGGAAAGTACGATAAAATAAAGCTTGATAGCATTTTTGATGCCACGGTTATAGTTACGGGCGGATTTTCTGTCTTCAATAATAAGGACAAGCAGCTGATGATAAGACGCCTTGGCAGCGAGGGTGTGATAGTTCTGACCGACTCAGACGGTGGTGGAAAGCAGATACGCTCATTTTTGCAGGGAGCGCTGCCAAAGGAGAAGATACACAACCTATACATACCAAAAATCAAGGGCAAGGAGCGCCGCAAGGATCACGTGTCTAAAGAGGGCTTTCTCGGAGTTGAGGGAATGGAAAAGGACGAGCTTGTCAGAATACTCACGCCATTCATCGGGGACGGAAATGCCAAAAATAGGGGCAAAATAATAACTAAAGTTGACTTTTACCTGGATAAACTCACGGGATTTGAAAATTCATCTATCCGCAGAGAACAGCTGTGTCGCCTCGCCGACCTGCCAACAGACCTGACTCCAAACGCCCTGCTGGAGGCTATGAATCTCCTTTATGGATATGACGGCTACAAAAGCCTTGTTGAAAAAATAAAATAAAACGATAAGAAAAACGATACCCCCTAAAGCCTTGTGTGCCGCGGAAGTATCGTTTTATTTTTTATCCTTTTTTTGTAAAAATCTTCTTTTTTGTTTTTGCCTGGGGGGCTTTTTTGGGTGGTAGATTTTTTGCGTCCTTAGGCTTTGCGCCTTTGTTCGCCTTTGGCTTATCCTTTGCCGCTTCTGCCTTTGCCTTGGCTTTTGCCACTGCCTCCAGCTCGTCAATGATCTTCAGTCCTGCCATAGTTCTGGCATCCTGCTTTGAAAGGCCGTGACCCTCCTTTGAAATGCCCATAAAGCGACACTCAATAGCGTATTCCTTAACGTTGATATTTGAGTTTTCGGTCTCGCCAAGGTCGCGGTATTCTGCCGATGGAACTTTATTTTTTGACGCCAGCTCACGGAGCTTTTGTGCCACGGTTGCCGCATCTACCTTTGGCTGCTTTGCCTCTGCCTGTAAAAGCTCGAGTGCTAATTTTGCCGCCTCTGCCTCTGCCAGCTTCTGGTTCTTTCCTGTGCCGCGTCCGTAGAGCTTCTCGCCGATGTAAACGCCACATTCATAGGTCTTTTTGTTATCGGGACCTACTGCGGAAAGCACCTTATATTCGGGGTGGGGAAGTCTATGCTTTTTGTCGTCGCACCATTCCTGGAGCAGGTTCTTTGCATTCTTTTTTGGTGCTGTGGCTTCTGCAACGTAGGCTGAAACGTCGAGCGTTCTCTCAACCACCGAGATTACCACAGAAAGATCCATGCCCGAGTCAATGTATATGGCGCCGATAATGCTCTCGTAAAGGTCCTCCATTACCGAAGGCTCCTTGCCAATGTCCAGCTTTTCGTCACCACGGCTCATAAGCAGGTATTTTTCAAGGCCCAGCGCCTTTGTTGTTGCAGAAAGATTCTTCTTGTCGCTGAGATTTGATCTTATGGTAGAGAAGTCGCCCTCGTTAAGCTCGGTGAAAATGCCGTATTCATATCTTTTGGTCTTGCCCTTAAGAAACAGGCTGATGATGGCAGATGAAAGTATGCTGTCGCCGAAGAATTCAAGCACCTCGTTTGATGTCAGCTTTGTCTTTCCCTTGCTTTGCTCGTTACAGTAGCTCGCACGGGTAAACGCCTGCATAAGTAAGCTCTTGTCTTTAAAGGTGTAGCCGAGAGTTTTTTCTATATGTTCGATGTTTTTTGCAAAATTCATTTATATCTCCGCTGAAATTAATAGTAGTTGTTATTGTATCATCTTTGCGCCCTTTTGTCAACAGCGATACCTGTCGATTTTTGGCTTATACGTAATAAATTTCTATGTGCATAACCGTATTAACCGTGCCGAAGATCGCAATCGCGCTGAAAATTACAAAGAAAATCTCAAGTATTATTGACGCGGTCTTTGGCTTAATCAGCTTCAGGATAAAGTAGCTCAGCACCATGCCGATAATTGCGCCGAGGGTGTTGGTAATAAGGTCGATGTAAGCAAATCCGCCGATAGTGTTAAAGAACTGGGAGATCTCAAAGAAAAGAGAAATACCAAAGGCTGTTATGGGGGTGAGGATGTACCTTTTTTTCTGATAAACCATTGGCAAAATCATACCAACGGGAAGAAAGAGCGCCATATTTGCCAGCATATCTTCAATGGAAGCCGCGGAAAACATCGGGCCGTCCTCATTAAATCTCATGTGGCAAAATGTCCATTCTGCTCGCTCCGCAAGGCTCATCTGTCCCATAGAAAGCTTGGACATTAAAATAGAAAATTCCATATTGCACTTAAGCCCGATAACCCAGACAAGCACCAGCATATAGATGCCAAGGGTGATAAGAGCGTCTTTTTGTAATTTAGTTGATTTCATAAGCTATCCTCTTATAAAAAATACATGTCGATGTTGTTGATTGTGTTGATAGTTGCAAAAATTAGTATTCCTGAGCAAATGGCGATAAGTGAGATCATAGCAGCTTTAATAACCCTCTCATTTGCCACCTTGCGAATACCGAAATAAAGCATCAGCCCTATAAATGTTCCGAGAGAGTTGTTCATTATGTCGATATAAGTAAAACCACCGATAGCTGTTATGAGCTGAGTGATCTCGACAATTATAGTGGTAAGAATACCGACCGACGCTGTAAAAATACAGGGATTTTTCTCCTTTAAAATCGGTAGCAACAGTCCCAGGGGAATAAAAATCAAAATATTAACTACAATATCAGGTATATCGCTTTTTGCAAACTTTGCTAAAGAGAAGTGCATGCGTTCAAATAGTGGCAACTTTCCTATAGTTAAACGTGTTCCTTCAACCGCCGGGTACATGTTACACTTCAAAATAACGATCCAAAATAGGCAGAGGGCGTATAGCACAAGCAAAACGTAAGCAAGTCTTTTTATATCTTTTGTTATGACCATAGTTATTTCCCCTTCAATATTTTTCCATCATAATTATATCACAAAAACATAATGCTGTCAACAAAAAAAGAAAAAGGGGCTTTGCGACCGATAAAAGCGAGAGTGATCATTGTGGTGAGGTTTGTTATGAATTGCTCGATACGGCGATCGAAAAACGCAAAAATGTAAACTACTATTTGAATATTCGGTGTATTTGCACAAAAATAGAGGGCTCTTTGATAGAGCCCTCGCGGAAAAATTATTTAAGTTTGTTTGCGAGAACGCCGCTTGTAGCCGCTTTGAAATCGCTTACTGCCTTAAGTCGCCAAGCCGTTTCTGTAGGATAGAAGAGCTCCATGTAGTTGTTGCGAACGATCTCTTTTGTGTAGGTGTTGGTTGTTGGATACCAGTGCTGGCGGTTCTCATCAACGGTGTACTTAAGAGAAAGGATGGAGTCAAAGAATCCGTCACCAATAGTTCCAAACTCAAAGCAGGTGGAGTAAAGATCCTTGTCGCTTTCCATGCTTCTTGCCAAGCGGTAGAAGTAGTCTGTTGTGTCACCAAATGTTACGTAGAATTCCTCGGAGTCCTGTGCGATGATGTAGTCGTAGCCGAACATTTCGATAGCCTCTGCCTCTGTGGTAGTGTCCTGAACGGAGTTGAAGATAACCATATTGTAGCGTGGGCCATAGCCGGAATGAATGTCAATGTGAATGATGTTTTCGTAGTCACCGTTAAGGCATTTTGCAAACTCGCCCTTAAGATATGCTGTGGAAATTTCGTCGCCGTTGCCACCGTAGTAAACGCCATCTGCGTACTCATACTGACCTGTGAGAAGTGCATCGGAAATAGTGTCTGCGCCGTTAAAAACAGCTTCCTTTGCAAGGCCGAGATAGAAGCCAACCTCGTGCCAGAGCGCGTTACCCATCTTGCCCTTTGGCTGAAGGAAGTTAACAACCTTTGGATACTCGGTGTTAGAGGAACGGTCAAAGCTGTCCCAATCCTCAATAAAGTTTCTGTTAAGGTCAACGTTGTTTTCGTTATATCTTCTGTAATTTTTCATACCGTAGGGGTTGATGTTTGCGATAACGAGAACGCCTGTGTTTTCTGTGTTGATCGTGGGATAGATCTCGTCAAAGAATACGTCAAGCATTACAGAGCCGATGTAGCCCTCAATGCCGTGAACGCCTGTGGTAAGAACGATGAGGTTTGTGTGCTCGCCCGTTGCAGGGATGAGGATGTTGTCAATGTAAAGCTCCTCTGCCTCGTTAACTGTGTACTCGCTTTTGATAACCTGGATGCCCTTGCTGCGGAGGCTGTCCACTCTTCTGTTAAGGTTTGCTCTAACCGCCTCATAGGTAGTGTAGAAGCTTTCGCTGTACTCGTGCGCCTCGGGTGTTGGCTGCTCTACAAATGTTAAAATAATCGGCGGGCCAATTAATGTGGCAACCAGAATAAATGCTGTTATAGTAACAACAAACCTTACAAGTCCCCTGTAGTTATCATAGGTTTTTTTAGCCCTTTTAGTTGAATTATCCTTGCTTTTGCTCATAGTAAATCTCCTTTTTTGAAAATCTGCTTTCTTTACACGGGATATTATATCACAAAAACAAAATGCTGTCAACAAAAAAGAAAAAGGACACCCGGGAGGGAGCCCTTTGTTAACGAACCGCGGTATAACTGTTTTTAGCTATGCTGTTTGTTCAAAAAATGTGTAAATAAAAGTAATTACAATCTTGTATCCCATCTGTCGCAGAATGCATCAACGGGGCTGATGCCCTTGAACTCGGATTTTCCGATAAGCTTCTCTACGGTCTGGCGTATAGTTTCTTCACTTGCGTTGTATGTATTGATATATGTAGGAACCATAGCAAGGTCGATAAGGTGGAAGGGGTGAGCTACGGAAATTGCTACTGTTGGCATCTCGGTTGCATACCAAGGAATTTCAGGGCCCATAGGTATCTTCCAGTGAAGGCTTCTCTCATTAGTAGAAGAAAAGCTGCTTACGTTACAAACTATAATTGCAGCGTCGTACATAGAGGCAAATTCCTGTGTGCTGTATTCTGCAATCGCCTTTTTACCGTTAAGACCCTTTGGGCCTATGTATTTAAGGTAGTTTACATTGTAAATTGTTGGCTCAAAGCCGTGTTTTTTCAATTCCTCTGCGAGAACGTCGGTGGGCTTTCTGTTCTTGTTGCCGAAAAGCATATCCTTTATCTTGCTTATAAGTCCGCCGGTTTCAACGGTATAAATAATTACGCGCTTGTGCTTTTCGGGTGTAAGAGGAAGCTGATTTTTAGTGTTTTTAACAAGGGTGATGGATTTATCAACAATTTCCTTTGCCTTTGCCTTATGCTCAGGACAACCGATAATAGCGAGATTCTCCTTTGGAGGCATAAGTGTGCCGTTTTTCTGCTTTTCGTGAAGCTTGAGGTATGCCTTAAATGCAAGTACGGTTTTTACAGCCTCGTCAAGTCTTTCCTGTGTAAGTCTTCCGTCCTCCAATGCCTCGCGAAGGAAGCCGACGTCCTCATCGTGGTTGCGGTAGTAGAGTATCATATCACAACCTGCCATAAGCATAGCGGGGATAGAATCGTGGCGGCGAACCTTGCCTGTGATACCAACCATGTGAGTGGCATCTGTTATTACAAGTCCGTTAAAGCCAAGCTTGTCACGCAAAAGATCCTGCAAAAGCTCGGGAGCAACGGTTGCGGGCATAATATCCTCATCTTTAATTCCCGGGCGAAGCGCGCGTGAGTACGCAGGCTGCTGAATATGACCGATCATAACGCTGGGAACGCCTGCATCGATCATACCCTTGTATATCTTACCAAAGGTTGCATCCCATTCCTCGCAGGAGAGGTCGTTTACTGTAGTAACAAGGTGCTGATCGCGCTCGTCACAGCCGTCACCCGGAAAATGCTTCATACAGCAGGCAACTCCTTCCTCGTGAGCGCCCTTCATATATGCAAGACCCATTTCAAGAACCTTATCGGCATCGTTACCGAATGCGCGAGTTGCAATAACGCAGTTTCTCCAGTTAAGATCAACGTCAACTATGGGAGCAAAGGTCCAGTTACAGCCGATAGCTGCAGCCTCACGGCAACCGTATTTACCCATATAATATGCGCTCTCGGGATCATTTGTTGCGCCACAGGCAACTCCCTCACCAAGCTTTGTTCCGCCTGATACAGCTCCGTTTCCACCTGCCTCAACGTTTGCGGCAATAAGGGCAGGGATTTTGCTTCCCCTTTGAATTGCGGCATTCTGGTTATAGAGCTTTTCGGGTGTGCTGTTGTTGTAGCGGTAACCGCCGAGCTGATATGCTCTCTGCTGATTTTCTACCTCTTTTGGAGGATTGTTCCAAAGCATATCAACAAATACCTGATTGAGCTTTTCCTCCTGTGTCATAGAAGCGAAGGTGCTCTCTACCCACGCAATATCGTTTTCTGTAAGATTAAACGGCTTTTTGGTAAAATCTCTCATATTAACTCCTTTTGGTCGTTATTTTATTATTGAGTGTTTTTTGCTAACCCATTATAACATGTTTTTTCGCTTTTTTCAATAATAAATTAAATCACACCAGCTTTGAAAGTAAAATATTGGAATATAAAGTTTGCCTTCGTCCTGAAAACCGAAGAAATTGCCGGGGAGAAAAGAAAAAGCACCATCAGAACGATGGTGCGGGAATATCAGAAAGAGTATAATTTAATATTAGTGGAGAAGTGAAGGCTTTTTTACGGGAATTTGCGGGGGCATAGATGTGATTTGCTTAATTTTGTGTGCGCGAGTGGGTCGATTCCGACGGAGTCACACAACACACAGAAAATAAAAAAGCAGGACTTTTGTCCTGCTTTCTGTGTGTTGGTGACCCGTACGGGAATCGAACCCATGTTACAGCCGTGAAAGGGCCGTGTCTTAACCGCTTGACCAACGGGCCGCTATTGTGGTAGCGGATGTCGGATTTGAACCAACGACCTGCCGGGTATGAACCGGACGCTCTAGCCAGCTGAGCTAATCCGCCACAAAAACAGAGTCTTCTCTCCGACTCGCTAGAGTATTATACCATAAGAAAAACAAAATGTCAATAGGTTTTTTGAAAGTTTTTTTATTTTTTTTGTAGATGTAATTTTTGCGCCTTGCAGTCTGTGCTTTTGTTGGACTAATTGCCCGTTTTTCTGAGGTTCAAACCTTTGGCTTTTTTTCTTATGTACTGAGGGGTGGGGAAGTGATGCACGTTTTTTTAACAAAAGCATCGGTGGGTGATTAATCCTTATGTAAATAAGCAAAAATAGTAATATAAAAACATCTTTATTATAATGACAAAAAGGGCAAAAATGCTCAAAAAACCAAATTGTAGCATATTGTTTACATGCCTAAAAAAATATTTTTTCACCTAAAAAAACGCAAAAAACGCAAAAAAACTAGGTATGGAAATTTAGTTACTTGATAAATGCTTTTGTAATACCGCAAAGTTATCCTGAAAGAAAATTTCGACAAAATACCTAAAAATGTAATATTTAGTTGTCAAAATAGTGGTTAATTTACAGATTGTCCCTTGTTGGTGCATTGCTTGGTGCTGTAGAAAATAGAATTTTTGCGAAAATTTTGACAAATTTTTTATGAACATTTTTATTAGGTAAAGGGGGCGCCATTTATTTTTGTTCTATTGACAAAACAGTACAAATGTTGTATAATAAAAGGTAATTCATATTAGTGCTGTAGTCGGTTGAAAAAAACTGCAAAAAACTTGGAAAAATGCCCGCTTCCTGATGGCTGAAAGTTCATTTTTGGAATATGAGGAGTGCTTTTTTGTGTATTTTTGTCGTTTTTTCGGATTTTTTGGCATTACAAGGGTGAAAACGGCGCCTCTGGTGGTGGAAAAACTCATTTTTTGTGCTCGTTTTCTCTTTTTGCTTGAAAAAAGTTTTTTGCATTTTTAGATTAAAACTCTAACTTTTGTAAACTATAGATTACAGTTTGGCTATATTTTCTGATTTTTTTGATAAGCTTTTTGAAAAGGGGAAATGTTGATGCATTATTACAAGGCTAAATCCAACATATTCACAGGATGGGTATATCCGCTGTTTGTGGCGATTCTCGTTCTTGTCGGAAGTCTTACAGGCTATGAGGTCTATACTGCGTTTGCTAACGTGGTTGTGGTTTCCATTGCTCTGTGGGCATCCAATACAATAAAACCGTTTTTATTCTTCCTTATCACCTTTGCATACCAGATGCCAAAGGAGCATCTCTATCCGTCCGATTACTATTATACCGGTGATCGCCCCTATTTCTTAATCGCCGGAGCAGTTATCCTTACGGTATCTGTCGTTGCATTTATAATTAGAAACGGAATTTTCTTAAGAGCTAATATTGTTAAAATTCCCATGTTCCTCCCCTTATGCGTATTGTCCGTAGGTTTTCTTCTTAACGGTCTTTTAGCTCCAGGTTATACACCTATGAATGTTGTGTGGGCCGGCTTGATGATACTGGTTTACTTCCTTTTATATTTAGTTATTTATCTCGGTATAAAGGGCGAAGATCCGAAGGGAATGGTAGATTACTTCACCTACATCACTCTTTTAACCTCTTGGATTTTGATTATACAGATGTGCAAGATCTATTTTGTTGATGGAGTTTTGGTTAACGGTGAAATTGACAGAGGACGTATTATGATGGGTTATGGCGTTTGTAACCTCATCGGCTTCCATATTTCAACGCTTATCCCTGTGAACTTCTATGGCTTTATGAGAGGAAAGGTTCCGTTCCTGTCTCTTGTTACTGCTTTTGCATTGTTCTTTGCTAATATCGCAACCACATCTCGAAACTCTGCTCTTGTAGGCACTATCTACTTTATATTCTGTCTCGTTTTGTGCATGTTTGAGGGAAGAAAGAGAGATGAAAGCAAGATTATCGTTTCTGTTCTTTTAGTTGTCTGCGGTGTATATGCCGCCCTGCTCCATTTATATTGGGTTCGCCCCGATGTGATGAATCACGAGATTTTGACAAAGATTTTTGCTCCCTCCAAGGCTGTGCTGGAGCAGTACATGGACCGTGGCATGGATAGCAGCGGAAGAACCGATATCTGGAAAAAGTGCGTTGAAATATTTAAGGACAACCCCATCTTTGGTGCAGGATTCTTTGGCGTTAAGGTATCTCCACAGTTTGTGCCCGGTGAGTTTATTCCCGAGTATGCACACAACACAATATTTGAGCTTATCGCGGCAACAGGTATTGTGGGAACTCTTTGCTATTTATTCTACCGTTTGATTTCTATCAAATATTTGTTGCACAGATTCAGTCTCGACCGCTTTATGATCCTTCTCGGAGCATCTGTTCTTGTGGCGGAGAGCCTTCTTGATAACTATGTGTTCCAGATATATACAACCTTCTATTACATCATCGCTTTTGCTATTGCGGCAAGGCTTTATGAAACCCAAGAAAATAAGGAATGCAGAATAAAACTTATTGGTAAAGAAGGTATTAAATTTTAATTGATAAAAGCTTGCATTATTCTTGTTCTCGAAAAGCATCGGGCAGAGTGTGCAAGCTTTATTTTTATCAAAAGTGTAGAAATATGCAAACAATTATTGTCAAAAAAGCGTAAAAATGTCAAAATCTACCGTCTTATAAAGTTTGTGCTAACTCTCGGTTCTTTGAGTGGGAGTTCGATTTTTTCTTTGCCGAGGGCGATGCTTTTTATGAGAAATGCAATGTTTTTTCCAAGCTCGCGCAGGGTTGCCAGCCCCTCCCCATCAAGCTCTGCCTCATCTGCATTTTGACCGTGTATCTGATTCCAATATCTTGATGTTGCAATAGGCATTCCCGAGATGCCGAAATACTTGTTCAGCACGTCATAGCTTGAGCTTAAGCCACCCCTCCTGGCAGCTACCACGGCGGCGCCCACCTTCATGCTTTTATCGAAGCTTGTGCTGTGAAACAGACGGTCTAAAAGTGCAATCAGGCTACCGTTTGGCGAGGCGTAATATACAGGGCTTCCGATTATCAGGGCGTCTGCTTTTTCGAACCTTTCGGCAAGGTAATTGACGCAGTCCTCCTTGATACATTTTCCGCGTTTTTTACAAGCTCCGCAGGCGTTGCATCCCGTAATACCCGACTCTAAATCAAACATTTCACATTCCACGCCCTCCTCGATGAGGGCTTTTTTTACTTCCTCAAGGGCGCGTTTTGTAGTGCCGCTTTTGTGGGGGCTTCCGTTGATAAATAATGCTTTCATATCGTTTCACCTTTCGTTTGGTTTACAGTATATTTTACTGTAACTCTCCTGTTTTTGCCACCGTGGAGCAGAATTTTAATAGGCTGTAGAAGCGCCTCTGGTTTAATGCTTTCTCAAGGCTGAAATCCCACTGAAATTTGACTCGTTTATTGAAAAATCCTGACCGACCTTGTCGCATTTGCGAAAAAGAAGTAAAAAATCTAAAAAAAATGAAAGAAATATGCAAAAACTACTTGCACATTAATGAAAAGTATGCTATAATATTTTCGTATATTTGTATATGGGCGTAAATTTATTATATATTATGCCCGCGTAAGGACTAAAGAAAGGCGGTGTTCGTATGAAAACGATTATAGGAATCGACATAGGTGGAAGTACAACTAAAATAATCGGTTTTCGCGATGTTGACGGAGAAAAGCAATGGATAGAACCACAGATCATCGTTGCAAACGACCCCTTGACCGCGACCTACGGCGCCTTTGGTAGATTCGCAGATGAAAATGGCTTGGCCCTCTCCGATATTTCGAGGGTAATGATTACCGGTGTGGGTGCGTCTCACATCAAAGGTGGTCTTTACGGACTTGATTGCCGTCGGGTTGAGGAGTTCCAATGTATCGGCAGAGGCGGCTCTTATCTCTCGGGACTGGATAACGCTTTGATAGTCAGCATGGGAACAGGAACTGCTATTGTCCACGCAATGAGCGACAAATCCTTCGAATATATCGGAGGCACAGGGGTTGGCGGAGGAACGCTTATCGGTCTTTCAAAGCTCCTGCTCGGCGTAGATAATATAGTTGATGTTGAGAAGCTGGCAAGCGTGGGAGATCTTAACAAGATCGACCTTAAGATAAAGGATCTGGTGCGGGAAAATGCCTTGAGCGAGCTTAGCCGAGAGCTTACTGCATCTAACTTTGCCAATCTGTCCTCATCGCATACAAAAGAGGATGTAGCCCGCGGTATTATGAATCTCGTTTTTGAAACGGTTGGTATGGTTTCTATTTTCGGAGCCAGAAGCCGTGGAGTGGAGAGCATCGTGCTTACGGGTAGTGTAACTAATCTTGCAGAATGTAAGAGGAAGTACGAGGAATTCAATAATCTGGGTTATGGCGTAAGGTTCATTATACCCGAAAGATCCGGCTTTGCAACCGCAATCGGTGCGGCCTTGATCGGGTCTGAAATTTAACGTGTTTTTTATTAAGAATATATAAGTAAAACAGGGGGAATTTAACATGGCAGAAGAAAGAAAAAATCCGACTTCTGAGGCTTTAGATAATAAGGCTGATGTAGTGGAAAATAATTCGCCGGATTCCGCAGTGGACGTAGGGGAAAATAACGTTCCATTCGGTGGCGATGATGCCAAAGCACGTCAGAGTGATGACGGAAACAGTAATCCTGGCGAAACTCGCGAGGAACAAGCAAAACGCTTGCACAAAGAAAGGCAGGCGTCCTTTGAGTATGCTGAAAATTACAGAAACAAGCTGAAAAAGGATGCAGAGGAGCGTCCCATGACTCCTGCTCAAAAGCGTAAAAAGGCAGAAAAAGAAGCCGCTATCGCAAGAGAGAAGGAAGAGCGTGAAAGAGCACTCAAGGAAGCAATTGAAAAGGAAAAGGAAGAGGCAAGACAGAGAGCTGCTGATGCTGCAAATCTCCTTTACAAGGTAGAAAAGAGCCTTGCGGAGAAGAAGGCGCAGGAAGAAGCAGAAAACGCTCCTGTAGATGAATCTGTAGAGGATTCTGCAGTTGAGACTCCTGTAGAAGAGCCCGTAGCAGAGGAACCTGTTGAGGAAGCTCCTGTAGAAGAGTCCGTAGCAGAAGAACCTGTTGAGGAAGCTCCGGTTGAAGAGCCTGTAGCAGAAGAACCTGCAGAAGAACCCGTAGCAGAGGAAGAGCCTGTTGATATGGTGCTTTCCATCGATCCTGATAATCTTGACGGTGACGATGAAGAGTCCGACAACGATATGGTGCTTTCCATCGACTCCGATAACCTTGATGGTGACGATGAAGAGTCCGACGACGGCATGCGTCTTTCCTACGACTACGATGAGTCCGATAATAAGCCCGAGGAAGAATCCGATAGCATGATTCTCACCTACGAGGTTGACGATATTACATACGGCAAGATCCCTGAAGAGAAGAAGCCCGAGCCTGCACCTGTAGAGCCTCCTATGGCACCACCCGCTATGGAAATGCCACAGCCTATGCAGTTTGATATGCCGGCGCCTCCTGCTCCCGCAGCTCCTCAGGCTAAGCCAAAGAAGAAAAAGAGAAAACCGAAGAAAGCCGTAAGAACTCCTAAAAAAGCTGTAGCTATGCCTAAAAAGCCTGCAGCAAAGAAGCCTGTGGCAGCTAAGCCCGAAGAAAAGAAGGCTGATGATAAGAAGAATGTTATCGCACCTGTTGCACCCATTGTTAATATTCACAATGATGGCGATGTTTACAACGAGAACATTACTAACGAAAACATCACTAATGCTGTTACCGACAGTGCGATTGCAAGACTTCTTGAAGAAAACAGAGAGCTTCTTAAGGAAAACCTTGAAGAGCTTCGCCGCAGAAAAGGTGCGCTTGATAAGGAAATTGATGCCGTTGCTGATGCTACCCCTGCGTCTGATATGGCAAAGGACGAATCTTCTACCCCCGAGGAAGAGTCTACCCTTATGGCTGCCAAGGAAGCTGAAAATGATGTTCAGATTGAGGATCTTGGAAATATCGGCGATCCCAATGAAGTAGAAATAGAAACTCCCGCTGAAAATATTGCTGCTGAGGACGAATCCCCCGTTTCTGAAGCGGATGAAAATAAGCTATTCCTTGTAGAAGAGCACTTTGCCGAAAACGCTGCTTCCACTGAAGCTATCGATGAGGACGGACTTACCCCCATTCGTTCAATCGTAGAAGAGTCCAGAGGTGGCGCAGGTCTTGACGACGGCATGACAAAGGGAGTGGTTGAAGAAATTCCCGACTCCGAGCACATCGTTAACTACATTCCCAGAAGTGAAACAGCTGCAATCGGCTCTGACATTTCCGGTGTTGAAGGTGATTACACATATATTTCCAATGCCTACGGCCAGGATGACCAGAAGGTTCTTGGTATGCCTATTGGTGAGGCAGCAGGTGTTGGCGCTCTTGGACTTCTTTCTACACTTACCGGTCTTGATCAGGCTGGACTTAAGAAGAAGATCAAGGATAATGATAAGGTTGTTGGTAATCTTCGCAAGAAGCTTGCTGAATCCGAAAAGAAATATAGATACGCAAAGACTAAAGAAGAAAAGCTCGACAGTCTTACAGAGTGCGCTGAATATCAGAGAAGCATTCTTGACTTTGATGCTGAAAGTCTTGCCGCAACAAAGATGCTTGGCAGAAATACTGCCTCCCGTAAGAAGGAGCTTCAGCGCGACGTTAACAAGTATAACGGTTATGCAAAGAAGCTTGAAAAGATTTCTCTCAACAAGATTACCAGAGCTTCCGCTACACTTCCTGACGACGTTCTTGCAGGCAGAGGAATGCAAAAGCTTCCCCAGATCCTTGAAAAGGATATGTACGAGGAAGAAAAGGATAAGAATGAGAAGTCACCTCTCTCTTACATCAGCCAGATCGATAATGATGAAGAAGGCAATGCTATCACAGGTGGCAGAGCTGCTGCTGGCAGAAAGGGTAAGAGATATAAAATCAGCAAACGCGAGCTTAGAAAGAGCAAGCGTGAATTACGTGAAAAGCTCAGAGAAAACAACAGACTTCTCAGAGAAAATAAGGGCGATTACAAGGATAGAATGCGTTATGCCGATGAAACAGAGTATAACGATAAGACAGAAAACCTTGCAGCAGCTCTTAACCACCAGCGCGAGGTTATTGCGGTTCTCGGTGACAGCTATGAGGCTGCTGTAAGAACTAACGACCCCGCTACTGCAAGACGCATTTCTTCCAAGCTTGACAAGGAAATCAGAGAGTATAACAAGCTTGCTAAGGAGCTTTCCAAGCGTTCCGGTCAGACACTTCCACTAGCATACAACAGCTATGCAAAGGATATTGCCGAGAACAGAAAGACAAAGCTTCCTCCTTATGTTCAGTTTGGAGATGCTGTTGCTGAAGGTACATTTACCGATTCCGATGACGTAACCAGACTTGAAAAGGGCGTTGTTTCTGAAAACGCAGGCAGCGAAAAGATCGTTCAGCTTGGTCAGGAAACACGTACTGCTGTTCCTCAGGTAGAGGATGGCGTTGTTGTAGTTGACGGACTTGATCCTACTGCTACTGCTCCCGTTATTACAGATGGTCAGATCGTTGTTATTGGCGATCCTCAGTCCGCTGCACAGACAATTCAGTCCGGTTTAACATATCAGATTACCGAAACTGCTCCCGGACAGATTCAGAATAATACACAGGAGCCTATGATTTGTATTCCTGCGTCTATTCTTACACAGCACGGAATTCTTCTTCCCGGTGGCGCAGATCAGGCTGCTGTTACTGTTGCTGAAGCAGAAGAGGTACGTCCTTTTACCGAGCGTATTTCCGAGCTTGCTGACTCTGCAAAGGTTATCGAGGCAAGAGAAGAAGCTGTTCAGGCGGAAGAGGCTGATGCTGATGAAATCATCGCTACTACTAATAAGGAAGAGACAGTTCGTCCCCTTTCCTCTCGCGTTCATGAGGATGCTGATGCTACAAAGGCTGCACCTCACGCCGAGACCGAAAAATCCAGAGTTATTACAGAACACAAGCCTGCAGTGGCTAAGTCCGCAGAAGTTAAATCCGCAGAGGAAAAGCCTGCAGAAGATAAGGTTGCTGTACTTACAATATTTGACCGTGATTATACCGATGCTTTCAATGAGGCAGACGTTAAGTACGGTACCCTTGTTTCACGCTCCTATGACGATAATAAGTCTAGTGTGGCTTCCGAAACTACCGATAACGCAGTTAAATCTGTTGCTGATGAACGTACAACCGAAGCAATCAGACCTGCTGATGAAATAGTTAAGTCTTCTGATGAAGCAGTTAAGTCTTCTGATGAAACAATTGAATCTGCACCTCGCTATGTAGCCGAGGCTATCTATGATGGTGAAGACATCTCTATTGACAGAGCTCCCGTGGGCTCCGATGCATTTGGTGCAGAGGTTATTACAAACGAAAGAGTTGCAGACGATCTTGATAGATACAGTGCCGAGGAAGAAGCTATTACTACTCGTCCTCTTGCTGACCGTATCGTTGAGTTTGCTGACTCTGCAATGATTATTCCCGGAACTGCAGATGAAAAATCCTCTGATGCTGATAATGACTCTGTAATTGTTGGAGTTGTTGGCGATAAGAAGGTTGATGAGGGCGCGTCCGAATCTGTTGTTTCCGATAAAGAAAGTGCTGAGCATAGCGAAGATCAGCCTATTATGGCGGTTGTGGGAGATGAATTTGTATCCTCCGAAAAGACCGCTGATGCAGTTGCGTCTGAAAAAGAGAGTGCCGATGCTGAAACAGTAAAGGCTACCGAAGAAAAGACAGACGACAAGGCAGAGACAGTCTCCGTAGTCGATGAAAAGGTTGATACTGAAAAGCCCGGCAGAGAGGGAAGTGCTGTTGAAAAATCCGGCAAGAAGCGCTCCCTTAAGGAAAAGTATGGCGAAGCAGATATCGAACAGCTCAAATCTCTTGATGATATCTATTCTGACGATTACTATGAAGATAATTATGTTTCTAACAAGGAATCCATCGTTTCTGTTATAGACGACAACGAATTTGGCAAAGAAGTTTCCAAGGCGCCTGTAGATGAAGATGAGCGCGAAAGCTATGTTCCTGTTTCCAAGGTTATTTCCATCTCTGAAAGAGGCGGATATGTTTCCGAGGCTCAGGAAGGCGGCGTTGATAGCATAGATGCTGCACAGGCTGATAGCGCTAAAAAGGCTAAAAAGTCCAAGGACGATAAGATCAAGGTTATTAAGGAAAAGATTGACGCCGCAAGAGAAGCAGGTATTATTCCTGTAAAACCCATTATCTTTGAGGATAACGATGCCAAGAAGATAATTCCCGCAAGGAGCGAAAAGGCTGATACATCAGTTTCCGATGATACAGTAGTATTTGTAGCTGACGAAAATGTAGCAAAGGCTGCTGCTAAATCTGCATCTGTAGATGAGGCTCCCAAGTCCGAAAAGGTTATTGCTAAATCTGTATCCGTAGATGAGGCTCCTAAGTCCGAAAATGCTGTTAAGTCCGGCTATGTAACCGAGGCTTCCAAGACAGAGGAGGCTTCTCCCAAAACACGTCCTGCTGACGAAAAGGTGGCAGATGCTGTTAATACTGTTGGTGGCGTAGAAGATGCTGTTAAGTCCGATGTTGCATCTGGCGAGGTTGAAGAAGCAAACGACCTTACCGACGGCGCTCCCAAGTCTATTAAAGACGAGCTCAAGGCCGCTATGGAAGCAGGCATTCGTCCCCATACACCTATTATCTTTGAGGACATTGACTCTACAAAGGTAATCCCAAGTAGAAATGTGGCTGATGATGCTGTTGCTGATAGCGTTGATGCAGGTGTAGTGGCATTTGCTAATGTTGATAAGGCAGAAGCTACTGAAAAATCTGCTCCTGTTAAAGAGGCTTCCGAAACCGTAGAAGCTTCCCCCGAAACACGCGTTGCAGACGAGCAGGCAAAAGATAATGTAGCTGCTGTTGCTGATAGCGCAGAGGCTTCCGATGAGGATGTAATCATCGATTCCGATGCACCTTATCTCTTCGAGGACGTTGACTCCAGCAAGGTTATCTCCGGCAGAGCCGTTGAAAAGGAAACACAGAAGGATACAAGCGTTACAGCTCCCGTTGCTGCTGCCTTCGTTGAAAACGAATCTACTCCTGTAGAGGATGCTCCTCTGGTAGATGATGTAACCTCTATAGCAAATGATACAAAGGCCGAAGAAGGCGACTCAACAGCTGAAAATGCTACTGAAAATGCAAAGGATGCTCCTGTTGATAAGTCCAAGCTCCGTCCTAACCTTCCTTACATCTTCGAAAACGTTGATTCTGCGAAGGTTATTCCCGGTAGACCCGAGGCTCTCGAAGCTAAAAAGCCTACTATTGCTCCTATAGTTATGGCCGGCGCTTTGGCAGAAGAAGCTGTTGCCGATTCCGTTGTGGCACAGGCTCCTGTTAAGGATGCTCCCGTAGCTGAAAAGCTTACAGATACAAACGAGGAAAATACCCTCGCATCTAATATTTATAATAATGTAGAAAATGCTTCCGAAAACGAAAGCTCTAATGTAGATTACTATGCTCATATTCCAAGAATTATTGAGGATCATGACATTGTTAAGGTTATTAAAGCTAACGTTCCAAAAGAGGAAGTAGTTGTTGAAAAAGAAGAACCCAAGGTTGTTGTTGCGAAGGCTGAAGATGAGTCCGTAACTCAGACTCCTGCTCCTACCCCTGCTGAGGGTTGTCCTTACTACGAGCTTATCAAGAAGAGCCTTGATGAAATTAAGACCGAGGCTGCACAGGTACGCACAATAATCAGAGAAACTCCTGTTGTAGTAAAAGACGCTCCAGTAGCTGTGGCAGAAGCTCCCGCGGTAGTTGAAAAAGCTCACGAAGCAGTTGAAGAAGCTCTAGCAGAGACTGCGCCCAGAAAGACTATCGAAGTATTCAATGTTCAGAAGACTGAATTTGGTACTATCGCAGAGATTACTAACAGCGCAAAGTCTGTTCAGGCTACTATCCCCGGCGTTAATGCCGATGTTGAGGTAGATTTCGTTATAACAGACGGCTTATCTGATGGTTCTGAAAAGGATCGTGCAAGCGAAACATCTCTCGAATCTCACAAGAAGGCTGAGCTCGACAGCAGCAGAAAGATTAAGCTCTTCAGAAAGCAGCAGGAAACCGTTGAGTCTTATGATGACGTTGTTCTTGTTGTTGATGATGGTAACAGCGATAATCTTGACGGTGTTGTTTCTACAGATGATGGCACAGCTCTTGAGGCGGTTGAGTACAAGGCTCCTGTTTACGAGAAGTCTGAATCCGGTTCTGTTGCAGCTATTATGGCTGAGAGAGCTAAATCTGCGCCCGTGGCAGCTCCTGCGCCTGAAAAGGTTGAGTCCAAGGTAGTTGAAGCGGTTAAGCCTGCTCCCATTGCTGAAGCCCCAAAGGCAGAAAAGGTAGCTCAGGTTGTAAAGGCAGAAGAAGCTGCTCCTGTAGTTGAAGAGCCTATCGTAGCTGAAGTTAAGGAAGCCGCTCCTGTAGCTCCCGTAGCAGAAAAGGTTGTTGAGGCAGCTCTTGTAGAAGAACCTAAGGCAGAACCAAGCCTTATCTCCTTTGAGGATGAAGTGGTTGAGAGAACTGCTGATGAGATCACTATTGAAAACGAAGATATTAAACCTGTAAAGGCTGAGGTTGCCAAGGTAGAAGCTGTTGCAGAAGAAAAGACTGTTAAAGAAGTAGCTCCCGTTGAAGCCCGCCTTACTGAAAGCAAGATTGCTCGTGCAGACGAGAAGACATACGAAGAAGGCACATCCGTAGAGGGTCGCCTTGCTGAAACAAATATCGCAAGCGCAGATGCGAAGTCCTACGAAGCAGGCGCTCCTGTAGAAGGTCAGCTTGTAGAAAGCCGCGTTGCAAAGGCAGATAATAAGGCTTATGAGGCTGGTGAACCTGTAGAAGGTCGTCTTGCTGAAACAAATATTGCCAGCGCAGATGCGAAGTCCTATAAAGCAGGCGCTCCTGTTGACAGACGTATTGTAGATGCAAAGATTGCACGCGCAGAGTCCAAGGTTCTTGAAACATCCGGCCCTATTAGCGGAAAGATTATCGAGACCACTATTGCTCGCGCAGAAGAAAAGACCTACGAGGCAGTAATTCCTGTTTCCGGTCGTCTTGCAGATACAAAGATTGCACAGGCAGAATCCGTAACACACAAGGAATCCGAAGCTGCAATTCCTAAGCTTGCGAAGTTCAACCTTGCAAAGGCTGATGAAAAGAACGTAAGTGAAGTTGGCGCAGTAGAAGGTCGCCTTGCTGAAACAAACGTAGCACGTGTTGATGAAAAGCGCTATGACGAAACAACTTCTGTGGTTGCAAAGCTTGAGCCTATTCATTTGGCAAGTGCGGAAAGAAAGACCTACGAAGCAGGTGAATCTGTAGAAGGTCGCCTTGCTGAAACTAATATTGCTAGCGCAGATGCGAAGTCCTACAAAGCAGGCGCTCCTGTTGATGGACATATTGCAGAAAGCCGCGTTGCAAAGGCAGATAACAAGACATACGAAGCAGGTACACCTGTAGAGGGTCGCCTTGCTGAAACTAATATCGCTAGTGCAGATGCGAAGTCCTACAAAGCAGGCGCTCCTGTTGATGGACATATTGCTGAAAGCCACATTGCAAAGGCAGATAACAAGACATACGAAGCAGGTACACCTGTAGAGGGTCACCTTGCTGAAACTAATATCGCTAGTGCAGATGCGAAGTACTACGAAGCAGGCGCTCCTGTTGATGGACATATTGCAGAAAGCCACATTGCAAAGGCAGACGCGAAGTCTTACGAAGCAGGCGCACCAATTGTTGGTCAGCTTGCAGAAACTAATATTGCACGTGCAGAGTCCAAGGTTCTTGAAACATTTGCTCCAATCAAGGGCAAGATCATTGAAACTCAGGTAGCACGCGCTGATGCGAAGACTTATGTTGCAGGTGAATCCGTAGAAGGCCAGCTTGCGCAGACAAACATCGCTCGTGCTGATGCGAAGACTTATGTTGCAGGTGAATCCGTAGAAGGTCAGCTTGCGCAGACAAATATCGCTCGCGCAGACGAAAAGACATACGAAGCAGGCGCTCCTGTTGATGGACATATTGCTGAAAGCCACATTGCAAAGGCAGACGCGAAGTCTTACGAAGAAGGCGCACCAATTGTTGGTCAGCTTGCAGAAACAAAGATTGCACAGGCAGATTCCAAGACACATGCAGATCTCGAAACCGCAATTCCAAAGCTTGCACAGTTCACACTTGCTAGAGCAGAAGAAAAACAGGTTGCTGAAACCGGCATGGTAGAAGGTCAGCTTGCACAGAGCCATATTGCACGCGCAGATGAAAAGGCTTACAATGCAGGAACTCCTGTAGAAGGTCAGCTTGCACACAGTCTCGTAGCTCGTGCAGATGAAAAGGCTTACAATGCAGGAACTCCTGTAGAAGGTCAGCTTGCGCACAGTCTCGTTGCTCGTGCTGATGAAAAGGCTTACAACGCAGGCTCTCCTCTTGCAGGTCAGCTTGCTCACAGCAACATTGCTCGCGCAGATGAAAAGGCTTATGCAGAGATAACACCTGTAGAAGGTCGCCTCGCAGAGGTTCACATCGCACGCGCAGACTCCAAGAGGGTTGCTGACGAGCCTGAAAACACTGCGTTTGACGTAACAAAGTCCAATGTAATTCCAATTATTATTAATCCTGATGATGAGAAGCCTATCAGTGCTTATGTAGTAACTGACGCAAACCTCATCGGAGATAGAACAAATACTGTAACAGATGCTGAAGCTACTGTGGCAGAGGAGCCTCGCAGAGTAGTAGTTGAACACTTTGATGATTTCAAGGTAATTCCTGCTTATGTTGCTCCTGAATTCACAGAAGAAGAGGCTGAACAGATCCTTCTTGATGCAGTTGACACCAAGAACAGAGAAAAGGAAGACCTCCAGGCAATTGTTATAGATGAAGAAAATCAGACCGAAAAGGCTGAAGATACAGTTGAAGAAGCTCCAGCAGAAGAAGTAGTTGAAGAAACAGCTGCCGAAGAAGCTCCTGCAGAAGAAACACCTGTAGAGGAAACAACCGAAGAAGCTATCGCAGAGGAGACAGTTGAAGAAGCTCCCGCAGAAGAAGTAGTAGAAGAAACTGCTACCGAAGAAGCTCCTGCAGAGGAAGCGCCTTTTGAGGTTATAAACGTAGAGGACATCAATCCTGTTACCGAAGCTGCAACAGAGGAAACCGCTAAAGAAGAAGCTCCTGCAGAGGAAGCGCCCGCAGAGAAAACTGTAGCAGAAGAGCCCGTAGCAGAAAAGGGTGAAACTGTTGTTAAGGAACAGAAGCCTGCTTACAGAATTGTGGAAACATTCCCAGAAGCTGAAGCAAGCAAGCCTGAACAGACTATTGAAAAATCCGGTAAGGTAGTAGAAGAAAAGGCAGAAAAAGCGAAAGCAAGCGAGCGCGCTACTGAAGTAGTCAAAGGAAAATCTTCTGATAAGCGTTTGCCTATTGATGACCCTGTTCTTTATGATTCTGCTGACGATAACAAGACAGACTCCAAGCCTGTGGCTGATAAGAGTGATATTATTCCTGCAACTGAGGATAAAAAGGACAATATTACTCCTGCAACCGAGGATAAAAAGCCTGAGGATAACACTAACGTCAGAATTCCTATTACCCTTATTAACAAAAATTCTAAGGGTATTGGTGAAGATCCAAGATTCTATATAGATGCTACTATATCTGGCAACAACGCAACAATCCATAACTTTGCCGATAGCATTGATGCACTGAGAACCTCCGATACCACAACTCCGGCAATTGATCTTTCTAATTTCAAGGACATTAACAATGTTACAATTCCGGTTAAAGACTTGAAGAAGTTTGTTGATCTTCCAGGCGAGCTTGATTTTAAGCTTCAGTTGAATGGCGGATCAATGGCCTTTGATAATGCGACTATCAAGTCAGTTGCAGAAAAAATTGGAGAGAGCAACGCTAACTTTGGTCTCAATTCTAACACCAATTCTAAGTCATTTAGCAAGGCACTTAAGAGGTCCCTTAAGAAGAATAAGCTTTGGGGTCTTACATCACTTAACTGTAGAATAAATGGTGGCGATGCTAAGTTTGGTGATGGAACAGCGACACTTTCTATACCCGCTCCTGCAAAGCTTGCAGATAATGAGGTATTTAAGGTTAGATACACTTCGGATGGAAAGACTCTCACTGACGAGCAGTTCACTGACCTTACTCTTAAAGACGGTAATCTTACCTTCTCAGTTAAGCACTTCTCATGCTTCATAATAGCTAAGGCAACTGTTGCAAAGCTTAAAGAAGAAACTTACAAGACCGATGTTGTAGTAGTAACTGCTGACGAATTCAAGACTATAAGTACAGAGCCCAAGGTGGCAAGTGCAGAGCTTGCAGAGCAGAAGACTGTAACTGAAGAGCCTGTAGAGCAGAAAGCTACAAGTGTACCTGCCGGTGAGGTTGAGCACTTTGAAAAGGCAGTTGAAGACAGAGAGGATATTACTGTTGAAGCTCCTGTTTCTGAAGCTGTTGACACAGTAACTGAAAAGGCTCCTGTAGAGGAAAAGACAGTTGTTGAAGAAAAGGCACCTGTAGAAGAAAAGGCACCTCTTTACTCAGTTCTCACATCTGATTATGACGCTACTTCCAAGGAGAAGGTTGAACGTCCTGACTATGGTGATACCATCGTAGTGTCTGAGGGTGAGGTTGAAGAAGCTCCCGCAGAAGAAGCTGTCAAGGAAGAAGAAAAGGTTGAGGAGGTAGCACCTGTAGCCGAGGAAGTTCGCGAAGAAACCGAAACAACCAAGGTGGCAGAAACTCCTGCAGAACCTATTGAAACCATAACTAAAGGTTACATTTTAACCGAAAATGTAGAGGAAACAAAGAAGGTTGCCGGAAAGGGCAATGGCGCAAGCTATGTTATTACCGAGCATCTTGATTCCGCACTTAAGTTAAGCGGCAAGGTAGAAGAGGCTATTGTTACCTCCGAAGCTGAGTCCAATGAAAATAACGAAGTAGCCCTTGCTACCGAAGAAACAGCTGTACACGAAGAGATCGTTACTGTTGTTGATGATGAACCCGTAGCAAAGACTGCACCTGTAGCAGAGACTGCACCCGTAGTAGCTCCCAAGCGTCAGATCATCGCTGACAACGAGGCTACAAAGATCATCCCAGGCAAGCCTGCGGAAGAAATTAAGGTAGCGGAGCCTACTGAAGAAGCAGCGCCTGTTGCAGAAACAATTGCTCACGAGTCCACCGATGAAACACCTGCTGAACCTCAGCTTCTTGCTGTTGAGTTTGACGGTACTGTTCCTGAAGTGGTAGAAGAGCTCTTAGTAGCAGAAGAGAGTCAGGTTGAAGAAACCGCTCAGGCATCCACAAAGCGCGAGGTTGTTGAGGCAGGCTCCGCAAAGGTAATTGAGGCCAGAACTCTCGAAGCACCAAAGGCGAAGGGCGCTTATGCAATCGTTGAAGAAGTAAGAGAAGCTCCTGTAACAGAGGCAACCGTAGCAGAAGCTCCTGTAGAAGAAGTACTCCACAGTGGTGAAGAAATTGTAACAGTTCTTGATGACGAGCCTGTAGCAAAATCT
>JAZKZW010000093.1:0-9748 GCA_045612865.1 Eubacteriales bacterium
AACAAGTACGCCTGCCTGAGCAGATTTGAGCTTCTCTGCGAGAGTCTCAACGACTTGCTTCTTCTGTTCAAGAATCTTATTACTTGGCATTTTTCCACCTCCATAAAAAATCAATAAAAAAATCCTTTTCCGATAGGCACAGCTAGACCACCGAGAAAGGACAAAATCATCATATTATATAATATATAACTTTCAGTTTGTCACCTCGGCAGGAAAGCTCATCGCTTTTATCGGAACCTGCTGTCTTAGGATACCTGTGGTATTATAACAAAGTTATCATCATTTGTCAAGGGGTTTTTAAAAAGTTTTAAAAGTTTTTTTCAAAAGCTCGATTTATAGGAAAAAGATGGTAAATTATTGACATTTTTTCGGGGTTATGATATAATCATATAAAACATTAGGGGGTACGATATGACCAGTAGTAAAAAGACTCTGGCGACAAGGTCGGATAAATACATTCTGCTTTATAGCATACTGCTGGCGGTGGCTTCCTTACTTACGGCTGTGTTTTTCGTAAAGTTTTCTGAAGAAAAAGATACGTTAGGTCTGATTTTAGGAATCATATTTGCTCTTGCAGACGTGGCATTGCTTTTCACAATTTTCAAGACTTCCCTCTCACCAAGGGTTATGATAGAGCATGATACTTTTGGAATCTACCTTAATTACCGCAAGAAGACAGTTTACCTCCCCTACAAAGATATTTATTATGCTCGCGCCCAAAACACACGCGGCAGGGGGATAGAATACAGCTTTGGTCACCTGACAATTGTTACGACAGGCGAGGAATATAAAATCGGCGCTATCAAGGACATAAAACGCGCTGAAGACTTTATTAACAAAAAGGTGTCATGGAAATACAGTACGAAAAGATCTTATAGAAAAAGATAAAACGAGCCTTACTCTGTAAAAATATTTTTTAGAAAGTACGCATCGATATTAGCCCTAGGCGATCAATATGTGCTTCACATAAGAAAATTCAAAGCCTCTCGCGGTGAAAAATCTACCGTTGGGGCTTTTTCTTTTATTCTTCAAAAAATTCTAAAATCTATTGAAATCGCTTACATATTATGATATTATAGGTATAGAAAATTTGATTATCCGCAAGTCGTGGGTAAAATCCATACACAGGAGTCCATAAATGAGCATTATCAGTGTAAAAAACCTATCAAAGACCTTCAAAAAGCCTATCCGCGAGGAAGGACTTATTGGTATGATAAAATCCTTTTTCTCTCGAAAGTATGAGGAAATCAAGGCGGTTGACGATATTTCCTTTGAAATTGGAGAGGGCGAAATCGTCGGCTACATAGGCGCGAACGGCGCCGGAAAATCTACCACTATCAAAATGATGTGCGGAATTCTCCATCCCACCGAAGGCAGCGTTATCGTTGACGGAATGGGATTTGACAAAAACAGACAGGATATAAACCGCAAAATGGGCGTTGTTTTCGGTCAAAAAACTCAGCTCTGGTGGGATATTCCTCTCATCGAAACATTCAAGATATTAAAAAGCATCTACGAGGTAAGCGACGAGGATTACGAGGAAAGATTCAACTACCTTTGCGATCTTCTTGATATGAAGCCGTTTTTGACTCAGGCGGTGCGTTCTCTTTCCCTCGGTCAGCGTATGAGGGCAGACTTTGCGGCGGCGCTTATTCATTCGCCAAAGATCGTTTACCTCGACGAGCCTACCATTGGTCTTGACGTACTTGTTAAGGATAAGATCAGGGGCGCTATCAAGGAGCTGAACAAAAAGTATGGCATCACCGTTATTCTGACTACCCACGATATGAAGGATATTGAGGAGCTTTGCAGCCGTATTATAATAATTGATAAAGGTAAGATCCTTTACGATGGCAAGCTCTCCGACATCAAATACAAATTTGGCAACACAAAGACTATATTTATCCCCTCAAACATCTCACTTGACGAGGCTGCGCTGGCAGAAAGATTTGGCGCTGTAGCCGTTGAGTCGCAAGAGGAGCTTTTGGCTATAAAGTTCTCGCAAAACGATGTGGACCTTGACGATATGCTTCTCTACCTTATCAACACCTACCACATCAAGGACTTTAAGATTGAGGACATCTCAATCGAGGACATAACTAAAAAGCTCTATGAAAACCAGCTTGAGGCAGGTGACGAGTAATGGAAAAAATCAAACGCAAATTCAGACTTTATCTCCCATTTGCCAAAGCAGGTGTAGCAACAGAGCTCAGCTATAAGGCGCAAATCATTATGTGGATGGTAATCTCTTTTGCAGAGGTCTTCTTCATCTTGTTCTTGTATAGGGCGATTTATGAAAGTAACCCCGACGGATTTGATGCCGCTATCCACGGATTTACTTATAACGACATGGTTCTTTATATGATAACGTCCTTCGTTTTCTCCTTCGTTATGGGTGGTGGAGATACCAGCTACAACATCTATACAGACATACGCGAGGGAACTATTGCAAACACCCTGACAAAGCCGGTTTCATACAGACTGCGCCACCTGTCCACATTCCTTGGTATGGTTTCTTTAGAAATAGTTATAATGATTCCTATTATGGCAATAACCTATGGCATTTTTATTGGATTTGGACTATTCAAGGTCGTGTTCTGGGAGTTCTTACTTAACCTTCTTTTCTTCTTTATTTTCACCTTGCTTGGTTGCTTTATCAACGACGCCATAAGCTACTTTATAGGAATGCTCGTATTCTTTACAGATCACCTCTTCGGACTTAATATGGCGCGAACTGCGCTCCAGGGCTTCCTTGGTGGAAAGATGGTTCCTCTGGCATTTATGGGGGGCGTAGGAATTGTATTTTCATATACACCTTTTGCTTTCCTCGGTTCAGTGCCGGTACTCACTCTTATGGGAAAAATGGACTATTTGCAAATTTTACTTTACATATTAGTGGCTTTAGCGTGGATAATCGTCATTGAGCTTATAAACCACTTGATATTTACGTATGCAATTAAAAAGCTTACGGTACAGGGAGGTTAAACAATGAAATACATAAAACTTTACCTCACCTTGGCAAAAGGCTCTCTTATGAGCAAGATGGTTTATAAAGCAAATGTAATCATCGGAATCGTTGCATTTTTGTTTGGTCAGATAGCCTCGCTTGTAACCCTTTACGTGCTGGTCAGCTCTGTTCCTAATATTAACGGATATAGTGTAAGCCAGGTTGGTCTGCTTTTTGGTCTTACAAACATGGCAGTCGGTATCGATCACCTGTTCACAGACAGGCTATGGACGGTAGCATATTGGGAGGTTAAAATGGGAAAAATGGACCACATGTTCCTCCGCCCCCTTCCTGTTTTGTTCCAGGTTATCGCATCTGAAATCCAGCTTGAAGCCTTTGGCGAAATCATTATTGCAACAGCGCTTATCTCCGTTTGTGCAGGCGATGCAGGAATTGCTTTAACATTCGGCTCTGTAATACTGATGATACTTGGTATAATTTCAGCGGCTGTTATTATATCCTCGTTCAAAATTCTCGTAGCCTCTCTGGCATTTAAGTTCAAGCGCTCCGGCCCACTACTTCAGTTTATTTATAACTTCTCCGGATATACAAAGTACCCCATGAAGATTTATCCTAAATTTATTCAGGGACTCTTAACCTTTGTAATCCCCCTTGGACTTTGCCTGTTCTACCCATTTGAGAACCTACTGACACCTAGCGAAAATTCCTGGCTCATCGCCCTTGCGATTATAGGATTCACCTCCGTTTTTGCAACAATATGTATTTTTGTTTGGTCGAGAATGACAAAGCTCTACGAAAGCACAGGAACTTAAAATACTAGCAAAAATTTTAACCTCCGCCTGAAAACGGAGGTTATTTTCATAAAAATCGACTTGACTTTCATCACAAAAAAAGGTAAAATATTCTTAACAGACTTGGCGGAGATGATTTTTTCTCTTTGCAGACGGAGGTACAGATGTTAAACAAGGTTATTGTTGCTGATTTCGAGAAAAAATGCGGAAAAATAAAGCCCCTTTTTGGCATGAACGGTGGCCCGAGAAGCGGTGGATACGACCTGCCTATCGACTTTACAGAAGAATTTACCGAGCTTTCTGTTCCATTTGTACGTACATCATCTGCTGCGGGCGAATACGGACTTAATCAGTTTATAAACATTCATTGTATCTTCCCGGACTTTGACGCAGATGTGGAATGTGAGGAAAGCTATAACTTCCTGCCTACCGACCTGTATCTTTCATCTGTGCGAGAATGTGGCGCAGAGATATTTTTCCGTCTTGGAGAGAGCCCAGAGCCATACACGCGCAAGCTATATGCAAGGTGCCCAAAGGATAAAGAAAAATGGGCAAGAATCTGCGAGCATATCATCATGCACTACAATGAAGGCTGGGCAGACGGCTTCAAGCTTGGAATAAAGTATTTCGAAATTTGGAGCGGCGCGGATAGACAGGAGTGCTTTTTCGGCGATCCTCGCGACTTCTTTGAGCTTTATGCAAAAACTGCCACCTACCTGCAAGAAAGATTCCCAAAAATTAAGATCGGTGGCTACGGAATGAGCGGATTTTATGCCCAGAACCGTCTTGGAGCAACCGAGGAGCAAAAAACCTACGTCCCAATCCTGCAAAAATTCTTAAATTACATAAAAGAGCGCGAAGCTCCCTTGGATTTCTTCACCTGGGTTTGCCATACATCTAATCCGGAAGAGCTCTCTATGCACTCAAAGTATGCGAGAAACTGCCTTGATACAGCGGGATACAAAAGAGCAAAGAGTATTATTGCAGATTACAATACCACCATTGCGGGAGATAATCTCATTGCCTTTCGCGAAGGCTTCCCTGCAGAAATCGTTGCATCAATGATAGTTGCCCAGCGCTCGCCAATTGACATGATGTTCTACTCCACTTCGGATATTACATCGGGCACTAACGGACTGTTCGCAATGGATGACTATAGAACATCTCACAGATATGCGGCGTTCCAAACGGTAAGCCTTTTTGCGAAGCTTTATAGGCTCGGAAATATCGCAGAAACCACCGATGATTATCCAAAGGAAATTTATTCTTTAGCCGCCTTTAATAGTGATGAGGGTGGACTTATGGTGGTTACAAGAAACCATACAGGCAAAATAGAAATAAACCTTAAGGGGTCGGAATATGACGTCTGCACGGTGACAAAGGTTATTGCCGGTGGAGAAAGAGCAAAGGGCGCTGTTTATCGCTCTGAAAATATAAAAATAAACAAAAACCGACTTGTATTGGCTGCCAAGAAAAACGAGGTTTATTACTTCGAGCTGAGAAAGCTCACAGAGGACAAAACCGAAGAAATACAAGAAATTTAAGTAAAAGGACAACTTAAGTTTACAAAAAATGATAAAATCCCGAATTTTGGAGAAGATATAAATTCTCGGTTCGGGATTTTTTTGTTATGAGTTTTTAGTTAAAAGTAAATACCCTGATGCCAGTTTTCCTTTTCAAGCTTTTTGTTGATCTCGCCGATAACGGCGTTCTTATCTACATTCCAGTCGGGGGCTAAAAGCATATCCCTTGGACAATCGCCCGTCACTCTGTGAATTACTATGCCGGGATTCAGATGCGTTATCAGATAAGTGGCACCCTCAACATATTCCTCCAGCGAAGGTGGTGTATATTCACCCCTCTTATACATCCTTGCAAGCTCGGTTTCCTCCATAACATAAATAGAGTGTATCTTGATGCCAAAAATGTTGAAGGAACGAATGTATTTGGCGGTTTCTTTTATATCATCAATATTTTCACCGGGCAGACCCACGATGAGATGCACAACAACGGGTATATCATGGCTATTAAGAATCTTCATTGCGCGCTCAAAGGTTGGGCGATGGTAACCGCGATTTATTATGTCCGCAGTTTTGTCACTTGCTGTTTGAAGTCCAAGCTCAACCCACACCTCTGCGCGATTTTTATATGAAGCTATAAGAGCTGCAATTTCCTCGTCTATACAGTCAGGCCTTGTACCGATGCTGAGAAGCTTTATGCGCGAGTCTATAAGAGCCGAGTCATATCGCTGACGCAAGGTTTCTATGTCTGCATAGGTGTTTGTAAAATTCTGAAAATAAGCAAGAAATATATCATCATCCTTTGCCGATGAAAGGTGATTCAGCACCTGATCCCTGATGCTTTCTGCAGGATTTATATGCTCGCCGGCGCCTCGCTCACCACAATAAATACAGCCTCCGATGCCACAAGTGCCATCTCTGTTGGGACAAGAAAAGCCCCCATCAATACAAATCTTTTTGATACGCTTTCCATATTTTTCTCTGAAATATCCGCTTAAATTATTGTACCTCACCGAAGCTCTCACCCCTTTTCTTATCGCTTTTTAATTTGCATCTACATTCTATCATAATTTTATAAAAAAATCAATAGGAATACAAAAAATACTCAAAAAACACGTATAATGCAAATAATTATGTGCAAAATACAGTACAAAGGCGGTTTTTACGCCTTGAAGTTATTTATACCGCGAGGTGAAAAAGTGAAAAATAACAATGATAAAAACAAAGAGATCAAGGACAACGACAAGGAAAAAACCATAGAATTTCCCGATAGAGATCATCCGCAAAAGTACCACGCTCCCGAGGCTGGCTCGGCAATAAATAATCCCACGCGTGCACTTCCTGCATTTAACCCTCCCGTTCCTAACAAAGCTTGGACAGAGATGCGACAGGATCTTTCTGTTGGCAACCAGATCAACACTCTCTCAAATCTCACCCCCGAGGAGCTAAGCGATATTCACCATCGTCCAAAGCTTCACTAAAAAAATAAAAGGCAAGAGAATTACGTAGGTCAAAAACGCTTTTCTCTTGCTTTATTTTTAGCTTCTTAACTCTCTTGTCGGGCCTATGTGATAAAGCGCATCAAGATATTCTACATCTTCTTTGTCCATAGAAAAATCAACATCGAGATTGTCCGCTATACGCTCAAGCTTTGTAGATTTCGGAATAGGCAGAGTTCCCTTCTCTATACAATAACGGATACATATTTTCGGAATGCTTTTTCCATACTTTTTGGAAAGCTCCACAAGATGCACATCCTCTACCAGCGCACCTGTTGCAAGGGGAGAATAAGCCTCAACCAAAATACCCTGCTCCCGGCAAAAATCGGTAATATGATTCTGTGTATTTCCGATGAAATATCTGATCTGGTTCACCATAGGTGAAAATCCTGTGGTTTTAATAAGATTTTCTATATCGGGACGATGGAAGTTAGACACGCCGATTGCGCGGATCTTTCCCTCATTATAAAGGTCTATCATCGCTCTCCAGGTAGCTGTATTTCCCTCATCACAATTTTCACCCACATTACTCCAGGGCCAAGGCGCGTGAATGAGATAAAGATCCACATAATCAACACCGAGATTTTCCAGAGATTGATAGAAGCACTCCTTCACCTCATTATATGTTTTTATATTTGCAGGAAGCTTTGTGGTTATAAAAATTTCTTCTCTCGGAATATTACTATCCTTGATCGCTTGACCAACACTGGCCTCGTTTTCATAGGTAAATGCAGTATCTATATGTCTGTATCCTGCCTCGAGAGCAAATTTAACGGTATTATAAGCCTCTTCTCCGGGGGCTACCTGCCAGGTTCCAATGGCAATCGCAGGAATTTTTACTCCGTTTCTTAATGTAAAAAAGGTATCTTTAATCATTTTTCATCCTCGACCTGTACGTTTTATGTTATGGCAATGGATTACATGGCAAAAATAGCCCATCCGAACATAATCTGCGCGCCGTAATAGGCAATATGTACGATTTCATTGAGCCACCAATCACGTTTTTCACCAAAATTATAAACCAAAAGAACGTTATCACTAACTATGAACAATACTCCACCGAGAGCCATAAGTAGATTTGGCAGATTTACATCGAATATTCCACGTGTTATCATCATAGAGCACATAAGGCTTAAAAGGCTGATGTAGAATATTGCAGACTTTTGAATAGAGCCGGCATCGGTTTTTCTTGTTTTCAGATATACCAATGATAAAACGAAGGCAATACCAAACAGAATAACAAGTGCCAAAATGTTAATTTTACTGCTGAGAAGCACGGAGATCATAAGAAGAACGTGCTCTGCGCCAAAGCAAAGTGCTCCGATAACAAAATAAAATGTGTACTTTTCGCTATAGGTGTGTCTTAAAGCCAAAAGCTCATCTCCCGCAAGGCCAAGCAGTAGCGCAAGTGCCACCAAAGCCACGGGCCAGCTTAAGCTATCTGCCGAAAAAATGACCTTAATCAAGCCAAACAGCACAAAGAATACGCCCGCCAGCCCCTTTAGCATTACGGAAAGCTTATAATCCTTGGCATAGTAAGCCTTCATAAAATAGATCGCAGAGGTTGCACAAGCTAATGTCAAAATAATACCGATGAAAATAAGTATGTTGCTCATAAAAATCTCCCTTGCAATTTAATTTTTCATTTATATTGTATCACATATTTAGGCTTTTGTAAATACCATTAAATGTAAAACCTTTTCCAAATTTTGATAATTAAATTTTTGTTTTCCATTGCATTGTGAAAAGTTGACAAATTGTGAACAAAATATTTGTTAAGTATTAATAAATAAAAAAATATTTATTTAAAAAAAGGAAAGAATTGGGTTGAAAAAGATTTTTTGTGGTGCTATAATCTTCTTTGTTAGCAGGGGAAAGATGGATACACCCCCCATAACATTCAGCAAAAAGCAAACAAAAAAACTTTTCAAAAGGAGAGAAAAATGAAAAAACGCTTATTTGCATTATTGATCATTATGATCATTGCAGTACTCGCTTTGGTTGGTTGTGAAGATGCTTTCACAAGTGTAGACCCCAACGAGTACACGCTTAACTTTGAAGTTAACGGTGGTAGCGAAATAGCTCCCGTTATGGTTAAGCGCGGCGGTCTTGTAACAAGACCTGAAGATCCTACAAGAGGATATGATGAATTTGCCGGCTGGTATAAGGACGCCGAATTCACAACTCCCTGGAACTTCGAAACAGACGTAGTAGTTTCTGATACTACAATTTATGCTAAGTGGAGCGACCACTCCCACAGCGGCGGCAGCGCTACTTGTACAAGCGGCGTAGTTTGTGACGTTTGTGGTGTGGAATACGGCAAGGCTCTCGGTCACAATTTCGTTGACGATGCTGCAGTTGCTCCCACTTGTACAGCAACAGGTCTTACAGCCGGTTATCATTGTACTAACTGTGACTACCGTGTTGAACAGCTTGTGGTTGATGCTCTCGGTCACAGCGACAAGAAGGATGGCAAGGATCACAAGTGTGATGTTTGTGAAGCTCCTATGGGCGGCGAACACGTAGCTGCTTCCGGCTCTCACAACTGTGCATACTGTGGTGGCGTAGCATCTGAGTGCGCAGACGTAGATTACGATCATAAGTGTGACGTTTGCGAAGCTCCTATGGGCACACACGCGGCTGCTTCCGGTTCTCACAACTGTGCTTACTGTGGCGGCGTAATTTCCGAATGTGCAGACGTAGATAAGGATCACAAGTGTGACGTTTGCGAAGCTCCTATGGGTACACATGCGGCTGCTTCCGGTTCTCACAACTGTGCATACTGTGGCGGCGTAATTTCCGAATGTGCAGACGTAGATAAGGATCACAAGTGTGACGTTTGTGAAGCTCCTATGGGTACACACGCGGCTGCTTCCGGTTCTCACAACTGTGCTTACTGTGGCGGCGTAATTTCCGAATGCGCAGACGTAGATTACGATCACAAGTGTGACGTTTGCGAAGCTCCTATGG
>JAZKZW010000094.1:0-20960 GCA_045612865.1 Eubacteriales bacterium
TCCCCTTGCTATAATTATATATGTAGATAAAATTTCGATTTTTTTCGAGTTTTCGGGGATAAAATCAGCCCAAAAGCGCCTTTTTCAGTCTGTTCATTCCGTCAATTACATTCGCCCTTGTGGTAGCAAGATTTATGCGAACAAAGCATCTTCCACACTCGCCATACTCTGCTCCCTCGGACACATAAAGACCTGTTTTTTCAAATATTTTCTCCTGCAACTCCACTGAATCCTCGGTGTAGTAAGACACATCTACCCACATAAGATAGGTAGCCTCACCGCGAACAACATTAAGCCCCGAAATGTTCTTTTCAATAAAATCGTAACAGTAATTTTTGTTTTCCCAAATGTATTCGCAAACCTCTCTGAGCCAATCGTCACACTCGGTATAAGCGGCAATAGAAGCAGAAATTGCGAAGGCATTTGGTTCACCAACCTCATCGGTATTAATACCGCGCCACACCTTGTGACGAAGATTATCATTTGGAACAATAGCACAAGCTGCACCGATGCCGGCAAGGTTAAACGCCTTTGAAGCAGAAACGCAGGTAACAGAATTATCACGGCAAATATCGCTGACAGAAGCGAATGGAACACAAACCTTTCCCGGATCGGCAAGTGGGAAGTGGATCTCGTCCGAAACAACCTTAACTCCGTGCTTATAAGCAAGCTCACCGATTTTTTCAAGCTCCTCTTTTGACCATATTTTGCCCACGGGATTATGAGGGTTGCAGAGGATCATAAGAGTTGTTTGAGGGTCGGACATCTTCTCCTCGAGATCAGCAAAGTCAATATGATATTCACCATTTTCATAGACAAGGTCTGAGGAAACAACTACCCTGCCGTTGTTGAGAATTGAGTTATAAAAAATGTTATATACAGGGGCCTGGATAAGCACCTTTTCTGCAGGGGTGGTAAGCTTTCTGACAACCGAGGAAATTATAGCAACCACACCGGTTGAAAATACCATACTTTCGGGGTCGTGGCGATAGCCAGTAAGTCTTTCAAAAAATCCCGATACAGCCACAAAATATTCGTTTGGAACATAGGAGTAGCCAAAGATTCCGTGACGGGCACGCTCTTCAATAGCACGGCGTATGGGAGGTGCACATTCAAAGTCCATATCTGCCACCCACATAGGAAGCGAGCCTTCCGGCATATCCCACTTAACCGTATTAAAATCTCTGCGATTTGTCACTTTATCAAAATCATATTTTCTCATAAAAACCTCGCAAATTGACTAGTTTAGTTTGCTTTTTTCACCGAATTCAAGCGTGCATCTAAATTATTTTTCTGTAACAATTTTTGTTTTTTCGGGATCAATTAAATCTGCATCAAGGATAATCTCACCAATTTCCTTTGCAACTATTCTGCCCGAAATGGGATTCTTTACACTAATAATCGGAGAAGATATTTCAGCATCAACACTTGAAAATTCAAAGCAAAGATCTGTGTTTAGAAGCTTACAGTTAACCATCTTGATGTTTTCCATATAACACATGCCCTGGTTAGAATCAATAGTACAGTTAACAAAGGTAAGATTCTTTGAATTCCAGCCGAGATATTCACCTACTATAAGTGAGTCATAAACGGTAACATTTTCGGTATTCCAAAAAGAATCCTTGGAAAGCATTTTAGCATTTCTTATCTCTATATTCTTCGCGCCATCAAAGGCATAGTTTCCGTCAAGATAAAAGTTCTCGCAAACAATATTCTCTGCATTCAGGGCAAAGTAATCACCCTTGGCAGTAACGTCTATGAGCTTTATATCCTTGCAATTCCAGAAAGTTTCCTGCGCATTTGTGAGCTGACATCTAATCAAGGTTATGTTGCTTGAACGTCTAAAGGTCTTTGGCGCCTCTATCATACAATCGGTCATTTCAATATTATGTGTGTACCATATTCCCGACCTTGCAGTATCAAGGAGAGTTGTTCCGTTGGCCTTTATATTTTTGCAATACCAGAGAGGATACTTCCACTTAAAAATTCCTCCAACAAGCTCTATATCCGATGATTCCTTCAAGGGAGACTCGCCGTTTGCAAAGGTTGCGTCAACAAGGCAAATGTTATGGGAATTGTATAAGGAGCGCTCGCCCTCATAATAACCAAATTCGTATTTTTTCATCTTTTTACCTACAAAATGTTAAATATTGTTTTCATTTATTGCTTTTTTCACTATTAACTGAAGGAATATTCACACTGCCAACTTCTGCTCCTGCAACTATCAAATGACACCTCAGCTCAACGCCTACATTCTCTAAAGCCTGACTTATAATTGATGTTGCATAAAAGTCGCCGTGAGAGCTAATAGAGATGCCTCCCGGATGATTATGCGCCATAACGGCATATTTAGCACCCGCGCCCAAAGAAATCTCCATCGCCTTTCTGGGTAATATTTCAGAAGAATTAACAGTTCCCTCGGACAGCTTATTAACCGAGATCATTTTTTCATTTTTATCAAAAAGGGCGATATAAACATTCTCCTGACTAATGCCAAAGAACTTCCACCTGAAATACTCTTTTATCCAATTGCCAAATTTCTTACCCTTACCATACTTATCGGTAAATCTTCTGGCGGTGATAAAAGCAAGCACCTTAAGCGCTGCGGCACCGGGCCCACAGATAGCAAAAAGCTCCTCACAGCTGCGGCACAAAACACCATCAAGGTCGTGGTAAAGATCTATCAGACTGCTCGCAAGCTTAAAGCACCTTTCCTCATCAGAAATAAAGCGCCTAAAGAAGGTCTTAAGGTATTCTCTGTCGCGATTTGACCTATCACTGTCGCTAACGAGATAATCTCTGTAGTCCCAAGGATTAGCTGCCGAAGCATTAGTCTTTACACAAACAATTCCAAAATCGCGAAGCAGCACGTCTGTTCCATCTGCCTTTGTAGCCATCTCGCCGATGCACAAGTATCCGTTGCCCGATACAAGATAATGATCCAAAAGATCAACTCCGCTATGCTTAAATCCCTCTGCCACCAGCTTATGAGTTAAAATATCCGATCTGTTAGGGTAAAGTGGGCCGTAAGGGTGATTGTGACCTATAGCCACGGCAGAAGCACGATTTGCCAAAGCAATATCAAGAAAAGCCTTGCTGTGAACGCTTCCCGAGCCATAATCACAATTGTAAGCATCCACCATTTTTATGGGGCGCATAGCATTGTCTAAAAGAAGTATTGAAACCGCGTAATCGGTTTTTCCGTTAAAGTAGCCTATGAAGAAATTGCCGATATCATCATTTGAAAGAAGCCTTCTGCCAACATTTCTGCCGGCGGCAATAACATCGGGAAGCTTTCCCACCTCTACAAGATAGTCAGCCGTGGATGCACCGATGCCATCTACATTTATAAGATCCTTTGGATCGGCAGATAAAACCTCGTCAATTCCTCCAAAGGTAGCTAAAAGACGCTTTGCAATAGGCTTTGTATCCTTAACCGCAAATGCATTGTAAAGGAGCATTTCCAGCAGCTCGTAGGTATCGAATATTTCTCCACCGTATGCCATAAGCTTGCGGCGCATTCTTTCACGATGACCGATGTGCATATCTGAATCAGAAATATTAGACTGCATAACTTACTCCTTTCATCTTTTTGCTACGAAAATTATATTTTTGCTATAATCAAATCAATCTTAAAGCGTGGGGTATAAAGCCATTATTTTTCGGCTCTGTAATCCTTTCTGTCACGGGCAAGATCGGGTGAGATCTCACATATAAAGCCCACGGGTTTTCTAACCTCAAGCATATTGATAGCCATACCCTGAGAAGCAAAGTTTTCCTCATACTCTGTGCGTATGTTGCCCTCGTTATACTCGGAATTATGCAAGTCGCGCGTAACGATATTAGGCACAAGTCCCATAGCCTCGACCTCCTCAAGAGAGAAGTCAAAAAGACCAACATTATCTGTCTTGAAGCGAAGAACACCACCATCCTTTAAGAGGTTCATATAAACCGAAAGATAGCGTCTGTGTGTAAGTCTGCGCTTTGCATATCCCTTCTTTGACCAGGGGTCGGAGAAATTAAGAAAAATTGCGTCAACAGTTCCCTCGCCAAAAATTCTGGTAAGGTTATCTG
The DNA here is from genome assembly GCA_045612865.1 of Eubacteriales bacterium. Lineage (GTDB taxonomy): Bacteria > Bacillota > Clostridia > Oscillospirales > CAG-272 > UBA1740. The sequence goes on from JAZKZW010000094.1 coordinate 4,075, forward strand.
CAGTATCAATTGTGAACTTAAGGTTAGGAATACCGCCCTCGTATGATGCAGCTCTCTCTGCCGCGATAACAACGCAATCGGTAACTCTTTCCATAGCGTAGTAGCAGGCATCTGTGTTACGTGCAGCCATACCGCAAGCGAAGGCTCCCTTACCTGCTCCTATCTCAAGAAATACCTTGCCACCGTTTTTTCCAAAGGGCTCTGTAGGGTCTGCCATAGGCTCACCCTCGTGTATGTAAAGAAAGTCACTACAAGCAGAAAGTCTTTCATCCGAGTGCTTCTTTTTTCTCATTCTCATATATCAATCATTCCTCATTAATTCTATTTTCTTATAATAAAACCTTGTTTTTGCAAATTAATGTTTGCATTTTCGTGGCTTTTTAGCTCTCGTTTTTGCTGAACTCTGAAAGCTTAAGCTCCGGGTTATCCTCGAGAACCCAACGTATCGCCCACTCGCTTGTGAAGATAAGAAGATCCTTTCCGCGGAAGTCCTTTACCCATTTTGTATCGTGAGAAAGACGGAGAGTTTTAGGATCAAGTCCCTCATTATCTATCCAACGGATCTGCTGATAAGAAAGGTTAGTTCTGCGAAGATCGCAACCGTACTCACTCTTAAGACGATGCTCAAGCACCTCAAACTGAAGCACACCAACAACGCCGACAATTACTCTCTCAAGACCGGAATTAGGCTCAAAGAAGATCTGAATTGCACCCTCCTGAGCAATCTGGTTCATACCCTTTGCAAACTGCTTACGCTTCATTGAATCAACCTGCTCAACCATAGCAAAATGCTCAGGCGCAAAGGTGGGAATACCCTCAAACTTAACCTTTCTTCCCTTCTCGCAAACTGTGTCACCGATGGAGAAAATGCCTGGGTCAAATACACCGATAATATCGCCTGCATAAGCCTCGTCAATAACAGCGCGCTCGGACGCCATCATCTGCTGTGGCTGGGAAAGACGGAATGCCTTATCTCCCTGAACATGATAGTAATCCTTGCCGCGCTCAAACTTACCTGAGCAAATTCTCATAAAGGCAATTCTATCGCGATGCACCTTATTCATGTTAGCCTGGATCTTGAAAACAAAGGCAGAGAAATTATCATCAAATGGGTCGATTATATCACCCTCTGCTACTCTTGGCAGGGGAGAAGTTGTCATCTTAAGGAAATGCTCAAGGAAGGGCTCAATACCGAAGTTATTAAGAGCAGATCCGAAGAATACAGGGGAGAGCTTTCCGTGTCTTACAGCGTCAAGATCAAAGTCAAAGCAAGCGCCGTCAAGAAGCTCAACCTGCTCAACGAGAGTTTCTCTCAAGCGTTCGCCAATAAGCTCGTCCAGCTTTGCAATATCTGTAATGTCGCAGTCAATGCCGTGGATTCTGTCTCTACCACGGTGAGAATCGCCAAAGGAAAGAATAGACTGACGCTCTCTGTCATAAACACCCTTAAAGCTCTGTCCGCAGCCGATAGGCCAGTTCATAGGATAGGTGCCGATGCCAAACTCCTTTTCAAGCTCGTCAAGAAGGTCAAAGGGATCTCTCGCCTCACGGTCCATCTTGTTGATGAATGTGAAAATTGGAATATCGCGCATTGCGCACACCTTAAAGAGCTTTCTTGTCTGGGGCTCAATACCCTTTGCAGCGTCGATAACCATTACGGCAGAATCTGCAGCCATAAGAGTACGATAAGTATCCTCCGAGAAGTCCTGGTGACCGGGAGTGTCAAGAATGTTAATGCAGTATCCATCGTATTCAAACTGAAGAACGGATGATGTGATTGAGATACCTCTCTGTTTTTCAATATCCATCCAGTCGGAAACCGCGTGCTTATCGTTCTGCTTTCCCTTAACCGATCCGGCAGACTGAATTGCGCCACCGTAAAGAAGAAATTTTTCGGTTAATGTGGTCTTACCCGCGTCGGGGTGGGAGATTATGGCGAATGTTCTTCGTCTTTTAATTTCTTGTGCAATAGACATATAATAACCTTTCACTTGGAAGAAAACCGACCTTTAGTCCTAACATCAATAAAAATGTTAAATCGGCACACTTCCCCATTATAATTTTAATCTAAAGTATTTTATCATATTTAATATATTTTGTCAAGGTAAATTTTATCTATGCAAAATGTAAATAAAAAAGAAAAACTCCCCTAGAGTTAAAGCCCCGGAGGAATTAATCTGATATTTTGGTAAAAAACAAAGACCGTTACGGTAAAACATCCTGTTTTTATTGTATTTTCTGAAAATCAAAGCTCAAAATACTTGGCAAGAAATCTTGCAACGCCGTCCTCATCATTAGTAAAGTCCGAAACAGTAAGATCCTCGGTCTGGAGTTCAACCTTCGCATTTTTCATAATAACGCCGACTCCTGCCTCTTTTAACATTTCAAGGTCGCCTGTATCATCACCGAAGGCAATAACGTCATCAATACCAGCACCGAGCATTTCTACAAGCTTTCTATTGCCAAAGGCCTTTGTAACCCCTCTTTTCGTAAATCTGCAGAAGGGGCCGCCGAAGTAGGTAATGAAATCAAGATCGTATTTTTCAGCAAGAGGTAAAAGGCAATCGGGATTATTCGAGAAAGCTATGATTTTATAAGCGCCTGTTGGAAACTCTTCATTTTTGAAATCAAAGAACCTGACGTCGGGGGCTTTATAATCCTCATTTGCAGAATAGAACCAATCCGCATTCTGGTAGGAAAATCTATCGGTCAAGGCAAAAAGTTCGGGAACCAGAGCATTACAAACCGTCTTGTCTATCCCTGCCTCAAAAACAGTTTTCCCGTCCTTATCCACAATCTGTGCTCCACCGTTGTAAATAGCAAAATCAGGTCTTACGGCATTGTAGATCTCTTCCGAGCGCATCTGACTTCTTGCAGTGTTAAACGCAATAATATGCCCCATTTCCTGAAGCTTTTTTAATATACCAAGAGTATATTCGCTTACCTCTGAATTATTGTTTAATAAAGTATCGTCTAAATCGAAAATTACAAGTTTTCTAGGCATTTTGCCCTCCCCATCTTTGTATTTTTACAATATTTACGTGTGTTTTGTGTTTTTCTCTCTATATATTCTATCACATTTTTACGAGCTTTTCAATATCTATTTAAAAAAACAACGCCCCAAAAAAGCATTGCCAAAGGAGCGTTGATGCGAGGCATTAAGCCTGCGATTATTAGTTGTTATCAAGCTTGTCAATCATGTTTTCAAGAAGTGTCTTCTCATCACCTGTAAGGCTGAGGTTGTTCTCCTTAAGAACCTTTTTGATAGTTTCATTTCTCTTATATTCTTCAGATTGAATACGGAGCTTTTCCTGCTCTGCTCTCTGCTTTTCTCTTGCGCCGATTTCCTCGATAACACGCTTCATATAGTTAAAGATGGTGCTGTTCTCTGTGTACTTTGCAGGAGCGAAGAAGCTTAAGCGATCGTCATTAAAGAGGCCAAGAACCTTTTTCTTATTTTTGCTCTTGGGATCGTAAACGCCGATGGAATATCCACCTCTGTCCTTAACAAGCTGCATGCAGGGAATGTCTGTTGCAGAGTCGCCGATATAAACAATGTTTCTGTAAGGAACGCTGTATTTCGACTTTGGCATATTGTCATTGATTCGCTCATCATACTCTTCAAGAATGCCTTTAGCAATACGGAAGATGAACTGTGTCTTTGTAGTGTAGTTAACAACCTGTGCAGGCCATTCTGCTATACCGTCTGCCGAATACATATAGGACGACGCATAAATGCGCTTGAAGTACTTTGCAATCTCGCTTCCCTCAATAATTTCCTTAAGGCCGGAGGAGATGATGTAGTGCTCCACCTCGATACCGTTCTTTTCAGCATAGGCATTAACGTTTTCAAACCATTCAGCAACACCCTCGTAAAGCTTAACATCCTTGCCAACTTCCTTAAAATACTCGCGGCGGATTGACTTTCCCTTGAACTTTGAATACTTGATAAGCACAAACATCCAAGCCAGGAATCAGACGCAAAGAAGCCCAAGCGCAAGCACATCAGATTCATGCCAAAACTCGCCCGCATCAATTCCGAAGGATGGAATCAAGGTAAAGGTCTGCATATCGTCGGGAGAAAGGGTGCGGTCAAAGTCATAGCAAATTGCCATTTTAGGCTTCTGCTCAAAGCTTATTGTTTCCTGAAGATTGGTTACTTCTGCTCTTTTCATAGAGTTTCCTCCTGGTTACACTTTTCTTTTATTATAACATTATTTTTATGAAATTGCAATATATTTGGCAAAAAATGTAACGATTTTTTTACAATTTGCCCACTTTTATGTACTTTTTGAGCGGTTTTTTTGCGTTTTTACAGGATACACCTTACAAGTCATATAAAAAAGATAATCAAAACAAAACCAAAGATGGTTGAGAAGCAAGAAGAATATATAAAATATTTACAAAATAACTTGAAAAATCCACAGTTTTCTGCTAAAATATAATGGGGTATGATGCTGGAATATTCCCTAGCATTGAACACCTCACCTTACTCTAGATACGAAAGCTTTATTCAAAAGAGATTGATTTTAGCCAGCAGTAAGGATCCTGATTTGATATTTTATTTTGAAAGGACACCCAAAAATGTTCGAAAAAATCATAGAAAAAATCCAAAACGCAAACACTATCATTATTCACAGACACACAAAGCCTGATGGAGATGCTCTTGGCTCACAGATTGGTCTTTATGAGCTTATCAAAGAGAATTATCCAAACAAAAAGGTTTTCAAGGTTGGTGACGAAGCCGGCAGATACGCCTTTATGGAAGGCTCGGTTATGGACGTTGTAGCAGATGAAGCATACGCAAAGGCTCTGGCAATAGTTCTTGACACCTCTGCAAAGCACCTGATCTCTGACGAGCGCTACACCACAGCAAGAGAAACAGCAAGACTTGACCACCACATCTTTGTTGAGAAAATCTGTGACGAGGAGGTAACTAACACCACCTATGAGAGCTGCTGTGGCCTTATTACAGAGCTTGCAATTGAAGCAGGCTGGAAGTTCTCCTCCCTCGCAGCGAAATCTCTTTACACAGGCATGGTTACAGACTCCGGCCGCTTCCGCTACGACTCCACAGGCGCAAACACTCATCGCCTTGCTTCAAAGCTTATGGAAACTCCTTTTGAGACAGGAAGCATATATCTCAACCTCTATCAGGACGATTTCAAGTTTATTAAGCTTCGTGCACAGTTTGTTCTTAAAATCCAGTTTGCAAAAAATGGTGTTGCCTACATTTATACCGATAAGGCTGAGGCTGATTCCTACGGCGTTGATACATTTACCATCTCCCGCGGCATGGTTAACACAATGGGCGACATTCGCGGTATTCACACCTGGGTAAACTTTACCGAAACCGATGAGGGCGTTCTCACAGAGATTCGCTCTAACAAATATAACATCAACCCCATCGCTGTTAAGTACGGTGGTGGTGGACATCAGAAAGCCAGCGGCGCTTGTCTTAAAAACAGAGATGAAGCAATGTTGATGCTCGCCGATCTCGAAGCTCTCGAGGCTTAAACCCTAGATTTTGATAACTAAACTTTACAAATAACAGAGTTTTTGCTGATTAAAAAACGAAGTAAAAAAGGAGATATAAAATGGGATTTGAAACTACAAAAAAGATTCTTGACAAAATCAAGGAATATAATAGAATAATTTTCTTCCGTCATAAGCGCCCCGACGGTGATGCGGTTGGTTCAACAATGGGCTTTGCCGAGATTTTGCGCGCCACCTATCCCGAAAAGGAAATTTACGTTCAGAACACCGACTATGCAAAATATCTTGAGTTCCTCGGTGGAGAGGGTGAAGTTATTTCCGACGACTTTTATGACGACGCCCTCGGTATCATTATGGACACAGCAACACTTGAGAGAGTATCCAACCCAAAGCACTCCCTCTGCCGTGAAATTATAAAGATCGACCATCACATTCCCGTACAGTCCTATGGCGTGATTGAATGGGTTGAGGAGCTTCGCTCCTCCTGCTGCGAGATGGTTGCCGCATTCTACGATTACCACAAGGACGAGCTTAAGATAAACTCTCGCGCAGCTACATTTATTTATACAGGCATGGTTACAGACTCCGGTCGTTTCCGTTTCCGCGATGTTTCTTCCGAGACTCTACGTCTTGCAGGTGTTATCCTCAGCGTTGGTATTGACACAGAAAACCTTTATGCAAATCTTTATCTCAAGGACTTTGAAGACTTCAAGTTTGAGGCATTTGCTCATAAGAAGATGAAGATTTCCGAAAACGGCGTTGTAAGCCTTTATGTTACCTCTGCAATCCAGGAAAAGTGGGGACTTTCAAACGAGCAGGCATCTAACTCCGTTGGCTTTATGGATTCTATCAAGGGTAGTCTTATCTGGCTTGCATTTATCGATAATCCCGACGGCTCTATCCGTGTAAGACTTCGTTCCAGATTTGTTACAGTAAGCGAGCTTGCAGAGCGCTACAACGGTGGTGGACATGCTTGTGCCGCAGGCGCTACAGTTTACTCCAAGGCTGAAATGAGAAAGCTCCTTAAGGAAGCTGATGCCCTTCTCGGCGAATATAAGGCTACACACGAGGGCTGGCTATGAGAATTCTTATAACTAATGATGACGGATATTCTGCAGAGGGTATTCGCGCGCTGGCACTCTGGGCAAAGAAGCTTGGCGACGTTACAGTTATTGCACCAAAGATTGAGCAAAGTGGAAAAAGCCACGCCATCGACTTTACCCGTCCTATCGAGATAAAAGAGGTAGAGGAGATTCCCGGTGTCAGAACAGTTTATGTTGACTCCACCCCTGCAGACTGTATTCGCTATGCCATTCTTGGTGAGGAGCAGACCTACGACCTTGTGCTTTCGGGCATTAACCGCGGCGTTAATATGGGCGTTGACCTTGTTTATTCAGGCACCTGTGGCGCTATCTTTGAGGCAGGAAGACTTGGACATCGTGGCATTGCCTTTTCAACCTATGTTGATACTATTCCAGATGCCGCAGCGCAGCTTGAGCGAATTTGGGAGTTTATAGATAAAAACGGACTCCTGAATGAAAACCTCCTTTACAACATAAACATTCCAAAGAATGCAAAGGGCATTAAGGTTACACAGCAGGGCTCACCATATTTCTCTGATGCTTTCGTTAATATCGGTGGAGATATATTTGAACAGCGCGGACACAAAATTGACGACATCTGTCCCGACGATATGACCCGTGACACAGTTGCAACCGAGGCAGGATATATCACCATAACCCCTCTCTTAACAACAAGAACAAACCTTGATGTGTTTAACAAATTTAAAAATCTCTAATTCAAGATAAAAGGGAAAAGCGACCGTGAAGGTCGCTTTTTTGTATGCAAATGTTTACAAAACCACCACTTTATGCGTACACCTTGTTATCGATCACGATAAAGTAATCATCAATAACAACGCAGGCTTTAAGTTTTGAAATATCCATTCTGACGGTTCTTACATAGTCTGTAGGATTACAGTCATACTTACTTGAAATAGTTCCACCACCGGTGATATTACCAAACATTTCGCCCCAACCGCCATAGTAGTTAAGATACTCCTGGAAGTCGTTGTAGTGGTTATATGTATAGAAAAGATACTTCTCGTTTATATCGATAATTCGGTCGCCGTTTTTATCATAAACTGTATAAACTATTCTTGCGGCGCCACGTGTAATTGTTGTACCATTATTATAAACAGTAACCGGATAGCTGGGATCACAATCTGTACCGGTTGTTCCAACGTCAAGCTCATAGTATGTAAGATCTCCACCGCAGCCGCTGATATCAGGAAGCTTAGGCTCATAAGGGTATCTACTTGTGTCACCGCTGAACTTTGTGTGATTAACTCGTAAGTATTTACCCCAAACCGAGGCTGTAGGTTTAGTTTTTTTACTTGCAGAATGGTTGGCAGTAAGCTCTCCAAAGGCGAAGAAATGAGCTGCCACCTCCTCAAGCATTATGTAAGCGCCGCCGCGATAAACCTTCATAACAGGTCTGCCATAGGCATCAACTACAGTATAGGAGTTTCCGTTATCACCATAAATACCAACGCTGTTTCTGACAAACAATCCATCATACATTGGCTGGTATTCGGAAATTGTAGGCTTCTGATCCTGCTCGCCAAGCTCGCCTGACATAAAACCGTGATATGAGCGCCAGTATGAGTCATAATAGCTTATCGCAGGAGTATAATTTGCGTAGAATTCATCTGCGCTTACATCTTTATATGGGTCGTTATCGGGACCATAAGGTTCTGTACTATCGTTGCCTGAATTTCCCTGATTGTTGTCGGTATTACCCTGGTTGTTATCGTCGTCGGTATTACCCTGATCATTGTCTGTATTGCCTTGGTCGTTGTCATTATTGCCATCATCTGCAGCCGTAATAGTGATTGTAATACTATCGCTAACGAATCCACAGCTAACAATAACCACAGCCACTCCTTCATCAAGCGCAGTAACAGTTCCGCCGGAAAGATGAATATTCTTGCTTGATGTGCTCCACTTCAAATGTGGCAAAGCCTCGTCCAATACATCAACCTCAAGCTGAATAGTCTCTCCAACCTTAAGCTCGATCCTCTCGCCGTTTTTAATATTGATTTCTGATACTTCAATCTTGTCTGTTTTCTCATCCTCGTTACCTAAAAAGCTGTTTATATCAAATTCACAGCCGGCAAGGACGGAGCAAAGCATTATGACTATCAAAAGTGCCGATAATACACGATTAATTTTTTTCATTATAATCCCTAATAGTACCTTTCAAAATGCACAAATTTTCACGATAACATTATACAACAAATAACTACACATTTCAAGTCCCTTGCCGATAAATTTACAATTTATGAAAAACAAGCACAATCCCTCATAGACAAAAAAAGAACCCACGGGTTTCCCCGTGGGTGAACATACAATCGTACAAACTAATATTTCAAAGAATTACTTTTCGTAAGTAACTACGATATTGTTAACTCTTGTCTGTGCAGTTGTTGTAAAGGCTACGCTAGTAGTTCCGTTAGCAATTACAACTGTTACTACCTTATCGCTTACAGTTGCTGTATATCCATCAACGTTATTAAGAGAGGTAGCAAGAACGTCTGCGTATGAAGCACTAAGTGTAGTGAATACAACCTTTGTTATTTTTTCACCATTTTTACCAGTGATAGAGAAATTGTTACCCTGATAAATTCTGAAGTGATCTGTATCAGTTACTCTGGGGTTATTGTTGTTTGTACCCTTTTCAGCTACAAAGTTGAAGTTTGCAGAGGACCAAGATACAGAAGTTTTACTAGATGAAAGTGTTCCAGCGCTAGCTACGATAGCAAATGTTTCTTCAGCACTTGTTGCAGGAGCTTCTTCGTGACCTTCGCACTTTTCGCCTGTGCAATCTTCAGCTGTGCACTTACCACATTCGTCACATACAGTGTGAGTATGCTCAGGAGCGGGAGTTTCAGAACCAGTTGCTTCAGCAACAGAAACAACCATGAGGTTGAGGTACTTAGTTGTGCTACCTGTAACGCCTGTTACATAACCTTCAACAACGATTGTCTTGCCGTTAAGAGCTGTAGCAGCGTCCTTAAGTGCGCCATCCATGTATGTAAGGCTACCAACGATTGTTGCACCCTCGATAGGAAGGTTCATGTAGTTACCGCTAATACCAAGAACACCGGAAACCTTAACGTAGATAGGAGTAACAGATGCTGCTGTGAGATATGCATCGCATTCAGCTGCTGTAAGTTCCTTAGCTGTGCCGTGAGAAACTGTTGCTGTACCTGTCTTTGTTACTACAGAAGTGTTACCAAACTGCTTTGCACCACCATAAACGGAAGTTACACCACTAACAGTTACAGTATCACCAACAACTACTTCGGGAAGCTTATTGAGGTAAACAAGCATCATACCTGTTGCATCCTGAAGAAGGAAGCTTCTGCCGTTAACAGCAACTACTGTACCAGCTGCTACATAGTTACCATTTTCACCTGCAAGGATTGTTGCGATTGTGCTAACTGTTACTTCAGGAGCTTCTTCGTGACCTTCGCACTTTTCGCCTGTGCAATCTTCAGCTGTGCACTTGCCACATTCGTCACATACAGTGTGAGTATGCTCAGGAGCGGGAGCAGCGTTAGGATCTTCAACCCATTCAACAAGGTGAGCGATGAATGTATCGTTTGCCTTTTCAAGCTTGCAAGCGCTGAATGTCTGATATGTCTTGTCGTTTCTTGTACCGTAGATGTAATCTGTACCGTCTACGTTGATTACGAATGTCTTGAATTCTGTATTCCATGTGAACTTAGCCGCGGGAGCTTCGTCTACGAATACAACGTTGATGTATGTATCATTCTTAATGATAGTAACATACTTGCTGCCTACCATGAGGTAGTATGCGCCTTCACCAGCGTCAACAACCTTAACCTTAACTGCACCGTCAACAGATTCAGTTGTTGCATAGTAGAAGCCGTCCATTTCGCCTGTGATGAAGAGGTTCTTGTTAAGAGTTTCATGATACATCATGAAGAAGTATTCACTACCTACAACAGGAGCGTCAACTACGTTCGCACCGATGTTCTTAACTTCAACAAGGTGAGCGATGAATGTATCGTTTGCCTTTTCAAGCTTGCAAGCGCTGAATGTCTGATATGTTTTGTCGTTTCTTGTACCGTAGATGTAATCTGTACCGTCTACGTTGATTACGAATGTCTTGAATTCTGTATTCCATGTGAACTTAGCTGCGGGAGCTTCTTCTACGAATACAACGTTGATGTATGTATCATTCTTAATGATAGTAACATACTTGCTACCTACCATGAGGTAGTATGCGCCTTCACCAGCGTCAACAACCTTAACCTTAACTGCACCGTCAACAGAATCAGTTGTTGCATAGTAGAAGCCGTCCATTTCGCCTGTGATAAAGAGATCCTTATCAAGGGTATCATGGTGCATCATGAAGTAATATTCGTTGCCAACAACAGGAGCGTCAACAACTACGTTAACTGTCTTAGGAATAGCAGCAACTGCGATTTCGAATGTCTTTTCCTTGCTTACTTCGCCACATGTGATAGTAGCCTTAAGAGTAAGTGTGGTTGCCTCGTTCTGGAGTGTAACCTTAAGAACGCCGTTATCAATAACAGCTGCAGCATTTTCTGTCAATGTCCATGTGATAGAAACATCAGAGAAGATAGAACCTGCAGAAGGAAGTGTGATTTCCTTGTTAGATGCTACTTCACCAACAAGATCAAGGCCATCGAATTCTGTTTCAACCTTTTCAGCAGGAGTCTTTTCTACTGCCTTAATATTGGAGATAGAAGGAACGCCTGTTGCAGGAATAAGGTAGAATGCGCCATTATAAAGTTGGATAATACCGGTAACGTCTGCTGTGTTACCAAAGTTAGCAGCGTGGAGAGTCTTGAGAGCTGCTGCTTCATCCTTTGTGATACAGTTGTTGGAGGAGGAAATTCTGATGTAAGCTTCCTTACCAGCAAGCTTGAAGTTGAGGTAGCCGTTATCAGCATTCTGAGTAGAAATTTCTACACCCTTAACAGTTACAAGCATGGACTGTCTGTAGATGAGGTCTTCTGCCTTTGTATCAGCGGCGTTTGTGAATACTTCAGTATAGTCAACAGGAGTAACAGTCTTGATTGTAGTGTCAACAATAGTAACCTTACCCTTCATAACCTCGAAGATACCGTTGTATGTATCCTTGGTACCAACAACCTTAACTGTCATACCAACTTCAACACCTGCGATTTCTTCGTCTGAAAGGTTGTATGCATAGTAACCACCCTTATTCTCTTCATCCTGAAGATAGAGGGAGTTAGCGCTCCAACCATCAGCCTTCTTAATGATACCGGTTACAATACCCTGTACCTTAAGTGTGTCGTCCTTATTAGCAGCAACAAGCTCGTCATATGTTGTGAGCTTATCCTTAGGAAGAAGGAGGTTGAAGGAGATTGTTCTAACGTTGCCTTCAGCGTCAGTAACCTTAGCTGTAAGAACATACTCAACGTCAACTGCGCTTTCTTCGTTTACGTCAACGTAAACAACACTCTTGTCATAGTCGTGTGTGATCTTAACGTACTCTTCGCCAACGTTTACAGACCATTCTACCTTAACGTCGCCCTGGTGAGTGAAAGCGTCAAGTGTGTAGTCTGCAGCTGTCTTGTACCAATCCTTGTAGGAGGACTTAAGAAGAGTGATTGCGCCATCTGCCTGTGTTTCGGTTTCAACGGGTGTTTCTACACCGGGCTTCTCAGGATTGATGATACCATCAATAAATCCCTTAACCTGATCACAGGAGGTGAGAGCAGTAAGGCACATAATAAGTGCCAAAATAAGAACTAAAAGTTTTTTCATGATGACTCCTTTTTTTATTTAAATTTTTTGGATTCAAAAATTTGTTCTATTATTAGTTACATCATATAGGGGAATTAGTGAAATACTACGTCACTAATCGCGAACAATTTGATCTGATAGGAACCATTGTAATAATCTACAACACCCTTAACATCAAATGTCTTGCCGGTAAAGTAGCTTTCTGGAACAACTGTACCATCAGCAAACTTAAGAGGTGATGCCATTCTAACAGTAACTGTAATACCATTAACTTCACATGTAATAGTAACAGCGCCGTCATTGTCGCCACCATTAGCGGTTGTATAAGTTCTTACAACCTTGAGGTTTTTCATAGAAACGGTTGTACCCTGTGCAAGGTTGCCAAAGTCAAATGTTTCTACAACTTCAACGCTTTCCTCGAGCTCTTCATCATATCTCATCAATGTAAGAGTTACCTTGCCATTTACGAGTTTTTCTGCAGAGATCTCCTGGTATGCAGCGTCGCCTGTGCCAAGAATCTGGCAGTTATCAGGATCTTTTGGTTCCATAAGCTCGTAGTTAGGGTCTGCGATCTGGTATGTTCCGCCGCCTTCATAGAACTGAAGTGAGCCTACAATACGAACTCTGTTTCCAACAGTGAGAATTTCACTAATCTTATAATTTGCACCAAAACCATAGTAAATGTAAATACCATAGTACATTTCGGTCTCTTCATCGTAGCTTTCAATGTAAACGCCGTTGTTATAGTCACGAGTAATAACACCTTCAAATGCAACCTTTGTACCTACATAAGCTTCCACGTTTGTGCGGATTTCCTTAATGGTAACTTCCTGAGACTTACCATAGTAGAAGTTGGGGTCCTTAGCTTTTGAGAATACATGAAGCTTCTCGGTCTTAGCCTGGTTAAGAGCGTTCATACAAACATTACCATAGCGGTTCTGAGCAGTATTGGACGCGATTGCATAACCATTCTGAAGGAGCTCAAGGTTAAGGTTACGATATTCGGAATTTGCATCAGGCTTGTACCAAACCCAAAGAAGATGTCTATCTCCTGTAGAGTCAAGATTCCACTTATCGTTGTCAGATTCAATAATAATAGAAACTGCGTTTTTGAGAGCTTCTTTTGTAAACTTAGCTGCAGCCTTTCCCCATTCCTCGATCTTACCTGTGGACTCGGGAGTATTAACTGCAAGATATCTCGCCTTTATGTAGCCTCTTGCCATAACAGAAGTAGGAACAATAAAGTGAGTTGTGTCACCGTCGATGTACTGCTTAACAGTAACTTCCTGCTTGAGAGTGTCGGAGCTCATATTAAGCTTGAGCTGTGCAACGTAATCTACATGCTCGTGCTCGGGAGTTTCAACGGTTGGGTCATTACCTTCTCCATCGGGCTTTTTGCCGGGCTGTTCACCGCCCTGCTCCGTGCCAATCAAACCATTGATAATTTCAGTGATATGATCGCAAGAAGCAAAGCTGGTAACAGCAATACATACGAGGAGAAGTAAAGCTAAAAATTTAGTTAAACTTTTTCTCATCATAGGTTTTTGAAATCAATTGTTTACAATTACTGTGCGTTTTCACACTCGTTGATAGCAGACTGGAAGATCTTCTTAAGCTCTGCATCAATATTACCTGTAAGAACAAGACCCTTCTGAAGGATGATACCTACCTGGTCACGAGCCATGGAAGAACCGTTGAATGCAGGAGATACATAGTAGTAATCCTTCTGTGCAAGACCCTGCTTTACAGAAAGAGCAGCAACGTTGTCGCCACCGTTTGCCTTGTTAAGGAACTCTGCATATACTTCGTTAGTTGTTACAGACTGGATAACAGGAATGTAACCGGAAGCCATGGAGAAGCTAGCCTGGAAAGCAACGTTAGTTATAAGGAACTTTGTGAAGAGCCAAGAAGCAATGATCTGCTGGTCAGAGATCTTCTTACCATTGAAGATACAGATAGAAGGACCCTGAGAAATAACCTTGGGGTTAGATGCGTTTGCCTGAGGAATAGGAGCGATACCTACTTCGAAGGGGTAAGTGCCGTCATCGTTCTTTGTGGGTCTCTGGTGAGTAGCACCTGCAGAAGAACCGATAGACATGTAGGACTTTGTTGCTTCCTTGGAAACGAACAAGCCGGATGTGTAACCGCCGTAAATTTCCTGAGTTGTTACGTAGCCCTTAAGATACCACTCTCTGAACTCAGCGCAGAACTCACGGTTCTCTGCTGTATCGAAGAGGAAGTGATCGCCTGTTGCGGAGGTGTAAGGAGTGTTAAGCTGCTCGGTCATTGTGATGAACCAGTTAGCTTCGGAGTCGTAGCCAAGAGGAATGGACTTAGGATCGATTTCCTTGATTCTAGCGCAAACTGCTTCAAGCTCGTCCCAAGTGGTGGGAACCTGAATGTTGTGCTGTTCGAAGAATGTCTTGTTGTAGTAAAGAACCTCTGTGGACTTGGAGAAGGGCATGGTGTACATAAGACCGTCGCCGAACTGTCTACCCTCATCGTAGTATGCGGGAATGAAGTCTGCGATCTGCTCTGCTGTAAGACCAAGGATCTCTGTTGTGCCATCAGCTCTTGTAATTGTCTCTGTGCTGTTGATGAAATCATCAAGAGTGAGAACTGCGAGAGCGTCGTTGTAAAGAGCTACGTGGTCGGGATAGCAGTAAGCGATGTTGGGCTGCTTGCCGGAAACGAGCTGTGTCTTGATCTGATCGCGAACGTCATCGTAGCTACCTACCTGCTCGTGCTCGATAACGATGTCGGGATAGAGCACATTGAAGTTTTTAATGTGCTTATCAAGAACTGTTCTGAGGTTTTCACCCATGGTGTGATAGAAGGTAATTGTGGTTTTTCCGTTGTCGCCACCGAAGATGAGATCACATCCTGCAAGAGCAAGCATGTTGAAAATCATAACGATAACCAAAACGAGGGATACTAATACCTTTTTCATTGTTGTTTTCCATCCTTTCAAAATGAAATTTTTTATTGTTAAAGATTTGTAACAAATCGATTAACCCTTGATACCGCTTCTGGATACACCCTTCATAATGTACTTTCTGAAGAACAGGAAGACAAGGAAGAGGGGAGCAGAAACGAGTGCAACCGCCGCCATCTGTACGGGGTAGTCGGTTTCCATAGTGTTTGCGTTTGTGAACGCATTACGAAGACCGTTAGTAATCATACGCATATCCTCGCGGTTTGCAACGAGACGAGGCCATACATAGGAGTTCCACGCGCCCATCATCTTAAGAATTGTAATAGAAACAAGAGTTGGGAACGCGAGAGGAATCATAACCTTCCAGAGGTACTTAAGGTCGGTAGTACCGTCAACCTTTGCAGCGAGATAAAGCTCGTTGGGGATCTGGAGGAAGTTCTGCTTTAAGAGATAAATGTAGAACACACTTACAAGGAAGGGCACGATAAGTACCGTATAAGTGTTTGACCAGTCACCCATAACCTGAAGGAGAGGAATACCAAGTTCAGATCCAAGCTTTGCAAGGCCGAGGAAGTTGTTTACTGTCTGATAGTTTGTAATTGTGAAGAGCTCACCGGGGATCATCATTGTTGCAAGGAGAAGACCGAAGAAAGCATCTCTGCCCTTGAACTCAAGTCTTGCAAATGCGAATGCGGAAAGCACTGTAATTACGAGAGAAAGAAGTGTAGAAACCACACCTACGTACATAGTGTTCTTAAAGAGTGTCCAAAGGTTTGCGGTTTCAAATGCTTTTGCATAGTTTTCCCAATGGATAACCTGTGGGAACAGTGTGGGAACGGAGAGCTTATACTCCTCAAGAGATTTGAGAGAGGAGATGATCATCCAATAGAAGGGGAAAAGAACGATAACGGCCATAATGCCAAGGAAGATGTAAACCATAATCTTGGAGATTATCTTCATCACCCTTTGTCTTTTCTTAACCTGCTCCATATCACGCTCAACCATAGTTACTATTTTGGAGGTTTCATTTTTAACTTTTGCCATTTTCATCTACCTCCTTAATAATAAGTGGTTCTCTTGCTGATAGCAAGATTAAGCTTTGTGATTACGAAAATAATAGCAAAGAGGATAAGAGCTGCTGCAGAAGCACGGCCTTCCTGGTTGCCGAGAGCGTCGTAGATGAATCCTACCATAGTATTGAGCGCACCCTTGTTGCCGGGAGGGCCCATACCGTCTCCGAAGATACCTACGATGCTGGAGTATTCCTTAAATCCGCCGATAAAGCCTGTGATTACAACGTAGGTGATCATAGGAGAAAGGAGCGGAACTGTAATTCTTGTGAATACTCTGAGCTTGGGAGTGCTGTCGATCTTGGCAGCCTCGTAATACTGCTTGTTTACGCTCTGAAGACCGCCAAGAAGGATAAGAATCTTGAAAGGAAGAGCGTTCCAAACGATGTAAACCACCATAACGGTGATATTTGCCCAATATTCAGAACCTGCGTTGATCCAGTTAATGGGCTCAATACCGAATACGCCAAGAACGTTGTTTACGATACCTGCCGTCTGAATGATTTCATTTTCTGTTCCAAGGAAGCTTCCTACGATATTGAACATCGCCGCGAATAC
>JAZKZW010000095.1:0-14076 GCA_045612865.1 Eubacteriales bacterium
ACCCCCGACAGAAGAACACCTCATCTCTCAGGAATTAGCACCTTATAATTAAACAGGTTGCCGGGCTTCATAGGGCCAGTCCCTCCGCCACTCTTGATAAGTAATATTTTATTGCTAAAGTATTATAACACATAAAATTAAGAAAATCAAGGGCTTTTTAAAATTTTTTTAACAATTTTCGACATAATCAAAATACAGATAATAAAAAATGCCACCGCAAAAACAGTGACACTTTTCTAGTAAATAATTTATTCTTAATGTTGCGCAAAAACATTTGTATTTATCCAATAGGACGAAAACGAACATGTTTCTCTTTCATTTCCTTTGTAACCAGATTATAAAACTTCTTGGAAACAATGATAGGAGGCACTATCCAACCTCTGCTTATAGACATTTCTGCAGAAAACATATCAATCCCATCAGGGATTAATTCAGTTTTTACCCGCATATTATCATACATCGGCTGAATAAATTCGTAATTGATTCTACCGCAAGTTGGGCAAATAATCTCATTATATTCTCCTATAAAATCAAAAGCTGACCTTGGTAAAGCATTATAAAAACAAAGCTGACTTACATTTTCTGTTGGTACATTCTTGCGATTTACCACTGGCATAAATCCAACGCCTGTTACGCCTCGATTTACAATCATTTTTTTCGCAATATCACTACAAAAAACTTTGTTAAAATCTCCTGTGTTTACCGAGCAGAAATTATAATTGTTTTTCCATTTTGGAATTCTTTTTGACAAATATGGATTTACTTGTTTTTCATGTCGATATCTTATTCCCGTTTCAGTCTTATAAGGACAAGAGTACTCATACGTGAAATGGTCATCGCTTGTTTCTATGTCATGGCGAGTAGCTTCAAATGTATACCAGTTAGCATTTTCCATTTCTTCTTTTGAAAAAATAGCTTCCATATAACACTTATTGTGAAGATATCCTAATATCTCTTCGGTTTTTTCATTATCAGAGTATAGATAAAAGACAAAGGCATTTCCCATTATATCATCGTATTTAATGTTTTGTTGCTCTAATATTTTAATGATTTTTTGAGCATTCTTATTGCTATACCATTCGCTACAACGATACTTAATTTTCATATTTACCTCCATAGTATTTTTCTAACAGCAGCTAGCAATGTAAGGTAGTATATAAACAGATGCAAAGCTTTTTAGTATCAGAACACTATATGCTTTGGCATTCCATTTTCATAAGTCGGACTAACTTCTCCGATGATAAGAGGCATCAAATACTTAACGCACTCTTCTGTTACTCCGTTTTCTTCTTGATTAATATAATGCTTTGGCACAGTTTTCACTGCATTTGCTATGCTTGAAATATCTGCGCTGTCGAAGGATATACCATATTCTGCCTCGCTGTTTCTTCGCATTATTATCATTTTTGCCGTTTCCCCATTTATTGCATGATCAACGGCAGAACGACCTGTATTGATTGATTCGCTAATATCAGTTAAAGATGCAACATGTGCAGAACAACGCTGTGGAAGATTAAGCTCGATAGAACGTACTTTACATCCTATTCGGTTTTTAATAAGATTTTCAAGAACCTTTCCTGCACCTGAAAGGGCTTTGTGACCAAAGGCATCAACCGCTTCTGCACTCGCTCCCACATAATCACCATTTGCAAGTCTAATTCCTTCGGAAACTGCAACTAATACTGCAGGATGATCTTCTAGGCACTTGTTAACATCTAAAATAAACTTTTCCGGATCAAATGCAACCTCTGGTAAATATATAAGATCCGGTCCGTCTTTAGTTACAGATGGCAATGCTGAAGCGGCGGTTAACCATCCTGCATCCCTTCCCATAATCTCAACTATTGTAACTGCTTTTACTGTATATACATTTATATCACGGCGAATTTCTTTTATAGTTGTGGCAACAAATTTAGCTGCAGATCCAAAACCTGGCGTATGATCGGTTACTTCAAGATCATTATCAACGGTTTTTGGCACACCTATAATACGCATTTCATAATCATGGTCCACCATAAACTGTGAAAGCTTTTGCACAGTATCCATTGAATCATTTCCACCGATATAAAAGAAATATCTGATATCATACTTTTTAAAAAGAGATAAAAGCTGACTATAAGTTTCTCCATCAACATCTACGCTTTTGAGTTTTTTTCTACAAGATCCTAAAGCTGCCGCTGGTGTAAGTTCCAGTGTAGATAGGTTTTCTTCATCTGAGCAAACAAAAGAAAGATCTATGATATTTTCCTTTAAGAAGCCCTCAATACCATTCTTCATACCATATATTTTTTCGATGATATCCGAATGTGCTAACGCTCCCCTGATAACTCCTGCTAATGTTGCATTTATTGCAGCAGTAGGTCCTCCGGATTGACCAACTATAGCATTTCCTTTTAACAAGCTCATTTATTTCTACCTCCAAAAGCTTTTAGTAAATTATACTATTTTTTTCCCTGGTTGTCAAGTAGAGATAGATCAAGATGCGAAAGTGCATTTCTAACATACGACTCTTTATCAAATCTGTAATCAAGAAAATATGCGTGCTCAGAGATGTCAAGCGCAAGTCGCGGTGTGTTTTTTATTCTATCATAGCCGTGCTTGTGGGTAATTTCCGGTATCCCCCTATCTCCTATAAATACGAAAACAAAGCCGCTTTCCGACTTCATCGCCAAAAGATGTATTTCATATAAAAAAGCTTCAACTGATGAATAATATTTTTTTATGGTAGAAAGCGACTTAGGTTGGATGCAAAATGAATTAAAATACATTTGATGAGCTAGGTATTCTCTAAAAATGGGCAGTATATCCTTTTTATCCTTGTTTGAGATATGCATTTTTTCTATTTCATAAACGCTTTTTCCTTTAATTTCCGGAATGCTTTTTTCCATTATTGAATGCTGTAGGCGAAGTGTTTTCATATATTCCCTATGGCAATTTATATTTTCCTCACTCAAAAAAGTGCGCAATGGGTTATTCATAAAGATTCTCCTTAAGTTTTTTATGAAATATATGAAAAGCAAAAAGGAAAAATTACCGTAGTTTGGCCACAGCGTTCTTGTGTTATATTATGCTTTGTTAATAATAAAGCGATACAACCCATAACATTAGATTGTACCGCCTCATATTTTAATTAATACATTACGTCAATATTGAATTAATTGGTTAACTGATTCTCGCTGAATGTATAATTTGTACTACAAAAACGACAAACTGCAGTCAACTCACGTGGTTTTCCTTCAGCCTCTTGCTCATCAAGCATTGTTAATATCTCTTTTTGTCCAAGACTTTTAATTTTCTTTTCCATTCTTTTTCTTGAGCAATCACACTTATAAGAAACTTCAAGAGTATCAAAAACATCAAATGGGATATCTCTCATAGCTATTTCGGCAATTTCTTCATTAGTCTTGCCTTGCTCAAAGTAACGAGATATATTTACCAAATCAGCAGCATTTCTCTCAATAAGATTAACAGTTTCCTCATCCGGGAATGGCAAAAGCTGAATAAGAACGCCACCAGCAGCTAAACAAGAATAATCCTTGTCAACCAATACACCAAGAGAAAGAACTGTTGGAATCTGTTCACTGATAGCAAAATAGGTAGCAATATCTTCTGCAATTTCACCACTAACGAGAGCGGTTGTGCCAATTTGGGGATCGGCTTGTCCTACATCCTTGATAACAGAGATGGTTCCTGCTCCCACAGCTGCTCCTACATCAAGCTTTCCATTAGGCTTTTTAGGCGGATCTACTCTATTGTTGCCAATGTATCCTTTAACATTTCCAAAGTAATCACCAACAGCTATTATGCTACCTGCGTCACCGTCCCCCGCGATGTTAAATGTTACAGTGTTTCCATCTTCCGGGAGCATGGTTCCTATCATAGAAGCTGCTGTAAGAGTTCTACCGAGTGCTGCTGTAGCAGTTGGTGTTGTGTTGTGGAATTTGATCATATCATCTACAATTTTTCTGGAATTAATAACTAAAACTCGAGCAGAACCATCTCTTGTCATTCCACGAAGTATAGTAGAAGTAGGTATATTTTTATTAACACTCATTCGTTTATCCTCACTTTTTGCATTTTGCAACTATGTAAATGCGCTCCGACGAATCGGTTGCATCACTAAAATTAAAATCCGAATATGCACCCAAAAATTCCAAAGAATTACTCTCAAGGTGCTTTTTTATTGAACGCAAAGTATACATTCTTTCTGTTTGTTGTTCATCATATCTTTCATATTTTCCATCGACATCTTCTTCAAAAAGAGTAATATAAAAGTCGCATTTTTTAGTTGATGGATTGTAATAATTCTGCCATATGCAAACTGCCCCATCTTCTTCCATTACATATGAGTTATCTGCATAAATATTCTCAAACTTATATTTACCGTTTATATCAAAAACAAATAAGCCATTAGGCGCAAGATAATTATGAACCAAGTCAAAGCATAAATCAAGATCTGTTGGTTTTACAAGATGGTTAATCGTATCAAGGCAGGAAATACAAACATCAACTGTTCCGTAAAGCTCGAAGTCTCTTATATCCTGGCAGAGCCAAAGTATATTATGAAGATTTAACTCTTCTGCTCTCTCCCTTGCAAGATTTAACATCTCCGGAGAATAATCCACTCCTGTCATATCTCTTCCTCTGGATGCAAGCTCAAGAGTCATCTTTCCTGTACCACAGCCAAGGTCAAGCCAAAGTTCCGGCTCTCTTTCTCCGTGTTTTTCAACTATTTTTTCAATAAAGTCAGCCCATGCATGATAATCAATATCCGCATTTATCTTATCATAAAAAGGAGCAAGAAGATCGTATATCATAATTTACCTCCAAATCTATCAATAATCTCGTCAGATTGCAAGCGATCAATTGCGTATGCATCACATAGGAGCTCCGCAGGAATATATTCATCATACTTGTCAAATACAGGGCATTCTCCTTGAGAAACTAGCTCAAAAGTATCAAGTCCATCGCGTTCAATTATATCAGACAACCTATCCATAACATTCATTCCGTTTTCACTATTTGCCTTGAATGTTATGAAATGGCACATTTCACTCTGTATATCTGATATTCCTAACTCCGATGCGTAATGCTTTAACAATCTCTTCATCGTGCGGAATGATCGCGTTCCTAACCAAGGGAATAAGCAATAACTTTGTCCGCCAAGGAATACTACCTGCTTTGTGTCAAGACCTGCATTTTTAGAAATGTGCCTTGCTTTTTCAAGGCGAACACGCGCATTATCACATAAAAATTTGTATTTTTTTCCATTGAATAGTATTTCCCGCATTTTGAGAAGAAGCTTAGTGTGAATTTCACCACTGTCACCGGGCCATGAAATTTCCATTTTTCCTTCTACAGGTTTTACAAAAATCAAACGTCTGCCTATATCAACCTCAAGTGCTTCCCACACCCTTCCGGCTAAAGCAAATCTTTCTCCCACAGGTGGCGGAGTTGTTATTGTACCAATCTCTTCGCTACCGCTCCTAACGGTATAATCCTCACTATCCTTGAATACTGCGTAGAACTTATACGAATTTATTATTCTCTCTCCTGCCAAACCTACAATAAGCCCTTTTTCTTCGGTCATTTCAATGTATTCCTGATTAATCATCGAAACCAGTAAGGCTCTGTAAGTTTCTTTACCAAGGGGCGCTATCGGAGGTAACGATAATACTCTATTCGCTAATTGTTTGGGAGTTTGCTCTCCTACGGAGGCAAGAATACTTAGTGTTTGGTGAAATGCAAGACTGAGTGGCATCTTTTTTATCCTTGGAGGCTCAATAAAACGCTCTGCGGAATAAAGATCTATTATTGCTATTCCACGCAGAAGCTCCCAAGGAATAAGCTGTGGCAAAGGGGCGTTAGGTAAAGGAGTTTCCTCGCGATATACCATTATCATTTCGGGGGGATTTCCACGTCTGCCCGATCTTCCCAGCCTTTGAAGAAATCCGGAAACTGTTGTTGGCGATCCCATTTGCGTTACTCTGTCAAGCTTTCCAATATCAATACCAAGCTCCATAGTAACAGTCGCACAGGTTACAGCCTTGGTAACAGATTCATCCTTCATACGTAGTTCAGCATCCTCGCGAAGTGAAGCCGACAGATTACCGTGATGAATAAGGAATATATCTTCATCCCCTCTGTTTCTCGCTATTTGGCGAAGCGTTGCGGTAACGTATTCTGTTTCTTCTCTGGAATTTGAGAAAACCAAAGCCTTGCGTCCATCAACGGCATCATACAAAAACTCGTATCCGGCATCAAGCTTAGCGACACTTCCTCTGTCGATGATTTCTCCTTCGGCAGGCGTCTGAATCTCGTTAGGATCTTGAATGTAAAAATGTTCCATTGCTAAACGCCATTTGAGTGGTGTTTTTTTAGGAACTGGCGCTATAGTTTCCTTTTCGGTTCCTGCGCCAAGCCAGTCTGCGGTTAATGAAATATCGCCAACTGTTGCACTTAATCCTATTCTTCTGGGATGATAACCAATAAGGGACGCAATTCTGCACAGAAGACATATAACTTGATTTCCACGATCCTGACCTATAAGAGAATGAACCTCATCGATAACAACGTAGCGTAAAGAGCCGAAAAGTCTCGGTATATCATTTGAACGCTTCATAATCATCGACTCGAGTGATTCCGGTGTTATCTGCAATATACCGGAAGGTTTTTTTAGCAAAGCGCTTTTGTGCCCTGATCCAACGTCGCCATGCCAATGAGTTACTGTCAATCCTGACATATCGAGCAACTCCTCTAGTCTTCCAAACTGATCGTTGATAAGAGATTTTAGTGGAGCTATATACAACACAGAGATAGATTGCTGTGCTTCCGGATCATCGTATATTTCTGAAATAATTGGGAAGAAGGCTGCCTCGGTTTTTCCAGATGCAGTAGATGATGATATCAATAAGTTTTTGTCACTCTCAAAAATAACTTTTGCTGCATCAAGCTGAACATCACGTAATTCATTCCATCCATGAGAATATATATATTCTTTTATAAAATCCGGGAATCGTGAAAGCACTCTATCTGCCTCAGTCATATCCTTCTCCTTTCTGCTTGTTTTTATATATCAATATCAAACAAACTAACCTTTTTTATCGATGCTTTTTGTTTCACTGATAACACTTGTTGTGGTTCTGTGTCAGCGCTAGCTGAAAACTTTAGTTTTGATAAAAGCTCTGAAAAACTTGCTTCCTTATTATCACGAAGAATATTAAGAAGTGTAAGGTAATCACGTATTATCTCTCTAGGAGTTATCATCTCGTCAGCACCTGTTCTTGATAAGGCGTGATTCATAAACATTGATATTTCTTCGTCACTAAGAGGTGCGCTGCTAAGTCCCTCACGTTCCGCATATAACTTTGTTAATCTACGCACAAGGGCTAATAGCTCGTTGTCTGATAAGCGCCTGAGTCTTATAACAGGGGAAGATAAGTTCTGATATCCTAAAGTGGCATATCTTGAGTCCTCTAATCTCGACTTCAATGCCTCATAACTAAACAGTCCTCTGCGAGTATCTTCAAGAAACTTTGGTGTTCCTCCAAAAACAACACCAAGATATGGCGCTTTGCCCTGCAAGGTATCGTTGAATATCGACAAGAGCTTTTCATAGTTAGCTTCTCTTGAAATTCTATTTGGTATTTTATAAAGATTGACACATTCATCGACAAATAAAATTAATCCTGAATAACCGAGAGTTTTTGATAAAGAAGCGAAAAGCTTTATAAAGCTATACCAATTATCATCGTCTATAACAGTGCTGATAGAAAAGCCTAAAGCCTTTTTTGCCTCTGTTTTATTTGCAAATTCTCCCCTGAGCCATCGCAAGCAGGCAGTTCTCTTCTCGCTGTCATCTTCTATTGATGAAAGGTAATATTCAGAGATAACTCTTGCAAAATCGAATCCATGGGCATCTGCCTCTAAAACTGATATAGATAAATGAACTCTTTTTTTCAGCTCTATAAGAAAATCCTTTGACTCGGGGTCATATCCCTCGGAGATAAGCTCGGTTTTAAGCTTAACAAAATACTTTGATAAGATTCCGTTTAATGCGCCACCTTCCGGCATTGCCTTTGTGGCTAGGTTTATCATAAGTTCTCTGTATGTCGCAAGCGCTCCTCCGTTACCGCCAGAAAGTCTGCGCTCGGGTGTTAAATCAGCGTCTGCAGTAATAAAGCCTCTATCCAATGCGTAACCACGAAGAAGCTGTATTAAAAAGCTTTTTCCGCTACCATATCTACCGATCAAAAATCTACAGGCTGAACCGCCTTCAGCTACCTCGGCGAGATTATCAAGTAAGGATCCGATTTCTTCACTTCTTCCAATAGCAATATATGGTGCTCCGCTTCTCGGCACAACACCGGCGCTGAGAGATGAAATAAGTGTATTCAATATTCTTTTTGGAACTTTTATTTCTTTGTTTTCATAAGCCATGATTCCACCTCATCAAGGTAATCTTCTATTATATGATATCCCTCATCCGAGGGCTCGATAATAACATCACCAAATTTTTCTGCAAATACTTCATTAACTTTTTCGATTTTTTCAACTGTTGAAACATCCATTCCGCAGTTTCTGCCTGATATTATATCAACGATTATCTGTATTTCTTCGTCAGATAATCCATAATTGTCTTCGATATTGTTTGTATTGCAGCTTTCGGCAACAGCCGCCGATTCTACTTTGTTTTGTTCAATTTCAACTGAATCTACCAACTCACATTCGCCATCTTCACTGTCTGTGACCAGCCTTGCTGTTATATTCCACGATGCCTGCTCAATTTCATCTGCTCCATCAATAGATAATGCCTCGCTGGGAGCATCATATAATGCTTCGTATTCGGGAAGATTTTCTTTTTGAGTCTTCTGGCTTTTATCATATAACAAAACGTCAAAATAATCGTCTATAATACGCTTATATTCTTCGGGCAAGTCTTTAACAGCGAGTCTGCTTTTTATGCCTAATTGAGCGCGAAGTTTATTCTCGGTATATCTCACCGCCATTGTCACTATAGAACGAAGCTTTAAGTCTTGGGACAAGGGTGTGTACTCTATTTTCAATCTACATTTAACCGAATGTGTACAAATCGACCTAGGGAAAGCATCTCTGGTTATTTCTGCAGTTTTGCTTTTATCATATACACGACTTGTACCTGTCATTATTTTTTCAATAACTCTACCCATTGCACCGAGCATATATTTGGTATAAGCAGCTTTGTTTTCCGGTGTTCTGTATCGGCAACGACGAAAATCATAATCCGATAAATACGCTATCATAGCATCGGTTCCTGCGTCTGCTAAAAAACCTACTTCCGAAAGATAAAATTCCTTAAACGATGATGCACTAATTACATCAAAAATAAATTCGGAAATATATTCCATAGGACAAGGGAGTCTATGGATAAGACAATAATCTTGTATCCAGATTGCAAAGTTAGCATCAATCTTTGGAAGGGTGCCTCTATACTCGCTCCAAAGCTTACATAGCATTTTTATTCCTTCCGGCGGGGGTAATAAGTCCGGGAGATTCAGTATCTCATATACATAGAGATAAAGATATGAATAATCACTCTTTAAATACTTTCCGTGCCTTAACATATCTCTCCAGTAGAAATAATACTGCTTTTGAGGAATGGTTAACTGCGAGTACTGTGGCATATATGAGTAATATGGAGCAAAATCACATTTATCGGTCTTGTAATCAAAATAAACTATTGCTGCCTTGCGAAAATTGCCATAAAAATCATATTTATCAATCGAGCGAATTACTGTTACTCTCTTTATCAAGCCATCATTGTTTAGCTCGTAGCTTTTTTCTTCAATTTCACCAAGATCTCTTGGAGCTGATAATGTGGTTAATTTTCTTTCCAGGTCATTATCGCTACGCTCGCCACTGATCTTATGTTCTACGGGTGAGCTGTTTGTATTGAAAGGAGTGAGCTTTTTCTTTTTAGGCATAAGTCTGCCAAGATCCCAAAAGGCATCTAAATCATCATATTTACCCACAAACTCACCTCCCTGAAAAAGCATTTTTATCAACTATAAATTATATCATACATTTCGTTGATTGTCAATACACTTGGGCAAATCCTCCTCAAACTCTTAATTCACACAAGACTGATTGAAAAATATAAAAAGGCGAGAGAAATCCCTCGCTTTTTTGTAATCCATAAATTTTAATAATTTAAGTTTGTTTTCTCGCGTATAAAATCTTCTAGTTCGCACATATTTAAAATTCTATTTTTAAATATTAGTTCGCCATCAAAATATACTTTATTGGGAGTTATTCTAAGTATCGCATTCTTCAACTGTGCTTCTTTTCTACTTTTTTTAGTTTTTGGCCCCAAATAAAATTTTACCCCAAAAATATTTCCTTTGATTTCATACAAATGACAGTATTTTGATATAATTTTTACTATATCCGTAGGATGTTTGAACAGTATACAATGATCGCAGATAATACTATCATTTACAGAACTATCTCTACTAGAAAATTGCAGATATGTAAAAAAGTAACGTACGAAACTGAATCTAGCGCTGTTTAAACCGCAAATTGCACCTATTATCATTGCCATAGATAAAAAATACGCCCAATAAAACTCGAAATAACTAAAAAATAAGAAGGAAACTAATGCTGACAGCGCCAATAAATACGATATTATAGTATATGGAAGGCGCTCACGTCTAAGCAATTTATGGCTGGTTATGTTGTGTCCTGGTTTATTATCAAAAAACGTGTCACCTATAAAATTAAAATACCACTTGACAAATTTGAAATACTCTTTCATATACATTGTTCCTCTAATCAATTTTAACAACCTGTTTTTTCTATCAACATATCAAAGTCACCGCAAGTTGATTATATCACATTGTTTTTATTTTTTCAATAGCATTTTGATATTATAGTATGGTCAACTGCGATAGAGAGATATAAAAGGCTTGGCATTTCATCTTAAATCAGTAAAATATTTTTACAAAGGTGTTGACAATCCGTATAATTTGTGATAATATATTCTTGTTGGAACATGTCTTATAGGATCGATATGCACAGAGAGCCGTTGTTTGCTGAGAAACGGAGATATTCCCTATGAGGTACCATCCATGCGCAAAGATTTTTTGATTTTTTCGATCTTTTTTTGCGGAAATTTAATACGAAATGAGTAAAACGCTCGGGTGGAACCGTGCGGGACCTATACGTCCTCACCCCGAAGGCAAATTTTTTTAGAAGAATGCCTTTGTGGTTGGGGAGTTTTTTATTTTTCAGCCATAGGCAAAACGAAAGGAAAACAAAAATGGCAAAAATTCACTTTTCTAGCGGCGAGTCCTTTGAATTTGACTCTCCCGTGTCCGTCTATGAGGCGGCTTCAGCTCTCGGAATTATCTCCAGAGAGGTTATTACTGCAAAGGTAAATGGAAATCTTTGCGAACTTTCTACTAAAATTGACTCTGACGCAGAAGTTACCCTTCTTACATTCAAAGATGCAGAGGGCAAACAGGTGTTCAGACATACAGCTGCCCACATTATGGCACAGGCAGTTAAAAGACTTTATCCCGAAACAAAGCAGACTATCGGTCCTGCTACCGAAAATGGTTACTTCCAGGACTTTGACGCTCCTATTTCATTCACTCCCGATATCCTCAAGAACATTGAGGCAGAGATGAAGAAGATCGTTAAGGAAAACCTCCTTATTGAGCGTTCTGTGCTTTCTAAAGAGGATGCTATCAAGATTATGACAGAGCTTAACGAGCCTTACAAGGTTGAGAGAATTGAAGAACTCCCCGATGATGCAGTTATCTCTATCTATAAGCAGGGCGAATATATTGATCTCTGCTCCGGCCCACATCTTCATTCTACAGGCGCTGTAAAGGCATTCAAGCTTACACAGTGCACAGGTGCTTACTACAAGGGCGACCAGAATAACAAGATGCTTCAGAGAGTTTACGGTATCGCCTACCCCTCAAAGGACGAGATGAACGAATATATCCGCCAGCAGGAAGAGGCTCTCAAGCGTGACCATAACAAGGTTGGACGTGAGCTTGAATACTTCACAACAGTTGATTCTATTGGTCAGGGTCTTCCTATCCTTCTTCCAAAGGGTGCGAGAACTATTCAGCTTCTCCAGAGATGGATCGAGGACGAGGAACAGAAGAGAGGCTACCTTCTTACAAAGACTCCTCTTATGGCAAAGCGCGATCTTTACAGAATTTCCGGTCACTGGGATCACTATCTTGACGGTATGTTCATCCTTGGCGATCCTCACGATGAGACAAAGGAATGCTTTGCGCTCCGTCCTATGACCTGCCCATTCCAGTATCAGGTATATCTTAACAAGAAGCGTTCTTACAGAGAGCTTCCTATGCGTCTTGGTGAGACCTCTACTCTCTTCAGAAATGAAGATTCCGGAGAAATGCACGGCCTTATCAGAGTTCGTCAGTTCACAATTTCCGAAGGTCACCTTGTTATTCGTCCCGATCAGCTTGCTGATGAATTTGCAGGATGCCTTAACCTTGCAAAGCACTGTCTTGAAACTCTTGGCCTTTGGGAAGACTGCTCCTTCAGATTCTCACAGTGGGATCCCAAGAGAACTGACAAATATGAAGGCACACCTGAACAGTGGAATGAAGCACAGACAATTATGGGCGAGCTTCTTGATAAATACCTTGGACGTGAGAATTACGTTATCGGTATAGATGAGGCTGCATTCTATGGTCCAAAGCTCGATATCCAGTGCAAAAATGTATTTGGTAAGGAAGACACAATTGTTACTATTCAGATTGATATGCTTCTTGCAAAGAAGTTCGGCATGGAATATACAGACCGTGATAACCAGATGAAGACACCATATATTATTCATAGGACTTCTATGGGCTGCTATGAAAGAACATTGGCTCTTCTTCTTGAAAAGTATGCAGGTGCACTTCCCCTTTGGATGTCTCCTACACAGGTAACAGTTATTCCTGTTGTTGGTGACTTTGCTGATTACGGCGCAGAGGTTACTAACATACTTAAAAATCTCGGAATCCGTGCAGAGCTTGATGATAGAAATGAAAAGCTCGGCTATCGTATTCGTGAAGCTCAGCTTTCTAAAGTACCTTACATGGTAGTTGTTGGTGAAGATGAAATGAACAATCGCACAGTTACAGTCAGAGCACGTGTTGAAGGCGAGGGCGGAAAATTTACTTTGGATGAATTCATTGCAAAGCTCCAGCACGAGATTGAAACAAAGAAGCACTAATCCATCAAACTATAGATTACATTTAAGGAATCTTTAAAATGAAAAAATCCGCAAAACACTTCAGAGGGTATGTGAAAGAAACCATCCTTTCCCCGCTCTTTAAGCTTTGCGAGGCAACACTTGAGTTGTTTGTTCCCTTGGTTATTGCAAAAATTATAGACATAGGAATTGTCAACAAAGACACGGGGTACATTGTAAAGATGTGCCTCGTTCTAGTTCTTTTAGGAGTTATAGGTTTAGCACTATCTCTTACTGCTCAATATTTTGCCGCAAAGTCTGCTGTGGGCTTTACTACCTCTCTTAAGAAAACACTTTTCAATCATCTGGAAAGTCTGTCGTATAAGGACATAGACACTCTTGGTACGTCAACAATTATCACAAGAATGACTACAGATGCATCAAGAGTTCAATCAGGCATTAACTTAACACTACGTCTACTGCTCCGCTCTCCATTTGTAGTTTTTGGAGCGATGGTAATGGCATTTTCCATTAATCCTGATACAGGTATGATATTTGCCATAACTATTCCTTTATTGGCTATTATAGTGTTTGGAATAATGGCCATTACAACACCTATGCACGGCAAGGTCCAAGGAGTATTAGACAAAATTCTTGCAAAAACCAGAGAGAATCTTTCAGGTGCGAGAGTGATTCGAGCATTTGCGCGAGAAGATGTAGAAAAAGAAGAATTTAATAGCAAAAATGATTCACTTACAATTTCTCAAAAAAATGTTGGTTACATTTCTGCCCTATTAAATCCATTAACTTTTGTAATTATCAACATATTCATATTGGTGTTAATATATGTAGGCGCAATTAAAGTTAATTCTGACAAA
>JAZKZW010000096.1:0-2313 GCA_045612865.1 Eubacteriales bacterium
GGGCAGGGGCTGGTGCTTATAGTAGGCAAAGAGTAGCTTTATAATTTCCTCGCCGCTCTCAACGGAGAAGATGAAGTGTCCCTCGGTGAGCCTTGCCGCCATTAAATCGCGGAGCTTATCTCCCATGTAGGTCAGGCGGGAATTGAGGATGAGATTGCGATGCTCAAACTCACGGATTATGGGGAAGCGCTCGCCCATTCGGTCTTCGAGATGAGCCTTGTTGCACTTCTGGCAACCGAAGTTTTCTTTAACAAAGCAGCGCTCTGTAAGCATCAAGGGGATTCTGCCAAGATGAATTGTGTATCCGCCAATGTCGCGCGCCTGTGGGAGGGTCAACTCCGGGGAAAGTATGAGATTTTCAGCTTCCAGTTCCTCGTAAACCTCTCTTGTGTATGAGTTCATAATATTGAGTCTAAAATCGCCAAAGGGGATAAGTTCAAACTCTTTTGCAAGAGAAAAATGCCCAATATTGCCAACTAAAGCGTACATTATGCCGTCATTTTTGGCTTTTTTTAGTTTTTCTCTAACGAACTGAAGCTCATCCTCCATAATAACGGGAGGGATGTAAACACCATCAATGCCCTCCGATGAATCGCCGTTTTCGTAGGCAAACAAGGGAAGAAATGCGTAGTCGAATTCCTGTATCATAGGGTGCTTTTGAAGGGCAGAAATCCAGTTTTCTCTGTTTAAGAATAGGGCGGAGCTTTTTGCCTTTTGGAGGTTGTATTTTCTTCTCGGGAGGGTAAGCTCCTTTGCGTCGGGAAGCTCTCTTGCTGCGCTTTCAAACCTTTCTGCACCATCTCTGCGCAGGGCGTTGATTTCGGCAGGGGAGAGGTTGATTCCGTCCTCAAGATCAAGGTCGATGTCCTCGGGAGAGAGGCTTAAGAAGGTTGCTCCCATTTTTGAAAGTCTTGCCTTAAGATCCTCCTCGGTCAGGGGCTTGTTTTCTGCTATGCGAGGAGTGGCGCCGGTAACGGTAACACTTTTTTGCCCATCGGTAATTGTAAGTGTTGCGGGCTTATCCAGAGCGAATTCTGCCTTGGCGCGAACGATCTTTCTTTCCGGCTCAAAGGTTATCCCCTCTCTTTGCCGGCTGATTTCTTTGTCCTGCTCACCGCGAGTTCCCGTCATTTTGTCAAAAATCTTGCCGGTGAAATACTTGTCTGTGAAACCACCTCTTGAGAATGCCGCGCGCAGCTCTTGATGCTCTTTTTCATTTGCCTCGCGATATTCGTCAAGCAGACGGCGATATATACTTGTAACGGTGTAAACGTAGTCGGGGGATTTCATTCTACCCTCAATTTTGAGGGATGCCACTCCGCTGTCGCAAAGCTCCTTTATGTGGTTGGCAAGGCATAGGTCGGTGAGGGATAGAGGATAGTTGTTTTCTCCGTTGTAAGGGAGTCGGCAGGGCTGGGCACATTCGCCGCGGTTTCCGCTTCTGCCACCTACCATTGATGAGAACAGGCACTGTCCCGAGTGGCAAACGCAGAGCGCACCGTGGAGGAATACCTCGATCTCGGGCTTGCATTTTTCGGTAACTCTTTTGATGTTTTCACCCGAAAGCTCACGGGCAAGGACCACTCTTGTACAGCCAAGGTCATAAGCCATATCTGCGCCGAGAGAGTTGTGGGCGGACATCTGTGTTGATGCGTGAAGCTCAAAGCTTGGCAGATGCTCCTTTATAACCCTGATTGCTCCCAGGTCGGCTATGATCAGCGCGTCAACGCCAATGGCATAAAGCTCTCTTGCATAGTCCAGCACCTCGGGCATTTCCTTGTCTAAAATCAGGGTGTTTAGGGTGACGTATATTTTTCTTTCGTGAAGGTGGGCGTATCTTACTGCTCTTGAAATTTCCTCTATATCAAAGTTCTTTGCATAGGCTCTGGCACCAAATCTTTTTCCACCGATATATATGGCATCAGCGCCGCCGCGTATTGCGGCTATCAAGCATTCAAAGCTGCCCGCCGGAGCAAGAAGTTCCGGGAGTTTATTTTTTCTTTTCACGGTTTTGCGTTCCTTAAATTTAGGTTTTTGTAAATAATTATTGTCAATATGCAGGTTGTTTTATCTTCTCCAATACTTTCTGTCAAGGGAGCGATACATTATAGCCTCTGCGATATGATCCTCGTTTATCACTGCTTCACCGTCGAGGTCGGCTATAGTTCTGGCTACTCGAAGCACTCTGTCATGTCCCCTTGCAGAAAGGCCGAGAGATTCGAATGCCTCTTTCATAAGCGCCTCTCCCTCGGGGGTGGGTTTACAGTGCTTGTGGAGCAGGGCAACGCTCATATTGGCATTCAATGTTCCGGG
>JAZKZW010000097.1:0-3597 GCA_045612865.1 Eubacteriales bacterium
TTTCATGCACACCATCATATAAAGTCTCGTCTTCTGAATGCCACGGAGTTTTAGTTAAATTGAAGAAACTAATTGCTGCTATATTTCCATCTTTACCAGTAGATGATAGTTCTACTCTTTTCTTCTCGAACTCTTCAAAACTAATATCAGTTCCATCAATCATATCATAGACTCTATGAATATATGCCTTAGTTTCATCAACAAGCGTCGAACCTACATCAAAGAATATCCATTCAATAGGAGTGTTTATTTTATTATATTTCATAATAGTATTTTCGTATCAATTATTATTGTTAATTTCTCTTTAAGCAATTTTTCTGCTACTTCATATAACTTTGGCGAAGTTTTTGGATATGTAAGATTACTGGGTAATGTATCAAACGTCATTATTTCTTCTATTTCACTCTCCGGAAGCTCGCCTAGTGAACGTGCTATTGCAAGAAAGGCCATGCCATTAGCGCTACTAAAAGAGTTATAACCTATATAATCACATACAGGATAGATTTCCGCATCTGTTATTCCGCTTTCTTCAAAAAGTTCTCGCTTGGCACATTCTATAGGCGTTTCTCCTTCTTCTATGTGACCACCTTGCGTTTCCCAAGTTTTGCGTTTTTTATGCTTTGATAGTATCCAGCTACCTTGGTGATATGTGCAAATAACTACATATTTATATGTATTCAAAGTATTTAACGGAAATATTTTGCATTGGAGCTCTTGCCTTATCTGTACTTCACCCATTGTTTTAACCTCTTGTATGTTTTATAATTATTATAACATAGTAATATGTTTTTTTCAATACTACATAAAAAATAGGCAGAGGTTTTTATTCCTCTGCCGTAATAAAATCAAATTATTTTATATTATTTAAGACTTCTCTGATGTTTTCAAAGATGTAAGTTGGCTTTGTGTCGGTATTTTTTGCATCCTCCATAGTGCCTTCTCCAGAAAGCACAAATATGGTATCAATCCCTGCATTATAACCCGAAGCTATATCTGTATATACTCTATCGCCAATCATTACAGATTCATCTTTTGAGTATCCGAACTTTTCCATAGCGATAGTAAGCATCTCGGGACGAGGTTTGCCAATAAAATGTGGTTTTCTTCCTGTTGCTCTGAATAACATCTCAGCAAATGATCCGCAATCAGGAACATAGCCAAATGCTGTTGGACATACCCAATCCGGATTCGTTGCGATATATTCAACATCATTTAACAGAAGCTTTGATGCATCTTCAAGTTTTTTAAACGTAAGCTCTTGATCGTTACTAATAACTATACCAAAAATATCATCTTCTAAATCTGTAACTGCATTTATGCCTGCCTCACAGAGTTGTTTTACAAAAGTTTTTGTTCCCATTGCATAAAACTTTCTGCCTGGAAATTTATTCTGTATATAAAGAATTGTCGCATCTGTTGATGTTAGGAAATCTTCTTCTTTTGCAGGTATACCAAGTTTGGCAAGCTTTTCAACGTAGGCATCTGTACTCTTAGATGAGTTGTTGGTTACAAACAAATGTCGACCACCGTTTTTCCTTATTTGATCGAGAAACTCTATGGTACCGTCAAAAAGATCATTATCAAGATATAAAGTTCCATCCATATCAAGCAAGAAAAGCTTTTTGTCTGAAAGTCTCATAATTATCTCCTAAAGTTAACCTTGATATCCGTCGGGGTTCATTCTTTGCCATCTAGCAGAATCTTCGCACATTTTAGAAAGATCGCGCTCCGCTCTCCAACCAAGAACCTCGTATGCCTTTGCAGGATCAGCATAGCACTCTGCAATATCACCAGGGCGTCTTGCTGCAATTTGATATTTTATAGGTTCTCCCCACGCTTTTTCAAATGCTACAACTATGTCCAGAACCGAGTATCCATTGCCTGTTCCGATATTTATATAATCGATTCCTTCAAGCTTCTTTGTGTAATCTATTGCCTTGAGATGAGCGAGCGCTAAATCAACAACGTGTATATAATCACGAACACCGGTTCCATCATGGGTATTGTAATCATTTCCAAATACATTAAGATGTGTAAGCTTGCCTGATGCAACTTTTAATATATATGGAAGAAGATTGTTAGGGATACCACAAGGATCTTCGCCAATATAACCACTCTCATGCGCACCTATGGGATTGAAATATCTAAGAACGCAAGCCGAAAGCTTTGGATTGGCTGCAACCGTATCCTTTAAAATTCTTTCGATCATAAGCTTTGTTTCACCATAAGGATTCGTTGTCGATAATGGGAAATCTTCTTTAATTGGAACTGTTTTAGGTAATCCATATACAGTAGCAGAAGAACTGAAAACTATTCTATAAACTTCATGACGAAGCATACAGTCAAGAAGATTAATAGTTCCTGTAATATTGTTATGATAATATCTCAATGGGAATGAGCATGATTCGCCTACCGCTTTAAGTCCTGCAAAATGAATAACAGAGTCAATATCAGGATGATTTATAAAAACCTTATCGAGAGCTTCTATATTTAAAAGATCACAATTTATAAATATAGGACGCTTGTTGGTGATTTTCTCTATTCTGTCTATTACACTTTCTTTACTATTAGAAAGATTGTCTACGATAATAACCTTTTCGTTTGCTTCAAGAAGCTCTACTACAGTGTGTGAACCGATGTAACCTGTTCCACCAGTAACAAGAATTGCCATAACTAAGTTCTCCTTTTATATTTTGTAAATAAAAGAGAGTAGATGATGCTACTCTCTTTTATAATATATTAGTCAGCGTAAACGCTAACCTGCTTTCTGCCGCCAGAAATGTGTTCAAACTTAACTCTACCGTCAACAAGAGCGAAGAGTGTATCGTCAGAACCAATACCTACATTTGTACCGGGATGAATCTTTGTACCACGCTGTCTAACGAGGATGTTGCCGGCAATAACTGCCTGACCGTCAGCCTTCTTAACGCCAAGACGCTTAGACTCGGAATCACGACCGTTCTTTGTAGAACCTACGCCCTTTTTATGAGCGAAGAATTGTAAACTGAGCTTTAACATTTTCGTGTACCTCCATAATTATTGATGGCTCTTGGAGCCTTTGCAGATTTGTTGCTTAAATATCACGCTCGATCACTTTTACATCAAGATAATCATAATAATCTTCGATGAGATCCATTAGCTGATAATAATAAGCCTGTATAAGACCGGAAACAGCATACTGCTTCTTTTCATCTTTTTCATACTTTGGGAGAGCTGACTTAGCAATAAGCTTAATGTCTGCTGTTTTTTCATCAATTGTGTACTCTACATTAGATGCATAAGAAACTTCAATTGAATTAATAATAAGCATGGTCATACTTGACAATGCAGAACAAAGAATATCTTCTCCTGCTTCAGCATAACCTGTGTGTCCCTGTTCTTCAAAGCCGTAATAAAATCCGTCAGTCTTATAAAAAACGATTGTTGTCATCTTTTTAGATTAGCCTTCGATCTTAACGATCTGAATCTTTGTGTAGTCCTGACGATGACCGATCTTCTTCTTTTCGTTCTTCTTAGACTTGTATCTAATAACGTCGATCTTCTTGGACTTGCCATTCTTAACAACATTTGCAACTACAGTTGCACCTGCTACATAAG
>JAZKZW010000098.1:0-2017 GCA_045612865.1 Eubacteriales bacterium
GTTCAACGCATTGACGATACGCATTGTAATCCTAAGGCGGAATGGATCAAGATGGGTAGCCCCGATAATTTAACCCTTAAGCAAGTGGCGAAAATTAAGGAAAAAACAAGGCTTGTAGCTGAGGATTATCCCTTTGAAACCGAGCAAGAAAAAACAAAATTAACTATCACACTCAGCACAAATGATGTTGTTTTAATAACTCTAACGTAAAACGGAGATTTTTATGGCAAAATTTCAGATTTTCGGAACATCGTCGCCCGAAATATCAAAAAGAGAAATTGAGCATGCAAGACTTGCTCGAGAGGCGGCGGCAGATGGCATAGTATTGCTTGAAAACAATGGCATTTTGCCATTAAAGCCTCAAAAGATTGCGCTTTTTGGCGGCGGTAGCCGTATGACTGTAAAAGGTGGTGCAGGCTCGGGCGATGTTCACGAAAGATATAGCGTAAGTATTGAAGAGGGGCTTAAAAATGCCGGATTTACCTTTGAGAATACTCTCTGGATGGACAGGTTCGCTGGGAAATATCAGCGTGAGCTTAAAGCGTGGTGCGAAGGGATTGAAAAGGACATAAAGAAGTTTAACCCTATTCAAACTATGCAGATGTTTATTTACATAGGTGAGCATCCAAAACCTTATCCATCAGTCACCCCCATACTTCCCGACGAGCTTTGCAATGCAGATACAGCTATTTATGTACTTTCAAGACAAGCAGGAGAAGGCTTTGACCGCAGAGTGGAAAAGGGAGATTATCTTCTCTCGGATGTTGAGGAAGAAAGCTTGAAGCTACTCTCAAAGCACTATAAAAAGCTTATTTTAGTGCTGAACTGTGGCGGAGTAATTGATCTTTCGATCCTTGACGAGATCAGAATTGATGCGGTAATCTTCTGCGGTCAAGGAGGAATGGAGGGTGGAAACGCTCTTGCCGATATATTGACAGGAAAGGTTAATCCCTCCGGACGCCTTACAGACACTTGGGCGAAAAGATATGAGGATTATCCTTCTGCCAACACCTTCGGGCACAGAAACGGCGACCTTGAAAACGAGGAATATAGTGAAGATATCTACGTCGGCTATCGTTGGTTTGACAAAAACGATATCAAACCGCGATTTGAGTTTGGCTTTGGACTAAGCTATACCGAGTTTGATATTAAGGTAATTGATTTTGCAAACGGAAAAATAACCGTTGACGTTACCAACATCGGCAAAGTAGCAGGTAAAGAGGTGCTGATGGTCTATTCATCAAAGCCATCCTCTGATTGTGAGAAAAAAGTCCTTGTTGCTTTTTCAAAAACAGGATTGATCGGGGCGGGAGCAACCGAGAGAGTAGAAATAACATTTGATTTATCAAGGGCTGCAACCTTTGTGGAAGAAATATCCGCTTTCATTATTGAAAAGGGTGAGCACACCATTCTTCTCAATGGTAATGTGTGTGGCAAAATCAATATTGAAAATGAAATTACCTTAGAAAAGGTTTCGCCCATAACACAGGGCGAACACAAACAATATAACGAAGCTTTCTCTCCTAAAGTCAACAAGATTTTATCAAAGCTTAGTGATAAAGAGAAGGTTATGCTCGTTACGGGCGGTGGATACGATATAAGATGCTATAATAATGTAATGGGTGCGGCAGGACGCACCTGCACAAAGCTTTTGCGTAAAGGTGTTCCAAATATCGTTATGGCAGATGGTCCTGCCGGTCTTAACGTAAATCAGGTCAGCGCTGTGGGTGTGGAAGGATTCCCCCGTTATCCCGACGGACTTCCCGAGGATTGGAAATGGGGATGGCTGAAAAATATGGATGGATTTTTGAAGCTTCTGCCTTTCACAAAAAAGCAGGTATACCGTTATATGACCGCTTTCCCAAGCGAAACGGTACAGGCGCAGACCTTTGATACCAAGCTTATTGAAAAAGTGGGCAATGCCATAGGTGCTGAAATGCTTGAAATCGGTGTTTCAGTGTGGCTTGCGCCCGGACTTAATATTCATAGAAATCCTCTTTGCGGAAGAAACTTTGAA
>JAZKZW010000099.1:0-6071 GCA_045612865.1 Eubacteriales bacterium
GGAGAAAAGCTGTACGAGGAGCTTTTGGTAAAACCCGAAAAACGCACAAAAACATCTGTATCTAAAATTTTTATCGAGCACGAAAATTCAAAAACAAGAGCCGAAATGGAAACAACTATTGACATTATACGAGATTTTTTATCAGAATATCCTAAAAACAGTAATAATACGACAGTTAAATCATTACTTAAAAAACTTGTGCCGGAATTTAATAAATAAATATTCTTAACGTAAATATCTGAGTTTTGCAATGGAATATACAGAAAATTAAACAACAAACAAATGGTATGCACCGATGAAACGAAAAGAATCTTCAGTGCATATCTTTTTTATTGCCGTCAGTTTCGTATCACCTTTTATTTTAAATAAAATAAATATTTCTCTTGACTACTTAGCACGCGTGTGATAAAATAAAATAAAAACATTTTGCCTAGGAGAATATTATGAAAAAGATTTTATCACTTGCTTTAATTAGTTTAATGCTATTTACAACCCTGGTTTCTTGTGACTTTAATATTATGGATTTTATTGGAAGCGAGAATCCCGGCGTTGATTCAGATCCCGATGACTCTACAGATAAGGATCCCGGTTCAGAGATCCCCACACCTAATCCTGATCCTACACCTGATCCTGATCCAACCCCCGATCCCGATCCAACCCCCGATCCTGACCCTGCCCCCGACCCCACACCAGATCCTAACCCTGGTGACAGAACAAATATTCCTGATGAAAATTACACCCCAAAGGATATTGTATATTCTACCGGCGCAACCGAAGAGGATGATTATATAAATCTATTTTCTCCTGATGTTAAGGTTGAATTCAACATCGATATCACAAGTAAACAGCTACAGCTTCTTCAGGACGACTATTATCACTACTCAAGCTTTGGCTCAAAGTCTCCAATATATCGCAAAGCCAACCTTCACGTAAAGATGACTCTTCCAAACGGAAATGTTGTAGAGCGTTACATTGAAGAAGTAGGCATCCGTATGAAGGGTAACACCAGCAGAACCGATTTTTATAATTCTAATGACGGTATATACAACCTCGTACATTTTAAGCTTGACTTTGGCGAAACCTTTGATGATGAAGAATACTATGGAGCAGATGCAAAAGTTTGGAGCGACAGCGCAGCCAGAAAGGCTCGTAAAAACCGTACATTTGCAACTCTTGAAAAAATAGACCTCCGTTGGAATAAAGAGGATGACGCAACCTACATTCGTGAGATATACTCCTTTGATACATATCGTGAGATGGGAGTTCTTGCTCCTCGCGTTAACCTTGCATCTTTGGATATGGGTGGTACTCATCTTGGCGTTTATACCATCAACGAGCCTATCGATGATATCTTCCTTGAAAAAAATCTTCCTGCCGAGCTCCTCGGTGGCGACCTCTATAAATGCGGATGGGGCATAAATGGCGGAGCATCCTTCTTGTCCTACTGTTCTATCGGTATCGAGGATGAAGATAACGGTCTTTTCTATGCATACGACTTAAAGACAAATAAAAAGACTTCAAATCACGAAGCCCTTAAAAACTTTATTGCTGAAATCAACAAGCCCGGAATTACCAAAGAACGCGTTGCAGAGCTGATTGATATGGATAATTTCATTTCATTTGCTGCAGTATCCTGGTTCCTTGGTAACCCAGACGATCTTCGTAACAATTATAACAACTACTATGTTTACTTCACCCCCGAAGGAAAAGCTATGTTTATCCCCTATGACTATGATAGATCTATGGGAATTAGCCACGACTGGAATCCTTCCGGCAACGGAATGACAAAAGATGATCCCTTTACAAAGGATAGAGGCGCAGGTGGAAAGCAGGAATGCCCCGTATATTTACTTACAGTAGTTAAGGGTGGTTATTTTGTGAACGAATATAAAGATCGACTCAGCGAAATAGCAAGCAGCACCCTCTTCTCACAGGCAAGATTTAACGATCGATATGAGAGAGCAAAAACTCTTTACAGTGCATATACTAACCCCTCAAAGGATTTTCGTAACGACGGTGGTCACCACACTTATTTTGATATTAAAATAACAGCAGATCCATCGGACGGCGGTGGCAATATTTCTTACGCAGATTATATGCGCCTTAAGCTTGAAACATTGCATAAAGCTATTGGTACAACTACCGGGGAAAACTCCGGAGGTAATAATGATAACGTAGAAATATCCAGCTATTATATCCGTGCCGATTTTACCAACTGGGAAATCAAAGATGGCTACAAAATGAGCACCACAGACGGAATTACATACACATACGAGGTGAATGTTAGTAGAGAAAACAAACTCAAGGTGTTTGATATTGATGAAAATCGCTGGATTGGCGAAGAGTCTGTTGATGTTGAAACTTCTTGTGAATTCACAACGGATAAGCACGGAAATATAGTTCTAGGAGAAGGCTCTTATGTGATTAAATACAACACCAATACAAGAACTGTTACTATCGAAAAAAAGTAATTAAGTAAACTTAACTTTTCAAAATATTAGTTTTTTTCAAAAAAAGGAGGTAATCCTCAATGATGACAGATATAGAAATTGCACAGTCGGTCAAGCCACGTCATATTCTCGATGTAGCAAAGGATATAGGCATTGATGAAAAATACATAGAGCTGCACGGCAAGGATAAGGCAAAAATAGACCTAGAGTTTCTTTCAGATACTAAAGATAAAAAGGCAGGCAAGCTCATTCTTGTAACGGCAATAACACCTACACCTGCCGGCGAGGGTAAAACCACAACTACAATAGGTCTTGCAGACGGCTTGAAAAGAATAGGAAAAAAGGTTACAGTTGCACTTCGCGAGCCATCTCTCGGACCTGTATTTGGCATTAAAGGTGGAGCAGCAGGTGGTGGCTGGGCGCAGGTTATTCCTATGGAAGATATAAATCTTCATTTCACAGGTGATTTCCACGCCATTGGCGCTGCCAATAACCTCCTTGCAGCTATGCTTGACAACCATATTTATCAGGGCAACGAGCTTAATATTGACACAGAAAATATTACATGGCACAGATGTGTTGATATGAACGATAGACAGCTCAGATTTGTTCGCGATGGACTTGGCGGAGGCCCTAATGGTGTTCCTCGTGATGATAGCTATGATATAACGGTAGCGT
The DNA here is from genome assembly GCA_045612865.1 of Eubacteriales bacterium. Lineage (GTDB taxonomy): Bacteria > Bacillota > Clostridia > Oscillospirales > CAG-272 > UBA1740. The sequence goes on from JAZKZW010000099.1 coordinate 3,129, forward strand.
CCGAGATTATGGCAGTTCTTTGCCTTGCTGATTCGCTCTCCGACCTTAAAGCGCGTCTTGCACGCATAATAGTTGCATACGATAAGAATGGTAACCCTGTTACAGCTCACGACTTAAAGGCAGAGGGGGCAATGACAGCCCTTCTCAAAGATGCATTAAAGCCTAATTTAGTACAAACTCTTGAGGGAACACCTGCCTTTGTTCACGGTGGCCCATTTGCCAATATCGCCCATGGCTGCAATTCTGTAATAGCAACAAAGACAGCTCTCAAGATGGGAGAATATACAGTTACCGAAGCAGGCTTTGGCGCAGACCTTGGAGCAGAGAAGTTCCTTGATATTAAATGTCGCGTAGCAGGACTTGTTCCTGATGCAGTTGTGCTGGTTGCCACTGTTAGAGCACTTAAAATGCATGGTGGTCTTCCAAAAACAGATCTTGCAACCGAAAATATCGAGGCGCTGGAGGCAGGAATCCCAAACCTTCTTCGTCATCTCTCTAACATCAAAAATGTTTATAAGCTCCCTTGTGTTGTAGCAGTAAACAGATTCCCCACAGATACCGATCGCGAGATAGACTTTATTATCGACCGTTGCCGTGACCTTGGTGTAAACGTAGTTCTCTCAACCGTATGGGCAGAAGGCGGCAAGGGAGGCGAAGCTCTCGCAAAAGAAGTAGTAAGGCTGACAGAGGAGGAGAAGGGTGATTTTACCTTTGCGTATGATTCTCGTGATAGCCTTGAGACAAAAATTGAAAAGCTTGTAACAAAGGTATATGGTGGCGATAGCGTAGAGCTGACACCTGAGGCAAAGGAAGAGATAGACCGCCTTACCTCTCTTGGATTTGCAGATCTTCCAATTTGTGTTGCCAAAACTCAGTATTCATTCTCCGATGATTCTAAAAAGCTTGGCGCACCTGAAAGCTTTACTGTAACAATTAGAAAAGTTAAGGTTTCTGCAGGAGCAGGATTTGTTGTAGTTCTCACAGGCGCAATAATGACAATGCCCGGACTTCCAAGGGTTCCCGCTGCAGAAAAAATAGATGTGGACGAAAACGGAAAAATCACAGGTTTGTTCTAAAAAACTTTAGTAAAAGGAAAGTGTAACCCTTATGAAGCTGATAATCGCATCAAATAACAAACACAAGATCTCGGAGATCAAAAGCATCCTTTCCGGCAAATTCTCGGAGATACTTTCGCTTTCTGATGCAGGAATTGATCACGAAACTATAGAGGATGGAGAGACATTTCTTGAAAACGCCCTGAAAAAGGCTCGTGAAATATGCTCGATTTCCGGTATGGCAACCCTCGCTGATGACAGTGGGCTCTGTGTAAATGCCTTGAACGGTGCACCGGGTGTGTATTCCGCCAGATATAGTGGAGAAAATGCTACAGCCGAGAAAAACAACACACTTCTGTTAAAAAATCTCGATGGAAAATCTGACCGTACCGCCTATTTCCTTTGTTGTGTTGCCCTTGTTTATCCGGATGGTAGAGAAGTGACAGCCGAGGGCAGAGTGTATGGTGAGATTACACATTCTTATCGTGGCAATCACGGATTTGGCTATGATCCTATTTTCCAGGTCAAGGGCGATACACGCACATTAGCAGAGCTTAGCGATGAAGAAAAAAACACAATAAGTCACAGAGGCAACGCTCTGAAAAATCTGATTGAAAAAATATAAAAACCTTAAAATTGACAATAATTATTTACATAATGGAGCGATTATGGCCGTTTTAATTGAAATTTTAAACATAATTGGAGTTATATCATTCGCTGCAGCAGGCGCAATGATCGCTATCGATAAGGAGGCTGACATTTTCGGTGTAATGTTCCTCTCGGTAATAACCTGCTTTGGCGGCGGAATGCTCAGAGATACTATGATCAGTGATGGACTCCCAAGATTTTTCAGTCTCCTGTTTCCTGATGTTATCGTTTGCTTGGCTACAGCGCTTTGCGTATTTATCGCTGCTCGAGCATTAAAGGAAAAGTACGTTAAAAACGAAGACACAGTAAATAATATTAACAACATTCTTGATGCTATCGGACTTGGAATATTTGCCTCAGGAGGAACTGAAATCTGCATTACCTTTGATCTCGGTCTTTTTACTGCCGTTATTATGGGTATGCTCTCTGCGGTAGGCGGAGGAATGCTTCGTGATATAATCCTTCGTGATATTCCTATGATTCTTCGCAAACGCATTTACGCCGTAGCAGCATTAGGTGGATCTGCGCTTTATTATCTTACGTCTGTTTTACTTGAAGGATCAAAATCCCGCGAGGTAGTATCAACTATCGTGTGTCTTGGATTTATTTTCGTAGTTAGAATGTGTGCTACATACTTTAAGTGGCGTCTTCCAAAAGCTATTGATTTTTCCAAAATTGAAAATATCGAGGATAAGCAGCTGTTGAAGAAGTGATTAATTATCATATTAGTCCTGTTGCTTACCTCTTAACATTATTATTTAAATAAAAATATTTTTTAAAAACCTCTTTACAAATTAAAAAGTTTGTGATATAATACCAAATGGCCTATTGCTTTGTCTTGTGTATGGCCCTGCTCCGTTTGGGAAGAATCCCTTGCGTGGCTCGTGCTTTTCACCCGCACAAAAACAAAGCTTTATGGAAATATATTTTACGAAAGGTGAAGAAAAAATGATCGCAAAGGAAAAAAAGACAGCCCTCATTGAAACCTACAAGATTAATGAGAGAGACACAGGTTCTCCTGAAGTTCAGGTTGCTATTCTTACAGCAAGAATCAACGAGCTTACAGTTCATATGAAGAAGAACCCCAAGGATTTCCACTCTCAGAGAGGTCTTTCCAAGATGGTTGGTCACAGAAAGCAGCTCCTTAATTACCTTGCTAAGAAGGATATCGAAAGATACAGAGCAATCATTAAGCAGCTCGGTCTCAGAAAGTAATTTTTACTTCCCGGGATATCATATT
>JAZKZW010000100.1:0-4764 GCA_045612865.1 Eubacteriales bacterium
TGGGGACAGTATCTCGGTCTATTCTTTGACGACACTATCAACGTTGTAAATGCCGCACACGGTGGAAGAAGCTCGCGCTCATTTATCAACGAAGGTCGCCTTTATAACATCGATAATGCAAACTATAGTTATACTTTTAGCCAAAATGGCGGTCAATCTATCGAGGATTGCATAAAGGCAGGTGACTTCCTCTTCATACAATTCGGACACAATGATGACGCCTCCAAGCCCTCAAACTACGCATCTATGTATGACAGAATGGTTCCCCTCGGAACACCGGATGCTAACGGCATTTACCCCACAACTCCCGCAGTGAGAACAAGCACATCCACCCTCCCCGAGGAATATACAAAGCTGGCTACCGACGCTGAAGAAACAAAGGCTCTCGCAGAGATTGCAAAGTACGGAAGCGAATATTATGCCTTCGGTAGCGGTACATATAAATGGTATCTCAAGCAGTACATTGATTTTGCAAGAAGCCATGGCGCGACCCCCGTTCTCATCACTCCCGTTGCAAGAGTTAAATTCAGCGGCGGACAGATTATCGGTGGCGCAGGACTCCACGGCGAAAACTTCGCATACGTAGAAGCGGTAAGACAGCTTGCAAAGGAAGAAAACTGCCTCCTTATCGACCTCTTCGCAGAGAGCAAGACCATGCTTGAAACCGCAACTCCCACCTATGCAAACTACCTTATGGCGCTCAAGCCCAATGATTTGACAGGCCAGTGGCCAAACGGATATGACGGAGCTTACGGCAATGCAGAAGCAGGCTACACAGGCATCGAGGCTACCCACTACAACAAGTACGGCTCCTTCCTTCAGGCGGCAAAGATTGCAGAGCTTATTCTCGGTGGCAGCATCACAACCGAAGGTGGCGAAAGATTCAACTTCTCCGACCACATACTCACCACTCCAAAGGCATATATTGACCCATCAAATCTCATTGGCAAGAACACCGTAGCAGCCCTTGAGGACCTCTTTACCACAATTTCTGTTACTAACCCAAATAGAACCTATCCCGACCCCGCGGCAGTTATATCCGCTATTGACGCTATCATAGCCCTCGGTGAGGTTACCGTAGATAACTACCTTGCCGTTCAGGAAAAATGCGAGGCTGCAAGAGTTGCTTATAACGGACTTAACGTTGACGACCGCTCCGCAGTTACAAATCTTGAGGCTCTCGCTGCGGCAGAGGCAGCCGTTGATGCAGTTATCAAATCCCTCCGTCCCGAACCCGTGAAAACAGTTATCTTTAACGCAGATAATCTCTCACAAACCCTCTATAACTCCACCGTAAAAGAAGGCGAGTTCACCGTTGTAGGCACAGCAGACAAAGCAATGGAGCAAAAGGGCAAAAAGGTTACATTCACCTATGCTGACGTAAGCTACAGCACAACCTATGGCTTAAGCGTTGGTGGCAGTGCAAAGTTCGGTGCATACAGATACGTAAGCTTCACTACCGAGGGCGCTTGCACAATTACCATCGCGGTTCAGTCCTCCTCCAGCTCAGCTGTAAGAACACTTAATATGGTTGATGAGGACGGCAATGTGGTTGGAAGCTTTGAGGCAGGCACAAGCGTTACTCTCACCTCTGTTGACATTGATGAAGCAGGCACATATTCTGTAGGCTCAGCAGGCAGCGGTATGTATATCTACGTAATCATCATCGAGTATTACGAATAAGATAAGTAGCAATCTAAAAAGCACAAATCCTAAATACACTATCCACCCTCGGGTGGTGGCATGGGCGCGAATGTCGCCCATGCTTTTTTTATCTCAAAAAAAAGAAAACGCAGTGCGAAATGACACTGCGTTTTGAAAATATAAAACTAATTAAACAGTCTGAACGAATACAAACTGAACTGCCATAAAGGCTATGTAAATAGCAAGAAGGGATATACCCTGCCATCTCTTAAGCTTGCCCTTGAAAATTGTGGGAATTGTCATAAGACCCATTACAAGGAACATGATAGGAAGGTCGAATACGAGAGATGCATTCTGACCAAAGAGCTGAGATGTAAGAGGAATGCTGAAGGGGCTGATAACAACAGAAACACCGGAAACAAGAACGATGTTAAAGATGTTAGCACCGATGATGTTACCAAGAGAGAGTGAGCCGTGACCCTTAACAAGAGATGTGATAGCTGTTACAAGCTCAGGAAGAGATGTTCCGATAGCAACGACTGTAAGACCGATAACGGACTCGGGAACGCCAAGCTGTTGTGCAATATCGGTAGCACTTTCAACAAGAAGGTATGCGCCAACTGCGATAACTGCCGCACCAATTACAAGGAAGAGAAGATCCTTAAGAAGATTGCCCTTGTTTTCATCAGACTCTGCTTCTGTTTCGATTTCTTCGATTTCAACTTCCTCGGGATTTTTCTTCATGTTGATAACGTTAACGATCATGTAAATAACGAATGCAACGAGAAGAACGATACCTGACCAACGTTCAAAGCCCTTGAAAACATAAGCATTGAATGCATAGAACGCAGCTAATACGAAGAAGAATACTACGGGGAAGATAAGAGTTTTCTTGTTAGCCTTGCCGGGCTTGATAGCGATGGTGAGCGCTGCAATAAGAGCTGTGTTACAAATGATAGAACCAATAGCGTTACCATAAGCGATAGCGCCTGCGCCACTCATAGCACCCATTGCAGAGGTCATAACCTCGGGGAGTGTTGTACCAATGGAAACTACTGTTGCGCCGATGAGAAGTTCGGGAAGATGGAAGCGCTTTGCAATACCTGTAGCAGCGTCAACAAACCAGTCACCACCCTTGATAAGAAGGATGAAGCCAAAGGCCAAAAGGAAATACTCGGTTGGGATAAAGTCAAACATTTTTGTTTACTCCTTTGTTTTTATTTATTTTTGTTAATTAAAGTTTACATATTTAGAGGTTTATCACTCTTTTTTGGAATCTCTATCTGCGAGAGTATAACTGCTCCAAACACAATTACACAGCCCACTACCTCTCTTGGCAGCATTGTTTCGCCAAAGATGATAGCACCACCAATAGCACCAAAAACAGACTCCAGTGACAACAGGATCGAGGCAACGCCGGGATTGAGATTTTTCTGCCCCACCACCTGGAGAGTGTATGCAATTCCGCTTGAGAAAACGCCGAGGAAAAGCAGGGACAATATATGGTCACCAATACTCACAAAGTCAATGGGAGACTCAAAAATCAGCGCACAAACAAGATTGAAAGCAAATCCCGACAAGAATTGAATAAAGGAAAGGCGAACTACGTCACATCTGGGAGCAAAAAGGTCAATGGTCATAATCTGACCACCAAAAACAAAAGCACACAGAAGAATGAGAAGGTCGGACGGAAGAATGCTGAAATCGGATTTTACCGACAAAAGATAGAAGCCAACAACCGCCACCCCAACGCTTATCCAGACGCGAACGGGAGATTTTTTGCCAAAGAAAAGTGCATAGATCGGAACGATAACAACATAGAGCGCCGTTATAAATCCAGCTTTGCCCGCATCGGTTCCATCACCAATACCATTCTGCTGCAGCGCCGTTGCAAAGGTCATAAATAAGCCCGAAATTGTACCGCCTATAAGCTCAGCCCCAGTAAAATCAGGGCGTTTATTTTTAATCAGACTGCGACCGTTCTTTGTTAGCTTGTCCATAAGCGGCATTACAGGAATGAGGAACAGCACCGCAAATAAATTACGTGACGCACCAACGGTAAAGCCACCAAGCTCACCTGCATCCTTCTGCGCCGAGAACGCCAAGCCCCAAATCATGGAGGCAACAAGAAGTATGATTACCGAGAAAAGCTTTTTTGAAGCCCCCGGCTTTTGGTTATTTATATTTTCTTTCATGTATAAATTCTTTCATATATAAAACTTTATTACCTATGTCGAGCTAGTGAGGAAACGAGCTACTAGAGCCAAAATCACTCCAACATCGAGAAAATTTTGAGATAGAATTGAAGTTTTCGAACCGAAGGCGTAGAAACCTACGTCGAGCTAGTGAGAAAACGGCGATTGTAGTCAAAATTTACCGATGTTCTTTTAGAATCCCTTATTCTTATAAGTACTGGGTGACAGCAACACAAGAACGGGGAAAATCTCAAGCCTTCCAATAAGCATATCAAAGGAAAGCACAAGCTTTGTAAAGTCGGAAAGATGGGCAAAGTTATTAACAGGGCCGATAGAGCCAAGACCGGGACCAACGTTTGAAAGCGCCGTCATAACACCGGTAACGCTTGTCACAATATCACAGCTTGTATCAATAGAAACCAGCACCACCGAAACCGCAAACACAAAAACATAAGCCACAAGGAAGGAGTTTACAGAACGCACGACCTCGCTATCCACAGGGCGCTTATCCATTGTGATTTTCTTTACCTGACGTGGGTGAATCAGCTTGTAAAGCTCGTTTTTCATACCCTTTAGAAGTATTAGTATTCTCGAAACCTTAAAGCCACCGCCCGTGCTTCCTGCACAAGCTCCGATAAACAGAACAAGCATCAAAATACACTGGCTGAACACAGGCCAAAGGTTATAATCCACCGTTGCAAATCCCGTTGTTGAAACAAGAGCCGCAACATAAAATGCACCGTGTCTTATAGCATCACCAAAGCTTCCAATAAGATGCTTATCCCCTACAGATTCGGGAGTTGCGGCGTTAATTCCCTCTCTTTGCAAATAAATATTTACAGAAATAAGGGTTATCGCGCCAACAACAATGATAATAAATGTCTTAACCTCTGCACTGAATATCTCTTTCACCCTCTTGCGGAGC
>JAZKZW010000101.1:0-3230 GCA_045612865.1 Eubacteriales bacterium
CTTTCCTTCACTTCGTCAGATTCACTGCGCTCTACCATATCGAGTTTATAAATAAACTCTCCCTCATTGCCACGACGAAAGATATAACGGCAAAAACCAACAGCTGTAAGATTCCATCCAGCACGTGCCATTTCATTCAAAAATGCCTCTTCCTTCTCGTAGTCGGCAACCGAATAGAATCGCCAAAGTTTCTTTATTTCCTTCTTCTCCATAATTGTTAGTATTTTAGAATAAACTTATTCGTTTTGTAAGATGTTTCGTCCATTTTCAAGTAGCTCGGCAAGACGTAAAAGTTCCAGCCTCAACACTTCACGACCAGCCGGCGTAATACGATAATCTTTTTTACGGCCATCCTCGGGCAGCTGCTCAATCCAGCCCTTATCGAGCAACGAGGCCAATGCTCCATAGAGTGTTCCGGCCGAAAGTCTCACCCTGCCATTGCTCAAAGCTGCCGTCTGCTGCATAATACCATAACCATGCATGGGCTCGACCAGTGCAAGTAAGATGTAATAAACAGCCTCGGTTAGTGCGTTGTTAGTTGTATTCATCGCTTAAGAAATTAAATTTTTATTTCGTTTGTCGTTATATCGTTTGCCGATACAAAGCTAAACGATATAGTTTGTTTCTGCAAGTGATTTTTGAAAAAAAATATATACCTGTTGGAGAAATGAATATCACCAATGAAATAGAGCAGTCCAATTAAGGCTTCGCCTGTTTTGTGTCCTCAGACGATTCGGATTAAGTCAAAATATAACAAACGAGTGCTGAGTTTTTCCGTAGAATCTATTTTGCGATACTCTTTTTCTTGTTCCTCGCATCCAAATATAAAATCGAAACCGTTCTTTTGATAAAACAATAAGGTCTTTTCAGTATTGTAGGCATCAACCACCAAGTATCTGCAACCGGTTTTATTCTTGTTGTCTGTAAACCAGGCTTTTATGAAATCAAGTAAAGAAGAACCAATATGCCTGTTCTGATAGTGAATATTGATTCCCAAACGACCAATTAACACAGCAGGGTAGTTGAGATCTCGTTTTGCGTAAGGAAGATTCTTACTTATTTTTTTACGGCGCGCATTAGGTAATCTATTGGTAAAAATGCTTGCATTTGATACTGTAAAAGCTGCTATGATTTCTTTTTGAGGACTCTGAAAACAATAAGATTTTCCAAATAGATTATTAGCATAAGCAATGCAATCTTCGTAAAAGAAATTGTCAAGGTCTTTGTTTCCGCAACTGAAGGTTTTCGTGTTTGTCAGGATTTCTTGGTTTAAACTTGAGAAAATGGTATTAGTAAGGTTGTATAACATATTATATCTGTGCTTTTTTCAGTATTTTTCTCATTTCTTCGCGTTGTTTGGAAAAGTCGATGCTGCTTTTCTCTTTTTCTGCTTGCTTGGCTTTCTTGATGAAAGTTTCAGCAAGTTTGTCTTTTAATACAGGAATGCTGCTAATTGCCAATGCCATATTGATAAGGTTTTTTAATGTGATAATGAATAAGAATTAGTGACCACAAATATACTATCTCAAAATACCCTTGTCAAGAGCTTGTGCGTTTTATCGCAAGGGAAAAAAGAAGCCGTCTTGCTTTTCACGGCTGAAGAAAATGCCTAATACGATGGCACACAGAGCGATAGGAATGGGAAGATAAGATTTGTAGTTTTCTAAGAACTGAATGGCCTGTAGCAGGAATTTGTTCTGCTCTATGTCAAGATGGATGGGATGGAAGTACACAAGCACCATGCAGAACGTACCTGCTATCAGTCCGATGAAAAGTGTGGAAATCAGAGCAATACGCGTTTTTTTGTTTTGCCTATCAACTTCGACTTTTATGCCTTTCACCTTGCGCATTTTACTTTGAACCTCCAATATGAAATATGGATTGTCTTTTACCAAAGGTTTGTGCTCCCTAAGATATTTTTCTATGTTTTGCTGATTCATTGCAAGAGTTGTTTTAGGTGTTGTCGTCCCATAGAAAGATGATATTTTACAGTCCCAAGAGGAATCTGTAAAATGGAAGAGATCTCTTTTAGACTCCTGTCTTCGAAATAATGAAGCACCACGCAAGCTTTCTCTTTTTCGCTTAGTTTGTCCAAGGCAAAGTAAAGTTGCTGATAACGAAAACTTTCATCGGCATCGTAAGTGCCTGGGATGCTGAGTGCTTCGTCAGATGCTGTCGATATCGAGGTGTGGTCCTTTGTGCGAAGACGGTCTATGTAGCAGTTGTAGGCAATACGAAACAACCAAGTGCGAAATTTTGCAAGTCCCATGAAGGTACCCGAAGCTACATAAGCTCGAACGAGCGCTTCTTGAGCAATGTCGTCGGCCATGTCCGCATTGCCCTGACACAGACCAAGCAAGAACCTCCGAAGTGATTCCTGCTCAGTCTTCATATAATGAATGAAACGCTCTTCCGTCATCTGTTATTTCTGTTCAATTGTTTTTGTTTCTGCTTGTGTCTCAGATCCTGCTTCTGCTTCTGCCTCAGATCCTGCTTGTGCCTCAGATCCTGCTTGAGCCTCAGATTCTGCTTCTGCTTCCATTTCCTTTTTGAAGATTTTCTTTCCTACAGAATAACTGATAAAGAAAGAAATGCCAATCGCAAGAAATATACAATCAAATAGGCTTCTATCAAGTTCAAAATCTCCTATATAGATGGATGTTCCAAATATTGCATGAGTGATAGCAAAAATAGTTGTCATCCAGGCAATTACTAATCTGTCCAAAAGACGTTCTTTAATACTTTTGCTTGCCTTTTTTTGAATGCTGAAAAATTCACTATCGATCTTCTGTCCTGTTTCGATGGCTTTCAGCATAATTTCAGTTTTACGGTTGGTTTCGTTTTGTTGTTTGCGGGTAATCAACCAAACGATCATTACTGGTAATACCACACAAATACCCATAGGTACTAAGATGTCAAAGAAATTGTTGTCCATAATCGTGTTATTTTGAAAGTTAAACAAATTCTGCTGTAACGAAGTTTCATCTATTAGACGAGGAATAGGGTAGAATGGTTGGAAAAAAATGACCACAAATTACAAAAAAAACCGACCTCAAAAATGAAGTCGGTTTTCTGTTGGAAAGCGCTAAGGCTTTCCTTATTTTTCAAATAGGGATTAGTCTTCCAATTTGATAGGTTTGTACTTGGGAACCAAAGTCTTCATGATTGACCATGCGATGATGTAAGCAACAGCGCAGATGCAGAATACAATCATGTAAGCACCAGGCTTG
>JAZKZW010000102.1:0-6357 GCA_045612865.1 Eubacteriales bacterium
CAATATTAAAACTTTTCATTATTGCCTCCAGGGGCGTTTTTTGATGGTTATTTGACTATAATTATTTACAAATATCCTGTTTTTTCGAGATTAGTTATTTGCAAGCATCTTTGCCTTTTCTATAGCTTCTTCAATAGTTCCTACAAAGAGGAATGCAGATTCAGGAAGGTCATCGTGCTTGCCATCAAGTATCTCACGGAAGCCACGGATTGTTTCCTTAAGAGGAACGTACTTACCCTCCATACCTGTAAACTGCTCGGCAACCGAGAATGGCTGGGAGAGGAAGCGCTGAACCTTTCTTGCTCTGGAAACAACGAGCTTATCCTCCTCAGACAGCTCATCCATACCCATGATCGCGATAATATCCTGAAGCTCCTTATATCTCTGAAGGATCATCTGAACGCCGCGCGCAACCTCATAATGCTCTATACCAACAACGTCAGGTGAGAGAATTCTTGAAGTAGAGTCAAGGGGATCAACCGCAGGATAAATACCAAGAGAGGCAATAGAACGAGAAAGAACCGTTGTTGCATCAAGGTGAGCGAATGTGGTAGCAGGAGCAGGGTCAGTAAGGTCGTCCGCAGGAACGTAAACAGCCTGAACGGAGGTGATAGAGCCCTTGCTGGTAGAGGTAATTCTCTCCTGGAGAGCACCCATTTCTGTTGCAAGAGTTGGCTGATAGCCTACCGCCGATGGCATACGTCCGAGAAGAGCCGAAACCTCGGAGCCCGCCTGTGTAAATCTATAAATATTGTCGATGAAAAGAAGAACGTCCTGCCCCTCTCTATCACGGAAATATTCCGCCATTGTAAGTCCGGAAAGGGCTACTCTCATTCTCGCTCCGGGTGGCTCATTCATCTGGCCGTAAACCAAAGCTGTTTTGGAAAGAACACCGGACTCCTTCATTTCGTTATAAAGGTCATTACCCTCTCTGGTACGCTCGCCAACACCTGTGAATACCGAAATACCACCGTGCTGCTTTGCAACGTTGTTGATAAGCTCCATAATAAGAACCGTTTTACCAACGCCCGCACCGCCAAAGAGGCCTATTTTACCACCCTTTGCATAAGGAGCGATAAGGTCAACAACCTTGATACCTGTTTCGAGTATCTCGCTTGTTCCCTGCTGCTCTGAATATGCGGGAGGATCTCTGTGAATACACCATTTTTCTGCATCTGCAGGTGCATCGCCGTTATCGATAGGCTCACCAAGAAGGTTGAAGATTCGGCCGAGAGTTTTCTCTCCAACAGGAACGGTTATACCTGCACCTGTATCTATAGCTTCCATACCTCGCTGCATACCGTCTGTGCCTGACATAGCGATACATCTTACGGTATCATCACCAAGGATCATGGCAACCTCGAGAACGACCCTTTTGCCCTCGTGGATAATTTCTATTGCGTTAAGAAGGTTTGGCAAATGCCCACCCTCAAATCTTACGTCAACAACGGGTCCGATAATCTGCGTAACCCGACCTTTGTTATGTTCCATCTCTTTCGTTTCCTTTCTGAGATTTTTTGGGATATTCCCCAAAACTAGAGCGCCTCTGCGCCCGAAACGATTTCAGTAATTTCCTGTGTAATTGCAGCCTGACGGGCCCTGTTGTAGGAGATAGACAAGGTATCTATGATTTCCTTTGCATTCTTGTTTGCAGAGCTCATAGCATTTCGCCTTGAAGACTGCTCGGATGCCGATGCCTCCAAAATAGCAGAGTTTAACATTCCGCCAACATACATAGGAACTATTTTATCAAGCATCTCTGCCATATCGCCCTCATAAATCGGGTCTGTGTCAGGGGTGTCCGCCTTTTTTGCCAATGGTAGTATCTGTTCCGCGGTAGGAAGGCAGGAGAGCATAGATAAGAATTTGGTATAAATTATACTAACACCCGAAAACTCACCGTTGGCAAATGCCGAAGCAACACGGGTTCCAAGCTTTATAGCAGAGCCCACGTCCGAGTCGGACACCAGGGCAACAGAGTCAAAAATCTCGCGCCCCTTTCTTTTATAGTACTCAACGGCACGGCGACCTATGGGTAAGAATACCGATCTATCGTCCGAAAGGCTTTCAGCCAGCTTGAAAATATTGGAGTTATATCCGCCTGCAAGACCTCTGTCACCTGCGATGACAATATAAAGCATTGGCTTGTCTGTATTACCGCACGACCAAATAGATTCGCCGACATCAACGCCTGTGCTAATGTCATTTATCGCATCGAGAAGAACGGCATCAAAGGCTCTTGAATTCAGCGCCAGCTGCTTTGCACGACGGAGTTTAGATGATGCAACAAGCTCCATAGCCTTAGTCATCTGCATAGTGCTGCTGACACTTTTCATTCTCGATTTTATATCTTGAAGTGATGCGCTTGCCATATCATTAATCCTCCTTTTTAGCTTTGTTTTCTAACTTTAGTTTGCAAAAATCCATTATTTCACAAACTTTTCTCTTGTATGAATTATCATTGCTTTGAGAAGCTCCTCATTTTCTTTTGAGAGAACTCCGCTTTCGTGAATGTCCTTTATCCACTCATCGTGTGACGCCTTGATATACTCAAAGAGCTCCTCCTCAAAGTCGTGGATACGTTCTCTCGGAACGGCGGAGAGCATATTGTTTGATGCAGCATAGATAATAGCAATCTGGAGCGCTGTATCAATGGGCGAGTTTTTATCCTGCTTGAGTACCTCAACAATTCTCTCACCCTGCATAAGTCTTGCCTTTGTATCGGCGTCAAGATCGGAACCGAACTGTGCAAAGCTCTGCAGCTCGCGGTACTGGGAATAAAGAAGCTTAAGTGTTCCGGAAACCTTCTTCATAGCCTTGATCTGAGCATTACCACCAACTCGTGAAACCGAAATACCGGGGTTGATAGCAGGTCTGATACCGGAGTGGAACAACTCACTTTCAAGGAAGATCTGACCGTCGGTGATAGAGATAACGTTGGTAGGAATATATGCCGAAACGTCACCCGCCTGTGTTTCAATTATAGGTAGAGCTGTAAGCGATCCGCCACCGTATTCGGGAGCAAGTCTTGCCGCACGCTCAAGAAGTCGTGAATGAAGATAGAAAACGTCACCGGGATATGCCTCTCTGCCCGGAGGTCTTCTGATAAGAAGGGACAACGCTCTGTACGCAACCGCGTGCTTTGAAAGATCGTCATAAATAATAAGAACGTCCTTGCCGCGGTCCATAAAGTACTCACCCATAGTACAGCCCGAATATGGCGCGATATACTGAAGGGGAGCAGACTCGGCAGCAGAGGCGGAAACAACGATGGTATAATCCATAGCGCCGTTACGATAGAGGGTATCAACAACCTGTGTTACGGTGGACTGCTTCTGACCGATAGCAACGTAGATACAGATAACGCCCTTGCCCTTTTGGTTAATAATAGTGTCGGTTGCAATAACGGTCTTACCCGTCTGTCTATCACCGATAATAAGCTCACGCTGACCCCTACCAATAGGAATCATGGAGTCAATGGCTTTTATACCCGTTTCAAGAGGTACGGAAACCGACTTTCTCTCAATAATGCCGTAAGCCTTTCTCTCAATGGGGTTATATTCTGCGGCCTCGATAGGGCCTTTTGCATCAATTGGCTCGCCAAGTGCGTTAACAACTCTGCCCACGAGGGCCTCGCCAACAGGAACAGAAACAACTCTGCCCGTACGCTTAACAATGCCACCCTCGCTGATGCCAACGTCGGTACCAAGCAAAACTACGCTGATATGAGTTTCCTCAAGGTTGAGCGCCATACCCATAGTTCCGTTTTCGAACTCAAGAAGCTCGTTTGCCTTACATTTTTCAATGCCGTGAACCTTTGAAATTCCGTCACCAACAGAAATAACGTAACCAACCTCGTCCTCTCGGCTCTCACGCTTGTAGTTTTTAATTTGGTCCTTGATTATTTTGCTTATATCATCAATTCTTGATATCATTGATTTTTTCCAATCCTCTCGCTAGGTTAGATTACCAAATCCCGAAGCTTTTTCTCAAAGTCCTCAAGGCGGCCCTTTACCGTACCGTCCACCTGCTTACCCTCAAAGCGGAGCTTTATTCCGCCGAGCACCGATGGATCCACGGTATTGATAATTCTGGGCTCTTTTCCCGTTAGGGAACGAAGCTTTTGGCGCAGCTCCTCTGTTTGCACGTCACTCATTGCAACGGCGCTGGTGGCATAAGCGTTGAAAATTCCCTTATATTCGTCATAAAGGCTCTCAAATTCGCAAATCACCTTTATAAGCAGGTGCGCACGTCTTGCTTCTGCGAGAATTTTAATTAGGTTAACAAGATGCTCATCAAGCATCCCAAATGACTGATCTATCATAGCAACGCGCTCTTTTGCAGCAAGATGTGGGGTATCAAGTATTGTAAGATATTCCCTGTTCTCCAAAAGAACCGCTTTAACTATGCGAGTGTCCTCATAAACGTTATCACACTTCTCCGCCTCCTGTGAGAGGGAAAAAAGCGCTTCTGCGTAGCATCTAACGTTCTCCATGATCACTCCTCACACTTTCCCATATTCTCGATGAACTGGTCGATTAATTCTCTATGCTCGTCCTCGGTAACGTCGCGCTCAATAACTGCAGACGCAATGCCGATAGCCATTTTTGAAACCTCATCCTTAACCTCGTTGATAGCACGCTTCTTTTCAAGCTCTATCATTTCTTCTGCGCGGTCAAGAATTCTCTCTGCCTCTACCTTTGCATCTCTGATGATCTCCTCCTCCTTAAGCTCTGCTCGTCTTTGGGCAGCTCTCAGGATAGCGTCCGACTCATCGTTAGCTAAAAGTATTTTTTGCTCATATTCTGCCTGCAGCTCCTTTGCACTCTCGCGTGAGCTTTCTGCATCCGAATACATATCGTCAATCTCCTTCTGACGGGAGTCGATCATATTCTTGATGGGAACGAATAAAAGCTTTTTTAAGAACAAATAAAGAATTAAAAGATTCACCCATGCGAAAATTATAGTCCAGAAATTAACGCCAACGAAAGGCTCCGTAGGCAATGGATCTATAGTTGCATTTAATAACCACATGGTTTTCTCCTAATATGAAAATTAATTAAGGAACAAAATAAGAAGCGCAACAACGAGAGAGTAAATACCGGTTGTTTCTGTAATAGCGCATCCAAGAATCATGTTGGTACGAAGGTTACCTGCCATCTCGGGCTGTCTTGCCATACCTTCAAGAGCCTTACCTACTGCATTACCTTCACCGATAGCAGGGCCGATAGCTCCTATACCCATACAAAGACCTGCTGCTAATGCTTTTAATCCTGCGTTAATATCCATTTTGTTTTTCCTCCTAAAATATGTTTTTTATTGTTTTTTGTAAACTTTTGTTTGTATATTAAGTGATTTTTTTCTATAATATCGACGAGATTAATTTGTTGGTTGTTTCTTCTTTTTCTTTGGTCTTTCGGGAATTTCCTCCGGTGGTGGGGACGCCGCTGATACATAAACCATGGTAAGAAGTGAGAATACCAGAGCCTGTACAAACCCAGAGAAAAGGTCAAAGTAAATTGAAAGGAATGCGGGAATACCAATCTGTAAGAAAGGAATATTGATTGACGCATTAAAAATCAACTTAATAAGAAATGCCGATGCAGTTGAAAGCGCCGTATAGATCAGCGATGTAAGAACAGAGCCGCCGGCAACGTTACCAAAGTGACGGAATGCCATGGAAAGGGGCGATGCAACCTCACTGACAATGTTCATAGGCGTCATAACAACGATAGGCTCTGTAAAGCCCTTGAGCCACGCCTTAAAGCCAAAGTTTTTAATATTGTTGTACCACACCATTCCCGTTGTTACAATTGCCCAAGCCGCGGTAACAGAAATATCTGCCGTTGCAGAGCGGAACACCTGCGTCATACCAAGAAGGGTGCAGAAGATCGAGGAAACAAACAGCGTTCCAATGTAGGGCGCAAACTTCATATTATGCTTGCCCATAGTTTCCTCTACCATACCGTAAAGCATTGTAACAAGCTTTTCAACTATAACCTGGAATTTTCCGGGACGCTTTTTGATATTTTTGTTAATTACAACTGCCGCTAAAATCAGCGCAATCGTTACCAAAAACAGCGTTACCGTACTCTGGGTTATAACGTTTCTGAACATATCGGGCCAGTTTTCAAATGGTAGCTGCCAATAGACTATCGGTCCCGTTGGGGCAGAAAAATCAAATCCCATTTAGCACACCCCCTCTGTATTTTCTTCCTGAGGCTTGTCCTCAAGAGTGATTTCTTCCTCTAAAGCATTTTCTTCGTTGGAAGTAGTTTCTTCTGTAGGAGCAGTTTCTTCGGTGAGAGCTTCTTCAACATCGACTTCTTCGGTTTCAGCCTCACAAGGAGCTTCTTT
>JAZKZW010000103.1:0-34014 GCA_045612865.1 Eubacteriales bacterium
GAATCCTTAAGATCCCTCGCCCAAGATATGGGAGCAGATATACTCCTTTATGGCCATACCCACGTGGCAACAGAGCAGTATGAAAACGGCATCTATTACCTCAACCCCGGCACCATCGGAGGCAAGGATACTGCCCCCACCTACGGCATAATCACCATAAAGGAAAACGGCATCCTCTTATCCCACGGAAAATTTTAAGGTTGAATATCAGCAAATAGGGTATCGAAAAATCAAATCCTATAGTTGCTTTTTGTTGATCTGTGATACAATAAAGAAAAACGGAAAGGAATATTATATATGAATGTTGCAAATGAAATAAGAAAATTTCTTTTAGGAAACACTCCAATAGTAGATTTTAGAGAAAAGTATGATATCGATAATGAAATCAATGACTTTTTGCAAAACATAGTAAATAATTGTATTAAAACGAATAGCTTTATTCCTACTCCGCGAAAATTCAACAATGAAATTACATTTTCTCACCGTTCTTTGTACTGCTTTGCCCAGCCTGATCTTTATCCTGGATATGTATACGGAGATGATTCCTTTGTGTCTGTGCGAAATTTCCTAACGAAAGAATGGCGCATGCTCACCCATAATGTGAGAACTGCTAGTGGAGCGTGGAAATTCTATGATGGCGTTTTTGATATTTTTTATCAGTATGATCAAACAATAGAATATTGTGGACAAAAGTACGAGGATGCATACTGCTATATGCTTGACGTAATTCCACAATATTTGAGCGGTGGCACGGCAGAGATGTACATACAGGAAAATATCATTCCGCTCTTTCCTGATACAATGCCTAAAACACGCAGAATTAAAGAAACAAAAGCTCGTATTCGCGAAGAGTTTAAGAGCGTAAAAGGATACCCTTCTTGGGTGCAATCAGCCGATTGGCCTATCGGAAGTGATGGAAAACCTATGACTTATGTGAAAAAGGGAAAACGCAGCGGTTCAAAGTATAGTTGGATATTTTTAGATGAAAGTACCGGAGAGCTTGCAACAGTAGAGCAGTATGACTAATAAAATTCAACTGTTTTTGTGATGCTTTACGTTAACTTTTTACCTAAGTGAACAACATCATTTTTCACAAGCAAATACAATACATATAAAAAAGAGAGCACCTACTATAGCCGATGCTCTCTTCATTCATATTAGTATGTAATTTATCTACCAAGACCTGCTGCGCCGATGATACCTGCGTCGTTACCAAGCTGTGCAATTGTGATCTTTGTCTTGTGAGGATTATTTCTTGTAAACTGCTCGCGCTCAATGATCTCCACAAGAGGAAGAAGAAGCGCATCACCTTCGTTACAAACGCCTCCGCCAATAGAGAGAACTTCAGGCTGGAAGATGTTGATGATGTTTGTAACACCCTCTGCAAGGTAACGGATATATGTATCAACAACCTCTTTTGCAAATGGACAGCCTGCTCTCATAGCGTCAAATGCAGTTCTTGCGCTAACCTTTCCAAACTGATCGGCAACGGTGAACAGATGTGATTTTACACCCTTGATCTTAAGCTCTTCCATCTTTTCCTCGGTCATTCTTGTAAGAGCTGTAGCAGAGGAATAAGCCTCAAAGCAGCCGCGTCTTCCGCAGGAGCACTGTCTGCCACCAACGTGGATAACCATGTGTCCGAGCTCTGCAACAGCCGCGTTAACACCTCTGTCAAAGATGTGTCTGTCAATAATAACACCACCGCCAACACCTGTGCCGAGAGTTACCATAACAGAGTGGTCTGTACCCTTTGCAGCGCCTGCAAGAGCCTCTCCAAGTGCCGCCGCATTCGCGTCATTTGCAACATAGATGTTTTCTATGCCAACTCTGTCCTTAAGCTCCTTTACGATAGGGAAGTGGTCAAATCCGAGGTTAAATGCAGACTCAACAACACCACTCTTAACGTCAACAGCTCCGGGAGTAGCAATACCGATATATTCAATATCTTTTTTATCGATTTTGTTATTTTTAAGCAGGTTTTCAATAAGTCCTGCCATATTGTCCATAATATGAGATGTACCGCCGGCAACTTCGGTCTTAACAGAGCCCTTTGCAATCATATTCATTTCCTTGTCGCAAATTCCAATAGCAATGTTAGTGCCGCCAAGATCAACTCCAATAGTATACATAGTCAAAAATCCTTTCAAAAAGTTAAATTTTCCCACTGATTATTGTACCTTTTTTAGCATTGAAAGTCAAGCCCTTTATATAAAATATTTTTGTTCATAAAAAATTAACATTTAAATTTGCAAAATCTATTGAAATATACACTAAAATAGTATAGAATATTCACGGAAATTAAAAAGTAAAAAACAAGGATAAAAGATGAAAAGATTTATTTATGCAGATAACGCGGCAACAACACCGGTTTATCCCGAAGTAGCCGCTGAAATACAGAAGTGCTTTCTTGAATCCTGGGGCAACCCCTCCAGCTCCCATGCAAAGGGCTATGAGGCAAAGGATATCCTCACCTCATCAAGAAAGAGAATAGCAGACGTGCTCGGTTGTGACGCTTCCGAAATTTACTTCACATCCTGTGGAACAGAGGCAGATAACTGGGCAATCAAGGGCGCTGCTCACCGCCTTGCAAAAAAGGGAAAGAACCATATTGTTACAACTGCAATAGAGCATCCCGCAGTTCTCAACACCTGTAAGGCGCTTGAAAAAGAAGGCTTTGAGGTAACATACCTTCCCGTTGATGAATACGGTATTGTTTCTCCCGAAGCAGTTAGAGAAGCTGTAACAGATAAAACTGCCATCGTTGCTGTAATGTATGCAAACAACGAGATTGGTACAGTTGAGCCCATCGCTGAAATCACAAAGATCGTTCACGAAAAGGGCGCTCTCATGTTCACCGATGCGGTACAAGCTATCGGAAATGTTGAAATTAATCTCCACGATCTTGGCGTTGATATGCTCGCTCTTTCCGGACACAAGATTCATGCTCCAAAGGGAATTGGCGTTCTCTATATCAAAAAAGGCGTAGTAATTGACAGCCTTATTGACGGTGGCGGACAGGAAAGCCGCAAGAGAGCAGGAACAGAAAATATCCCTTATATCGCAGGCCTTGCAAAGGCTCTTGAAATCAGCAAGGAAAGAATGACCGAGCTTCCAAGGGTTGCTGCTATGCGCGACAGACTTATTGAAGGCCTCTCAAAGATTCCATACTCCAGAGTACACGGTCACCCAACCGAGCGTCTTCCCGGCATCGTGAACATCGGTTTTAAGTATATCGAGGGAGAGAGTATGCTTCTTTGGCTCAACATCGCAGGCATCTGTGCCTCAACAGGCTCTGCTTGCTCATCTGCATCTCTTGATGCATCCCACGTTCTCCTCGCAACAGGCGTTCCACACGAGGAAGCCCACGGAACCCTCCGCCTTTCTATCAACGTAGATACTAAAGAAGAGGATATCGACTTCATTATCGAGACTGTTCCTCCCATCGTTAAGCGTCTTCGTGAAATGAGCCCCCTTTGGGAAGAGGTAGTAAAATCGGGCAGAGAAAACGGTTAATCAAACCAATATCATGACAGAAAATAAAGAAAAAGGAAATATAGAAATGCAGTATAGCGATAAAGTAATGGATCATTTTATAAATCCAAGAAACGTTGGTGAAATTGAAAATGCCGACGGTGTAGGCACAGTAGGTAATGCTAAGTGCGGGGACATTATGAAGATATATCTTAAGGTTGAGGACGATGTTATCACCGATTGCAAGTTCAAGACCTTTGGTTGCGGCGCAGCTATCGCAACATCCTCTATGGCAACAGAGCTTATTAAAGGACACTCTATTGATGAGGCTCTTGCTCTTACAAACAGCGTTGTAGTAGAGGCCCTTGACGGACTCCCACCTGTAAAGGTTCATTGCTCCGTTCTTGCAGAAGAAGCAGTAAAGAGCGCAGTTGCTGACTATTATACAAAGATCGGCAGACCTATTGATTTTGAGGTTCCTACCGAGCACGACGAGGATCATCACTAAAACCAACTAAATCGGCGTTTCACAAAAATTACGCCGATTTTTCTATAAAAAGACAACAATTGTTTACAAATAGGAGTAAATAATGAAAATTTTGCTTGGAATAAGTGGCGGAGTTGATAGCGCATTTGCCGCATTTAAGCTAAAAACAGAGGGCCACGAGGTAGAGGGCGCGGTTATAAAAATGCATGAGCATACCGAGATTGATGCAGCTATTGAAGCCGCTGAAAGCATAGGTATTCCATTGCATATTATTGACGCGACCGATGCCTTTGAGCGCATAATAAAAGAGAACTTTGCTTCTGAATATTCAAAGGGCAGAACCCCCAACCCCTGCATCATCTGCAACCCGGAGGTTAAGTTTAAGTCGCTATACGATTATGCAATGAAGTGTGGCTTTGATATGATAGCAACAGGTCACTATGCTAAAATAATTGAGCTGAATAATGACGGTGACACAAGATATACTCTCGCTTCGCCTGCTGATGCAAAAAAAGATCAGACCTATATGCTTTACCGATTGCCACAGCATATTCTTGCAAAAACTATGTTCCCATTAGCAGATATGAATAAGGATCAGGTGCGCGAATATTCTCGTGATGCCAGTTTGTCGGCTGCTGATCGTGGAGATAGTCAGGAGATTTGCTTCCTTCCCGATGGCAATTATACAGACTTTGTTGAATCGCGAATTGGCAAGTGTCTGAGCGGTGATTTTATTGACGATAATGGTGCAGTTCTCGGTCGCCATAAGGGCATCATTCATTACACAGTAGGACAGCGCAAGGGCTTGGGAATTGCCCTTGGAACAAGAGCATTTGTCACAGAAATCAACCCCGTCGATAACACCGTAACACTCTCGACAAATCCGAAAAAATCATCAGAAATCAGCATAACCGATATTGTATATTCAGGTCTTTCCGAACCACGCGAGGCTATGAGTATGGAAGCATGGGTAAAGCCCAGATATACGGCTAAAAAGACTTTGGCGAAGGTAGTGTTCAATACTGATAAAACTGCAAAGATTATTTTTAGCGAGCCTACGACAGCAGCCCCCGGTCAGTCATTGACAATTTACAATGAAGAGGGCATTTTGCTTGCCGGTGGATTTATCTCATAACTTATTTTATATAAAAAATAAAAGCGAAAGCTCTATTAAACAGGCTTTCGCTTTTTACATTGACCGTGTTTTTGTTATTACAGTAGATCAGCCATATCAAAAATGAGCTTTTCGGTCTTTTCCCAGCCGAGGCAGGGGTCTGTAATAGACTTACCATAAATCTCACAATCGCCGATTTTTTGTGCGCCATCCTCAATGTAGCTTTCGATCATAATACCCTTTACCATCTTTTCAATGTCACTGGAGTGGCGTCTTGAGTGGAGAACTTCCTTTGCTATTCTTATCTGCTCGAGATACTTCTTACCTGAGTTGGAATGGTTCGTGTCAACTATAACTGCAGGATTTGCCAGACCGGATGCATTATATGTTTCACAAATTCTGCAAAGATCCTCATAATGATAGTTTGGGTGCGCGATACCGTGCTTGTCAACATAGCCGCGAAGAATTGCGTGAGCATAGGGATTTCCCTCGCTCTTTACTTCCCAACCGCGATAGAGAAATACGTGAGATGACTGCGCGGCTTTGATTGAGTTCATCATAACTGTAAGGTCACCACTTGTAGGATTCTTCATACCAACAGGGAGGTCTAGTCCTGAAGCGGTAAGTCTGTGCTGCTGGTTTTCAACCGATCTTGCGCCAACTGCAACGTATCCGATTATATCAGAAAGATATCTGTGATTTTCGGGGTAGAGCATCTCGTCTGCACAGGCAAATCCGGTTTCGCTAAGAGATCTCATATGAAGATTTCGTATTGCAATAAGTCCCTTCAGCAAATCGGGCTTTTCATTTGGGTCTGGCTGATGCAGCATACCCTTGTATCCCTCGCCTGTGGTTCTGGGCTTGTTTGTGTATATTCTCGGAACAATAAAGATTTTATCCTTCACTTGATCTTGCACCTTGCGCAAGCGATGAATATAATCAAGCACAGGCTCTTCCTTGTCTGCAGAGCAAGGACCTATTACAAGAACAAACTTGTCGGATTTACCTGCGAAAATATCGCAAAGCTCGGATAAATATTTTTCTCTTGCAAGCTCCATTTCTTTTGTAATCGGGAACTCTGCCTTAATGTCCTTTGGTATTGGCAACTTTCTGTAAAATTCCATTAATTTATATCTTCCTTTTAGTTTATTTTCGGTTTGTCAAAAAGTGAACGTCTTGCTGTAGAAGCCCTCATTTTTTCTCGCATTCCGTATTCATCACCGTTGGCGATCATATTTCGGAAATCAGTGAAATCATCGAGAAAAGCATCCATTTCCTTTAGCAGAGCGTCCTTATTCATAAGGAAAAGCTCCGCCCACATTTTGTCGTTGATTTTGGCAATTCGCGTAAGGTCTCTGAAGGAGTCGCCTGTGTATTTTTCAAGCCCATCCTCAACATTGCAGGTTATAAGAGAAACTGCAATACAGTGTGTCAGCTGTGAGAGAAAGGCTATCATCTTGTCGTGCTCTTCGGGAGTCAGAGTTGATATTCTTCCAAACCCAAGCTCCGTGCCTATTTCTTTGCAAAGCTCTATGGCATCAGGTGTATTTTTCACTGTGGGAGTGATGATATAGTTCGCGCCAACAAATACCGTGGGGTCGCTGTACTCAACACCGCTTCGCTCACGTCCTGCCATAGGGTGTGCAGAAATAAATTCTACATCATCTCTCAAAATATCCTGTGTTTTGTAAACAACTGTTGACTTAACGCCCGAAACATCCGTGAGAATAGCCCCACTCTTAAATAAGTGCTGATTATCTTTTACCCATTCAATAAAGACGCTGGGATAAAGAGCAGAGATAATAATATCAGCTCTGCCAACAAGATTGGCATCGACAAAATCGCACCCATCTTTTATCATTTTGTGCGCTATTGCATAATCAATATCGGCCCTGTTTTTTGTTATACAATAAATCTCATAGCCCTTGTCGGTAAGCCCCTTTGCATAGCCTCCACCGATAACACCAAGTCCGACTATAAGTATGTTCATATCTTTTGTAAGTTTCATTTTAATCGTCCAAAATCTCAATATTAGTTTCAAGCTTTTTTAGTGCTTCAAAAAACTCGGGATAGCTTTTATTAATTGCTTCAGCGCCACAAATGGTTCCGCCCAGCTTAGTTGCAAGTGTTGCAAGGGACATCACTATTCTATGGTCATTATGACCCACTAAAATGCCTTCAGGCTTGTGGATACCACCATAAACTTTAACGCTATCTTCAAATATATCAACACATGCGCCGAATTTTTCCAGCTCTGCTTTCATAGCCTCGGCTCTGTCGCTTTCTTTGATCTTGAGCCTTCTTGTTCCCGTGAATGTAGCGCCATTAAAATATGCAGCCATAGCAAAAAGTATAGGGCCAAGATCGGGGCAGTCTGTAATATCAAGGGTAGGGGCTCCGGCGCGAATTTCCTCTAAATATTCCTTTGCAATTTTATCCCCCTGAAGGCTACCGTCATTAAAGCCAACAACCGTTACATCCTCGTGTAGCATCTTAAGTGCGAGTAAGAAAGCGCCACCAGACCAGTCGCCCTCTACCTTGCAATCTGCGCTCTTATACACTTGATTTCCCGGGATAGCGAGGGTATTTTCATCTTCAAATCTAACATCAATACCAAAGCTTGATAATGCATCAATAGTCATATTGACATACGGTCTGCTCTCAAAGGGGGGCTCTATAACGATCCTTGAATCTTCTTCGAGAAGTGGTAATGCAAAAAGAAGTCCTGTAATAAATTGGCTACTGATATTTCCTTTCAGCCTATAGCTTCCGGCTTTGATGCATCCTTCCACCTTAAGGGAGCTTTCGCCAAGATCGAATGTCATTTTCTGCTCTTTTGCAATATCTGCATAAATTCCGAGAGGTCTTTCAAATAATCTCTTAGCGCCCGTGAAGCTAATATCTTTTCCGGTTAAATATGCAAGTGGAATCAAAAATCGAAGTGTGCTTCCGCTCTCGTTAACGAAAAGCGCTTCTTTTGCAGAGGCATTTTTTATATCAATTCCCTTAACGATAGCAGTATCACCGTCAAAGGAAAATTCAACACCAAGGTTGGATAGGGAAGCGATAGTAGCCATAACGTCATCACACTTGCTAATGCCGTGAATCCTGCTTTCTCCTTGTGCCAAGGATGCCGCAATTATCAGCCTGTGCGAAATGCTTTTAGACGCAGGAAACGTCACAGTACCAAAAAGCTTGCTTTCTTCAATTTTAGCTATCACTCTCCCCACCTCCTTGCATGAATCTAAGTGTTTGTGCTTGGGTCAATAATCAGTTAATTTTTGTGTTTTTTATCAACAGGTCAATAGCCTCAATATATCCGTCTGTTCCGTGGCCGCTTATGGTGCCAATACAAGCCGACCTGATGTAGCTTATCTGTCTGAAGGCCTCTCTGTCCTCAAGCTTTGAGATATGAACCTCAACACATGGAAGAGATGTTGACTTAACTGCATCGAGAAGAGCAATGCTTGTATGAGTATAAGCACCGGGATTTATAACAATGCCGTCAGCTCCCTTGAAATAAGCCTCTTGGATTTTATCCACCAGATCCCCCTCGTGGTTAGATTGGTAAAACACAGGCTCAACCGCATTTTCACCACAGTAACGTGCTATTTTATCAACAAGGCTTTCGTATCCGTCCTTGCCGTAAATTTCAGGCTCCCTTATGCCAAGCATATTGAGGTTTGGCCCATTTATAACATAAATTTTCATAACGTTCTCCATTAAGAGTTATATTCGCCAAGAATTTTGTCAGCAGTAATTGGTGCGCTGGTATTAGCGTCAATCCTTACGTCTGCTGCTTGGGAGTAAATTCTATATCTTTCGTTAAATCTTCTTTCAATATCGTTTGCGTTACTTGCCAGTGGTCTGTTTGAAGTAGGTATAAGCTTCGTTAAGGGACGATCTATGAAATAAAGTCTACCGTTTTTCTTTAAGTTATCAACGTTATCTCCTCTCAAAACAGCTCCGCCGCCCGTAGCGATAACAATTCCGTTCTTTGTAGATAATTCCTTGACAACACTTGCTTCCAAATCACGGAAATAAGCCTCCCCATTTGTTTTGAAGATTTCAGAAATAGCGCACTTTTCTTTGTGTTCAATCAGCTTATCGGTATCAAAAAGCTTTTTCGAAAGTCGTTTTTCAAGTATTCGTCCAACCGTGCTTTTTCCTGAGGCAGGCATACCGATAAGAACTATGTTTTCCTTGCTTCTGATAAGCTTTCTGTATATTTTATCGATGGTTTTTTCACCATATTTTTTGTCAAAGAAGATTTCGGAAGCTCGTACAGCTTGTGCAACAAGCATATAAAGGCCACCCTCGGCACGTATTCCTCTCTTTTTGGCTTCGACAACCAGCGTAGTGCGCAATGGATTGTATATTGCATCAATAACACCAAACAACTTGTGGAATTTATCAAGGTCTAGTGGGCATTCATCAGCATTTGGATACATCCCCTTCGGCGTTGTGTTGATAACGACCTCTATATCTCTGTGCTGACTGTAAAGTGTGTCGTAGGTAATTGTATCGGGCTTGTCTGTTCTTGAAACAGTAAGTATCTCTTTAGCTCCGAGATGTTCTGCTACTGCCCTTGCAGTCTTTGCAGTACCGCCTGTTCCGAGAATAGCTATCTTGCGTCCCTTTATACCTACCTTCGCGTGATTAATGAGCTTTACCATACCGTAAAAGTCGGTATTATATCCATACAATGCATCGGATTTTCTGACAACTGTATTAACAGCCCCAATGGCTTTTGCAGCATCGTCTATATACTTCAGGCTTGGGATGATAGCTTCTTTGTAGGGAATTGTAACATTTACTCCATCAAAGTCACCACTTGCAACAAAGCTATCAAAATCCTCTTTTGCCACCTCAATGAGGTCGTAAGAGTAGTCGCCAAGCATATTATGTATTTCCTTTGAAAAGCTATGTCCCAGCTTCTCTCCGAGCAAACCGTATCTCATAACAACCTCCTTAAGCATTTTTTGTAAATAAATGTTTGCTTATCTGCGATAAATCAATCTAAAAAGTAATCTGTGCCAAATCTGCCTATTAAAACGTCAGCCATAACAAAGGCTACTATTGCATCAACAACAGGGGCAACTCTCTGTATTATAGATGAGTCGTGTCTGCCTGTAATTTTTATTTTTGTATTTTCTTTTTTTACAAGATCAACTGTATCTTGCTCTATAGCTATTGATGGGGTGGGCTTTACTGCCGAGCGGAAGGTTATAGGCATACCATTGGTAATTCCGCCGTTAACACCACCATTATTATTTGTTTTTGTATATACCTCGCCATTAATGATTTCAAATGAGTCGTTAGCCTGGCTTCCTCTCATTTTTGAAAGCTCAAAGCCCTTGCCAAACTCAATTCCTTTAATTGAGGGGATAGAGAATACAGCATGAGAAATCAATCCCTCTATTGTATCAAACCAAGGTTCACCAACTCCACTTGGCATACCGAGAACAATCGTCTCCAAAACGCCACCAATACTGTCACCTAAGCTTCTTACTTCTTCACCTAGCGCTATAATTTTTTCTTCTACCTCAGTGGAAAGTGTAGGGAACTCCCTGTCTTTAAGAATCTTTATGTCCTCATCTAAGTTGGAAAAACCGCGATCCGATATATTTTCATATTCAGCAATATGAGTAGCAATTCTTACGCCCTTTTTTTCAAGCATCGGTCTTATAATTCCGCCAACGGCAACAAGGGCTGCAGTTATCCTTCCGGAGAAATGACCGCCGCCTCTCTTGTCCTGGTATCCGTGATATTTCATCTCGGCGGTGTAATCTGCGTGCGCAGGACGAGGTGTATTCTCAATGTCAGAATAATCTCCGCTTTTTTTATTTTGATTAGGAATTATAACGGTCAGCGGAGTTCCGGTTGTATATCCTCTATACTCGCCACTAATTATTTTGTATTCGTCTTCCTCAACTCGTGATGTGGCGATTTTTCCTTTAGGTCTTCTTTTTTGAAGAGCGCTTTTTATTTCATCGTGATCGATCTTAACGCCCGGAGTCATTCCATCAATCACAGCTCCGATATATTCGCCATGACTTTCGCCAAAAAGCGTCAATGAAAGATAATTTCCAAAAGTATTCTTCATCAGCAGAGACCTCCTGTCTTTATAAGTTTGGCGAATTCTTCAATTTCCATAGATTTTATCTCATATTTTCCTATCTCCGGAACGAGAATAATATCTATCTTATCACCTTTGCATTTTTTATCCTTTGAGATGAACGCAAGAGCACGTCCATCATCGTCCTTATATTCGGTTGGCAGTGAATATTTATTGAGAACTGCAATCAGCCTATCTTTAACCTCACCGCTGGAAACTGCCACCATACCGATAGCAACACATTCTCCGTGATAGTAACCCTTCAGCTCTGCGTCCGCTTCAACAGCGTGTCCATAAGTGTGTCCAAAGTTAAGTATCTTTCTGATTCCGCCTTCTCGCTCATCAGCTTCAACTACAGCCCTCTTTATCATCAATGAACGGATAACAATATCTTCGATATTGGCATAAATATCCTCTTGCTCCTCAAGCATCTCAAAGAGCTCCTTATCCGATGTCATAGCCATCTTTATGCTTTCTGCCAATCCCGATGTCCATTGTCTTTTGTCAAGAGTCGCTAGGGTATCGGTGTCAATAAGAACACCCTTTGGTTGATAAAAAGCACCAACTATGTTCTTTACTCCGCAGTGATTAACTGCGGTTTTGCCACCAATAGATGAATCAACCATAGAAAGAGTAGTTGTGGGAACATTATAGAAATCAACCCCTCGCATATACGAGGCAGCAGCAAAGCCGCAAAGGTCGCCAACAACTCCACCTCCTACAGCAACGCAAACGTCAACTCTGGTCATTCCAAACTCCAGCATTTTTGCCAGAACTTCTCCGAAGGTCTTGATGGACTTAGATTCTTCACCCTCATTAATCGTATAAATATAGGAGCTATTAAATCCGGAAGCAACTGCCTCCGCATATTCCTTTGGAACACCACTGTCGGTGACAATAAATGCTCGTTTGTGACCTATTCCATAAAGGCTTGCCATATTTGCTATAGAGCCTTTGTCTATGAGAATATTGTAGCTTCTCTCACCGAGTGAAACCTCAAGTTTTTTCATATATACCACCTTGTAGAATTTTTGATTGGTTAGTTCAACAATCCTTGTCTTCGGACATTAGTTTTGCTTGATAGGCTTTTGAAATAGACATATTGCTCTTCAAAAAGTCAACGTAAAATTCTTTTATAGCCTCGTCTTTAACAAGCTCAGAGTTGCTTTTTATAATTTCTGCCTCTCTTTGCTCGTCAAGAATGGGGAGGTTGTTTTCTTTTTTATATTCTGCAACAACCTTTACACAAGCCATACGCTCCTCAAAGAGCCTTGCCATTTCTTTATCTATTTGATTTATTTCTTTTCTTGCTTTTTCAAGTGAATTAATCATTTTTATCATAACTTTCAATTAATTTTTTGAATTGTGGTAGTGATCTCTCTATCATTTCTCTTTTTACGCAGTAAGAGAGTCTTGCATGCCCATCTGTTCCAAAGTCCTCGCTGGGAACAATTAGTATATCAAGCTTCTTTGCCCTGTCAGAAAACTCTCGTCCGTCACCGGATGGTGATTTTATGAAGAGATAGAATGCCCCCGCCGGCTTAATTACCTCATATCCATACTCTGTAAGGGAAGATAAGAGCAATCTTCTGTTTTTATCGTAAATCTCAATATCCGCAGTTTTGCTGAGGCATCTTGCTACCAATCTTTGCAGCAGCGAAGGAGCGCAAACAAATCCAAGAGCTCTGCCAGCACCGGCAACTGCCTCTTTGACAAGATTGAAATCTGTCATTCGCGGAGAAATAAGAATGTATCCTATTCTTTCACCGGGGATTGAAAGGGATTTACTAAAGGAGTAGCAAATCACAGAGTTATCATAATGCTTTGTAACGTAAGGCACAAAAGCTCCATCATATACCAGCTCGCGATAAGGCTCGTCCGATATAAGATAAATAGTTTTTCCTATCTTTTCGCTCATTTCATAAAGCATTTTTGAAAGCTCGGCAATGCTTTCTTCGGAGTAAATTACTCCGGTGGGATTGTTAGGCGAATTAATGATTATTGCCGCAGTATTTTTGTTTATCGCGTTTTTGATTGCCTCGATGTTGAGCGAAAAGTCATCATTTGCACAAGCGCTAACGAATTTGCCACCGCTTTTTTCAACAAAAACCTTATACTCGGGGAAATAGGGAGCAACGCAAATCACTTCTTCACCTTCGGTAACAAGGGCGTTTAAGGAAATTGTAATAGCGGCAGCAGCTCCCACAGTCATATATAAGCAGTCCACAGTGACATTTTCGCCATAAGTAGAGTTTATATAACGAGCAATATCTTCTCTTACCGCAATATCACCTTCCGCAGATGTGTATCCGTGCAGTAAAACGGAATTTTCTTCATCCAAAAGCTGTCGTATTCCGTCATTTACCTCTTTTGGTGCAGGTATGCTTGGATTGCCGAGAGAAAAGTCAAAAACATTATCTTCGCCAATCTCAGCTTTTCTCTTTTTTCCATATTCAAAAAGCTCTCGTATAACAGAGCGCTTAGCGCCAAGGCTTTGCATTTTCTGATTTATCATAGCTTAACCTACACTTTCCGATGGACTAAAGTATCACTACCTCGCGTACGCAAAGTAAACAAAATACTCAAAATAAAATAAATTACTCTTAATTATACATCTTTTCCGGCCTTATGTCAAGTAATAAAGGAGCGAGAGTGGGGCATTTAATTGAAAAAAACTACTTTTCCTTATTTTCTGTTGCAAAATTTAGAGTTTTGTGATAAAATCATATAGTAAGATTTTTCGAAAGGAGGGGGAAGTGATGATTAAAACAGATATAAAGCTCCCTATTGGATATACAAAATCGGATATTAGAGATGCTCTTAAGAATAGACTTCCTCTTACGGACGAAGAGGTCAGAGAGTTTGAAATTACTCGCAGAATCTTAAATGTTAATGACAAAAAAGATATTCACTATGATATGACCGTAGCCGTTGCCCCCTCTCCCGAGAGAGAGCGTGGACTTCTCAATATGAGAAAAAAAGTACGTTTCCACGAACAAAAAGAGCTGGTTATTCCGGTATCAAAAATGATTAACAGACCACTTGTAGTCGGCTCCGGCCCTGCAGGACTTTTTGCCGCCTTAGCGTTGGCAGAATCGGGGGCTCGTCCAATAGTAATTGAGCGCGGAATGACTGTTAGTGAGAGGGAAGTGGCGGTTAATCGCTTCAATACCTTTGGTATTCTTGATCCAGAGTGCAATATCCAATACGGCGAAGGTGGCGCAGGAACATTTTCTGACGGAAAGCTCAAGTACGGTTCGCCCGATGAATATAAGCTCTTTATCTTAAAGGAATTCGTTTCTGCAGGCGCAGATGAGGACATAACCTATTCGGTTGGTGCTCACGTAGGTACTGATAAACTCAAAATTATCGTAGAAAAAATCAGAGAAAAAATAATCTCTTATGGCGGAGAATTCCGTTTTTGTACAAGGTTTGATTCTCTTGTGTTAAAAGACGGAAAGATAACCGGCGCAACAGTTGTGCCAAAGGATGGCACTCCATACGAAATATCAACGGACAAAATTATCCTGGCAATAGGCCATAGTGCAAGAGATACATTTCGAACTCTGTATAATCAGGGGCTGAAAATGACCTCTCGTGGTTTTGGAATTGGTATGAGAGTTGAGCATCCGAGAGAGTATATAAACGAGCTTATTTACGGCAAAGATTATCCTAAAGAGCTTGGCGCC
The DNA here is from genome assembly GCA_045612865.1 of Eubacteriales bacterium. GTDB lineage: Bacteria > Bacillota > Clostridia > Oscillospirales > CAG-272 > UBA1740. The sequence goes on from JAZKZW010000103.1 coordinate 14,883, forward strand.
GCATCTTATCATCTGGTTAGCCATCTTACGTCCGGCAGAAGTGTTTATAGCTTTTGTATGTGTCCCGGTGGAGAGGTTGTGGCTGCAACCGGAAACGTGGGCTCGATTGTAACCAATGGTATGAGCGAATACAGCCGTTCTGCAGAAAATTCAAATGCTGCATATCTGGTATCCGTTACACCTGATGACTTTAATAGCGACCATCCACTTGCAGGCTTCGATATCCAAGCAAAAATAGAAGCAAAAGCATTTTCACTTACAGAAAATTATAAAGCTCCAATCACCAGAATGGAAGAATTTTTGAAAAGAGAAGTTCCAAAAAACCTGGGAGGTATGATACCAAGCTATAAAAGAGGCGTTGAAATTGTTGCCCCCGAATCCTATCTTCCGTCCTTTGTGACCGATTCATTGAGAGAGGCTATGTACGATTTTGACGCCTGGCTTCCAGGTATGTTATATCCTGATTCTCTTATGATCGGCCCGGAAACTAGAACGACATCGCCTGTACGCATAGAGCGCGATGAAAGCTATATGTCTTCAATAGACGGTCTTTATCCGGTAGGCGAAGGCGCAGGATATGCAGGTGGTATAATTTCTTCTGCTCGCGATGGTCTTGTTGTAGCTCTTTCTATAATAAAATCAGGCAATTAGCAGTTTCGCAAAATATAACAATAAAATCACAAATAATGAGTTAAACAAAAAATCCCAAGCGAAAAAAGCTTGGGATTTTTACTGTTTTTTGCAAATAATAATTTACAAAAACGCATATTATTTGTATTAGAACGCCCAGTTTCCGTTTTCGAAAATTTTAACCTCGCGTCCGTCTGCACAAACTGCAACAATAGACATATCCTCTGTTCCAATCATAAAGTCCTCGTGAACGAAGGAGTCGTTGATGCCCATTGCGTGGAGCTCTGCCTCTGTATGATTTTCGTAGCCCTTGATAACGTTTGTAAAGCCACGACCGAGAGCCAAGTGGCAAGCGGCATTTTCATCAAAGAGAGTGTTGTAGAAGAGAAGTCCGGACTCGCGGATAGGTGAGTTGTAAGGAACAAGCGCGCATTCACCAAGGTAAGCAGCACCCTCATCCATACCGATAAGCTCGCGGAGAAGCTCTTCGTTCTTTTCAGCTCCTACCTCAACAGCCTTACCACCTTCAAACTTGATCCAGAAGTTATCAATAAGCTGACCACCGTAGGAAAGAGGACGAGAGGAATAAACAATACCGTCTGCATCACCCTTTCTTGGTGAAGTAAAGAGCTCTTCGGATGGAATGTTGGGGTTGTAGTAGATATTAGAGCCGAGGGTTTCCTCGCCACCTGCCATAAAGATAGCGTTGGGAAGAAGACCTACTCTGAAATCTGTACCGCTTGCGGACTTATATCTGAGCTCCTTAATTCCGAGTGCGTTCATAAACTTGCATCTTGAAGCAAGATCTTCGTTATGCTGGCGCCATGCCTCGATAGGATCATCGTTAACTCTTGATGTAGAGAGAATCGCCTCCCAAAGCTTTTCAACTGCAACAGATGCCTTTTCACCGGGGAATACCTTTTTAGCCCATTCCTTGCCGGGAACTGCCGCGATGCACCACTGATATTTGTTTTCCATCTTGGTTCTGATGGGCTTAATGATCTTAGCTCTTGCCGCAATGGATTTTGCCATCTTCTTCTGGTTGATTCCTGCAAGTCCATCGGGATCCTCGCTGATAAGGTGAATCATACAGGGAAGAATCTCAGCTCTGTGCTCAAGCTTTTCGATCTGCCACTTTTCCATAGTAGCGAGAACCTTGTCGGAGCAATATCTAACGTTAAGCTTTGTGAGAGGCTGATAGGACCATTCAACAGAAACCTTTTTAGCTCCTGCCTTGTAGCATTCTTCAACAACCATCTTAACGAACTCGGGCTGATCAAGTCCTGCGTTAACAATAACCTCCTGTCCCTTCTGAACATTTACACCACATCTTGCAATGAGGTTAGCATATTTTTTAAGTCTTGTCTTATTCATAATATATCCTTTCTGTCAGGCATCGCCTAACAAACAAAATTAAATTCTTTTAAGTACTTCAACGAGGTATTCCCAAACTCTTATGGTGGAGGAAATGGAAAGTCGTTCTTCGGTAGTGTGAATATCAAAATTATCAGGGCCGATAGAAACGCAGTCAAGCCCATCCATCTTGTCTGAGAAGATTCCGCATTCGAGACCTGCGTGTATTGTCATAACCACAGGATCTTTTCCATACATATCTCTGTAAACCTGGCACATAGTGTCGCGAAGGTGTGACTCTTTGCGATATTCCCAAGCGGGATATTCACCGTGTCTGCCAAATGATGCTCTGTGTGCCTCTGCGATTTCCAAAAGTCTATTTGCAAGCTTTTCCTTTTCAGCGCCAACAGCACTTCTTACAGAGAAGGAAATTTCCATAGCATCATCACTCATCGCAAGAATACCAAGGTTAAGAGAGGTTTCAACTAGTCCCTCTATATCCTCCATCATTCTGATAACTCCGCTTGGACACTCATTGATAAGTGAAATAGCCTTTGCAGAGGATTCCTTGCTGCAACCAACGAACTCACCCTCAAGTCTCTCAAGTGCCACAGCCATATCTTCCTCAATATCGCCGTACTTTTCCTTGAGCACATGCTCAAAGTTAATATTGGAAATATCAGCATCGGTAACAAATACACATTCCGCAGATCTTGGAATAGCGTTATCAGCATTACCGCCGCCCATTTTTACAATAGAAATATCATTTACAAGTGCAAGTCCCTCTGCAAGAGCCTTGATAGCATTTCTTCTACCCTTGTCAATCTCAACACCGCTATGTCCACCCTTAAATCCGGAAACAGTGAGCTTGTAACCAACCTTTGATTCTACAGATCGAGAAACGGGAAGCTTAATATCAACTCGCATACCACCTGCGCAGCCAACTGTAAATATGCCCTCTGCGTCAGAGTCAATGTTAAACATAACTCGACCCTTGAGATCGGATGTATCAAGACCTACAGCACCGAGAAGTCCTATTTCCTCGTCAGATGTGAATACCGCTTCGATAGCAGGGTGGGGAATATCCTTTGAATCAAGCAATGCTAACGCATAAGCCATAGCAACGCCATCATCACCGCCAAGGGTTGTGCCTCTTGCGCGAAGGAAATCACCGTCAACATAAAGCTTGAGCCCGTCTGTAAGAAGGTTGATGTTACATTCATCGTTTTCTGCAAGCACCATATCTGTGTGTCCCTGAAGAACAACAGTGGGTCTATTTTCAAGTCCGCTTGTAGCAGGCTTCTTGATTATAACATTATCGTGCTCGTCACGTCTGTGTTCAAGTCCTCTAGCTCTGGCAAAATCAACTAAATATTCTGCAATAGCAGAGGTATGTGTAGAACCTCTTGGCACCTTCGAAAAATCTACAAAAAAGTCAAAAACCGACTTAGCTGAGCCGAGATCAGGAAAATTTATCATATATGCCTCCAAAAATAATCTTTATATTATAATATTTTACATCAAAATAAAAGATTTTTCAAGCCTTTAGTTGACAATTATAATAAAAAGTTGTAAAATATGTGTAAAGAAAAAATAAAAAAGCCCAGACTTGGTTTAAGTACGGGCAAAAAGGAAGATAAATATGAAAAAAATCAACAAACTTTTAAGCTTTATTGATAATTCTCCCACAGCATATCACACCGTTGACATGGTAAAGAGGGAGCTTATCGAAAATGGATATACAGAGGTAGCATTAAAGGACGGAAAATCTATGACCGATGGTGGAAAGCACTTTGTTGTAAGTGGCGGATCCTCCATTATTGCTTTTGCAGGTAAGGGAAATGGATTTATGATTACCGCATCCCACAGCGATTCTCCCTCATTTAGAGTAAAGAACTCGTTTGAGCTTCAGGGAACATATAATAAGCTCTCTGTTGAAAAGTATGGTGGAATGATTCATTATACATGGCTTGATCGTCCCTTATCTGTGGCAGGAAGAGTAGTTGTTCGCACAGAGGGCGGCATTGAAGAAAGACTTGTTAACGTAGATAAAGATGCACTTATAATCCCATCAGTTGCAATTCACCTTAACAGAGGTGTAAACGATGGTGCAAAGCATAATCCCGCTGTAGATCTTATTCCTCTTATCGGAATGGACAAGGGCGATACAAGCCTTGAGGGTGCCATAGCAAATATGCTTTCTGTTAATCGCGAAGATATTATATCTCACGACCTTTTTGTATATAACAGAGATAAGGGTAGAGTATGCGGCATAGCCGATGACCTTGTGGTATCACCACGTCTTGATGACCTTGAGTGCGTACACGCATCCTTACAGGGCTTCCTTGCATCCGATGGAGATTGTGGAGCGGTAAAGGTTCTCGCTGTATTCGATAATGAGGAGGTAGGCTCCGAAACAAAGCAGGGCGCCGCATCCAGCTTCCTCTTTGATACATTAAAGCGCATAGCCGGTGGCGATGATAATTATTACGCAATGCTTGAGCACAGCTTTATGGTAAGCGCCGATAACGCCCACGCGGTGCATCCCAATCACCCAGAGCTTTCCGACAAGGATAACGCTCCCATTCTTGGTGGCGGTGTAGTGATAAAGCACAATGGAAATCAGCGCTATACTACAGACGGCGTGTCCGACGCTATCCTTCGCCTCATAGGTGAAAAGGCAGATGTTCAGTTCCAGCACTATTACAATCGCGCAGATATTCCCGGTGGTTCAACCCTTGGCTCAATTGCAACTACAAAGGTTTCGTTAAGCTCTGTAGATATTGGATTACCACAGCTTGCAATGCATTCTGCAAACGAAACTGCCGCAGTGTCCGATTATCTCGCAATGGAAAAGCTTCTCACAGCCTTCTACTCATCAAGCATCGATAAAAACGGAAATAAAATAAATATCAAATAAAACAAAAAAATAGCGGAATTTGACAACAAACATCGTCATTTTCCGCCATTTTTATATTATTCGGTTATATTTTTTGCAAATTCTGCAATAAGTCTTGCTGTGCCATCAATTCCAAAGGTCGATGAGTTAATAGCAAGGTCGTAATTATCATATTTACCCCATTTATTTCCGGTATAGAAGTTATAATATGATGCTCTGCGCTTATCGGTCTTGTTAATAACGTCAATTATTTGTGTGGACTTAATGTCGGGATATCTTTCCTTAATTCTTGCCACCCTGTGTTCAAGGTCGCTGTAAATAAATATCTTAAGTATGTCTTTTTCGTCTTTAAGAACGTAATCGGCGCATCTGCCTATAATAACGCAGCTACCTGCAGCAGCATACTCCTTGATAACCTCGGATTGTAGAATAAAGAGCTTGTCATTCAGGGGCATCTTATATCCAAAATGCATACTAGCTCCCAGAACGTTAGAGCCAATAGCGAGAGTATATAGTAAGCTGTTTGCTGCCGATTCATCAGTAGTTTTAAGAACCTCTTCATTAAGACTGCCCTTTGCAGCAGCATCCTTGATAAGCTCCTTGTCATACATTGGAATATCAAGCAGCTTTGCCACCTTTTCTCCGATTTCACGTCCGCCGCTACCAAACTGACGTGCGATAGTGATAACGATTTTTTTAGACATAAGGGTTCCTCCTCTAACTGGTTTTGTCCTATACTATGTTAAGTATATCAAAAAAAGTAGTTTTTGTAAATAGATTTACGAAAAAAGATTGAATTTTATAAGGCAATATGATAATATATAACTAAAGTACCTAAAAAAGGAGACTAGCAGTGAAGCTTGCATTTTCCTCGCAAATAAAAGAAATAGATTCCTTTGCCATCCATTCTCTTGGTATTCCTGCCGTGGTTTTGATGGGGAGAAGTGGAATGGCTGTAGCAAATGCAATAAAATCAATTTGTCCTATCGGCGGAAACGTTCTGATCCTTGCAGGTAAGGGCAATAATGGTGGCGATGGATATGCAGCTGCCTGCGATCTTCTGCCCGAATATAATGTGGAAATTATAGATGTTTTTTCTGTTGGGCAGAAAAGTGAAGAAGGAAAATACTACCTAAACAAGTTTGCTTCAATGGGTGGATCAACTATTCATTATAATGAAAAAACATCGGATAAAAAGATAAGCAATGCCGATGTTATAGTGGATGCAATATTTGGTACAGGCTTTATCGGTGCGCCCCCGGAGGCTTTATCATCTCTAATAGAAAAAGTTAACTCATCACGGGCAAAGAAAATAGCAGTCGATGTCCCCCTAGGAATTAATGCCGATGATGGAAGTGTTCATGCGAAAGCCATACGTGCCGACATCACGGTTTCTCTCTCTTATCTAAAGCCCGGTCTTTTGTCATATCCCGCAAAGGATTATTGTGGCGAGCTTATCCTTGATACCATAGGGATGCCGTCTAGTTTAGTAGAAGAAAAAATATCGTTCTGTAACTATCTTTTCGATGCTGATGAAGCAGTGGCAAACCTCCCTTGCCGAAAGGCAAACTCAAGTAAAGGTAACTTTGGTAAAGCATTGCTTATTACAGGTAGCAAAACCTATCCCGGCGCAGGCATACTTGCGCTTGAAGCAGCCCTTCGCGGTGGTGCCGGATATGTTACACAGGTGTCTGATTCTTCAGAAATTGGCGGATATATATATCGCTTTCCCGAAGCCTTGTTTGCAAGGGATTGTATAAATGATGGAAGCTTTGATATAGACGGTATAATCGACCTTTCATCAAAAAGCAGTTCAGTCCTAATTGGCTCCGGTTTGGTGGAAACTGAAAATCTTGCCACTCTTACAGACGCACTTATAAAAACCGCGGGCTCTCCATTGATCATTGATGCCTCTGCCATAAATTCTCTGGCAAAATACAAGGGTAGTGAAGTGCTTAAATCTGCAAAGAGAAAAATAATCCTCACGCCCCACCCATTGGAGTTTTCCCGTTTAACAAATATACCTGTAGATATCATTCAAAAAAATCGCATAAGCCTTGCAAAATCCTTTGCTGCAGAACATGGGGTGATTCTTGTTCTTAAGGGGGCGGCAACCATTACAACCGATGGAGAAAGGTTATATATAAACTCTACAGGCTCCAGCGCTTTAGCAAAGGCAGGCAGCGGCGATGTATTGGCAGGTCTTTTGGCATCTGTTTTAGCATATCATAACGACACAACAATCGCTCCAGCCCTTGCAGTATATCTGCACGGAAAAGCAGGAGACTCGCTTAGCGAGAAGCTTTCAAACTTTGGCGTTACTCCATCCGACCTTCCAATAGAAATAGCAAAAGAAATAAGAAAAATAGAGATGCAAAAGGAGAATTATTAATGAGCTTTCTTGAACTTGCAAATAAACGTGAATCCTGCCGTAGTTACGATAAAGCCAGAGAAGTAGAAAAAGAAAAAATAGAAACTATCCTAGCTGCAGCTCGTCTTTCTCCGTCAGCGTGCAATAGTCAGCCCTATCATATAACAGTCGCAGAAGGCGAAAAGGCAGAAGCCATAGCAAAGGCGTGTATGGGAATGGGTATGAATCCGTTTATGAAGGATGTACCTGTAGTTATAGTAATTTCCGAGTCTGATTACAATAAAACTGCCGCCTTTGGCGCAAAAATAAAGCATAATGATTATCGATCTATCGATATTGGCATTCTTGCTGCGCACATCACATTTGCCGCAACAGACTTAGATCTAGGTAGTTGTATTGTAGGTTGGCTTGATGATAAAAAGATAAAAGAAATCATCGGTACCGAGGCAACAACAAGACTTGTTATCTCCATAGGTTATCCAAAAGAGAATAAACCTCCAAGAGATAAAAAAAGAAAGAACGAATCCGATCTTGTAACAAAGATTTAACCTGATTTGAATGATCAAATCCTTAAATCCTCTTAAAAAACTAAATCTATAATAAAAAGTGGGCGAGTCAAAAATGACTCGCCCATCAAAATACGTATTAGAATAATATTTTATTTTGCGTTATTGATACACTCGGCCTCTTTACATTCCTTTGTATCTTCAACCTTTGGTGCAAAATCTGTATTGGGAGCCGTAACTTTTGAGATAATATTTTCTTTTAACTTTTTAAAATCATCTTTAAGGCCGCCCTCTTTAACATGCTTAATTGCAAGGGTAATGTCTTTTCCAAAATTCTTGTGATCAAAAATCATAGAGATGCCAAATGCGATGGGGGTTACAAGAATAAAGACAGGGAATATCATCCAGAACCAAGGCCAATATTTTGTTTCACCAACTGCGTAGCCATATCCTTCACAGGAAACAGGCAATGTTTTGAACCATTTGGGACAGAATATATCAAATACAGCACCAAGAGAATCCATGGAGCCATCTGAATTTAATGGGCCAAATATGAAAGAAGCATTGTAGTTAGGAATGATATTGTCGTTTCTCATGGGAATGAAGCCAAGCTCACTTTGGAAAACTCTATTAAGCACAATAAACAACATTACAATAAGCAGACCAACAGGAGCAGTCCATACGCGTTTGTATGAAGGCTTATATTTCTTTAATAAAACTAACAAAATTGGAACGGCAAGTATCATCCAGTGATGATAGTAGAATCTTAAAACATCCCAAAATTCAGCTATCTGGGTTGCTGCATCTCCTTTGGCGATAGGCTCTTGTGGGTAGAATAAAACGATAAATCCGCTGATTATTCCAAGGTAGAACATATAATCCTTTGCGAATTTGTTTTTGGAAAGAAAGAAGAATGGGAACAGCGCAATATTAGCACCACAAATATTAACAAACCATGATTCTCTAAAACCTAGGTTAGTTATAACCCATTTGCCATCAATCATTTTGCCATATGGAGCTATGTACATTTTTAAAAAATGAAAAATTAAGCCAAGTAATAAAAGTGAAAACAAAACGGCATCTTGTGTAAACGGTTTAGCTTTTCTAAGGGTAAAATATAATCCAACGATTGCACCAACCTGTACAAAAATCCAAAAGAAGTACCAAAAATTAAACATTTCAACAACCATAATATTTTCTCCTTTCTAGCTCTGATGATATCACTTGAGCTGTCAACTATATTTTAGCATAGTGTTCATTAAATAACAATATAATTCAGTTGTGTTTAAGATTTTTTAATAAACTTAAGATTTCTTAATAATTGTATAAATGTATAGTTTACTTATCAAAAAACGGCCAGCAAAATGATTACTGACCGTTTGAATGAAGTTATTTATTTGTAAATAATAACATTTTATAGAGGTAATCTGCTACGTCTGCGCGTGTAGCAACCGAGTCGGGCGCCGTTTTTTCAACGTCAAAAATTCCTAAAGTGTACATTGCGCTAACGCTTTCTCTTGCCCAAACAGGAATGCTGTCTGTGTCCATATACTCGCTGATTTCTTCTCCGGATGAAAGATTGCATAGTGTGGCAATTATTTTTGCAATCTCATAATTTGTCACCTCGTCATTTGGGCGAAATAGCAGCTTTCCACTAGCAAAATCACCCTTGGCAAGTCCGATCCTTGCAGCCGTTGAAATATATGGACGCAGTGATTTCGGAATATCCTTGTTATCGTCAAAGAAGCTTTCTCCAAGCGTAGAATCCGGTCTTATCCCCATAACTTTCATTGCCATAGCAGTAAATTCTGCCCGTGTAACTGGAGTGTCTGCCTCAAAATAAATATCGTCTCCTACGATTTTGCCACTCATAATACCCATCGCTGTCATTGCAACGGCGCCGTTATATTCGCTTCGGCCCTCCATGTCAACATAAACGGTGTCGCACATTCTCTCACTCACCTTTATATTAACCATCTTTACGGTAGAGTAATTTCCATATTCGTCGCGTATCACATAGGAGAACTTGTCCTTGCCCACAAAACCATCCTTGGGAGAATAGGAATATTTGCCATCATCCTTGTTTAGCGAAAGCTCTCCGTTCTTTGGATATCTCACCACCATAAACTCCAGCTTGTCGCCTTCTGGATCCTCGCCACCAAGTCTTCCAACGTAGCTTATCTCGCTTTGTGTATTAAGAACTGCCGTGTCTTCTGCAGACGGCGCATAGTTCACCTTGTCAATAAACTTCATTATACATTCTATGCTTGTGTTCGAAGACGCAGGCTCTATTGTAAAGCTGAATTTCGCCTCGCTTATTGAATCTGACGCAGGGATAAACGACAGCAGCCCAATATTCTTACGTTTAATAACTCTACCTGCAATAACCCGTCGTCCGCCGTACATCAGCGTACCCTCGGTAGAGGCAGGTACTGTTTTTATAGTAATAGAATCAAAGTCAGAAATATTAAGCGCGCTCTTAAAATCCGATTCAGAGAAATTTATCCTCTTTCCAAAAAGCCCCGTTTTTATCAGCTTAGTATCATTTGCCATAACGCTGACACCTATGCCAAAGTCTGCCGATGCACAAAGTCCTAGAGTTCCCATGAATAATGTTATTATCATAAAGCAAACAATAATCCTTGATAATCTTTTTCTCATTTTATCTATCCTTTCCATTTAATAAATAAGATAGTCTATCTTTGCCAAAATAAAGTAAATTTATACCTAAATTATAACAAAACGCGTTGACAAATCAAAGCTGTCGATTTATAATAGATATATAAACATTTGATAAAATATTAGAGGTAAAAATGGAAGCAATAAAAAAACCGCTTGGCAAGCGCCGCGGTGACGTCAACTTAACAGAGGGAAATATTTGGTGGCAGATTATATATTTTGCCATTCCTCTTTTGCTTGGAAACCTGTTCCAGCAGTTATATAATATGGTAGATACCTGGGTGGTAGGCAACTTTGTCAGCGATGCCGCCTTTGCTGCAGTAGGAACTGTGGCCCCTATAATAAATACACTTATCGGCTTCTTTATGGGACTTGCCAGTGGTGCAGGAGTTGTTATTTCCCAGGCGTACGGTAGGGGAGACCTTAAGGAAGTTAAGCATACTGTAATCGCATCGGTGATTATGACATTGGTTATGGGTGTTGCATTTACCATTATCGGCGTGTCCTTTACCCCAATGATGCTGAACTTTATAAACACCCCTGATGAGGTAACTCCGGAGGCAACAACCTACCTTCGCATATACTTTGCAGGTGTAATAGGTCTTATGATATACAACATGGGCGCAGGCATACTCCGTGCTGTAGGTGATTCAAAGCGTCCGTTTTACTTCCTGGTTGTTTCCGCAATATTGAACATAGTTTTGGACCTTCTCTTTGTTATTACATTCGGTATGGGTGTAGCGGGTGTAGCCTTGGCAACTATAATTTCCCAGTTTATATCTGCTATACTTGTAACCATAGTTCTCCTGAAAACTTCATCTCCCGTAAAGCTTGTTATCAAAGAGCTTATCCACGATATAAAGCATATCAAAGAAATTTATCCCATATTCGGCAAAATTGTTAAGATCGGTATCCCCGCAGCTCTCCAGATGGCAATAACTGCATTTTCCAATGTCTTTATTCAGTCATATATCAACTTCTTCGGCAAGGAATGTATGGCAGGCTATACCGCTTATGCAAAGATAGACGCCTTACTCTTTATGCCAATGCAGTCCCTCGGACTTTCGGCAACTACATTCGTTGGCCAGAACCTCGGAGCAGGGAAGCCCCACAGAGCAAAAAAAGGCTCGGACATAGCCCTCGCCATCGCTATTATTTCAACCGTTATTCTCTCGGTTCCTGTAATGGTCTTTGCTCCAACTCTCGTAACATTCTTCATCGATGTAGAAAGCGCAGTATCCTACGGAACAATGTTCCTCCACTTTATGACGCCCTTCTACCTGCTTTGCACTATAAATCAGGTGTATTCCGGCTCTCTCCGCGGCTCCGGTAATGCAAAAGCACCAATGATCATTATGCTAACAAGCTTCGTGGCCTTCCGCCAGATTTATATGTTCATAATGGCAAACTTCATTTCCAATACTATAATCCCCATCGTCGCGGCATATCCCGCAGGCTGGGCGCTCTCCGCCATACTCACAGTTATAGTATATCTCCGCTCCCCCTTTGTTAAAGAGGGCAGAGCAAAAAAGCAAAATACCGCCGATCTCCCCTCGGCATAAAACAAAAAGTGGCTACCGCAAAGTAGCCACTTTTCTAATATATATTCAGTTTTAATTCAAAAGAAACATTTAGCAAAAAGCTAAATCATTTTTCGGCGTCAAAGCCTCTTAAAATTGTCATTTTCTAACCTTGATCCTATTTGCAAAATCAAAATATAATACACAACAAATCGGTGAAAAGCACCGTAACCTTAAATTGTTTTGACAAGGATCTTACCTTTCGTTAGTATTAGACTTTCCGAAAAGATTGACAGCCATATACGGAACACGCGCTATTCCGCAGCAACCCTGACTGTCAATCTGATTAAACACTGGTTCTAAATCGTACATTGGACCGTCCTCCTTATAATTCTTTGATACACCGAAATCGGCATACCCCATACGAAGAAAATCTATATAATAGACTAACCGAAATAAAAAGATTTTTCGGCCTTCGTCTTAATTCTTTTTTGCATCTATATAATAGCATAAAAAGGAAAAATTGTCAACCCCTTTTTGTTAAAATCCACAAATTGCAACAAAATTTAGTTAACAATTTATGCAAAATACACAAAAAAGCAAAAGAAAAGGGTGCAGTTTCCTGCACCCCTTAAAAAATCTATTGCAATAGAACTAAATAATCATTCCTATGGAACGTAGTTATAGTGAATTGTGGCATTTCCGAGATTTGAGTTGTAAGAACCAAAACTAATCTTCGCCCATTCTGCCGCACTTCCTGTATAATATACGTCTGTAAGGCTATCGCAATAAGCGAACGCCCAATTATCAATAGAAGTTACGCTATCAGGTATCACCACGCTGGTAAGGCTAGAGCATAAACTGAACGCATCATTACCAATAGAAGTAACGCTATCACCAATCACCACGCTGGTTAGGCTATCGCAATCACGGAACGCACCATAACGAATAGTAGTAACGCTATCGGGGATCACAAATGAAGTATCCTTTTTACCTATTGCATACTGTATAAGAGTTTTCCCATCCTTGCTGTAAAGATTTCCATCTATAGATTTGTAATATTGATTGTTTTCATTAACTTCGATGCTGGTAAGGCTAGAGCAATTATAGAACGCCACACCACCAATAGAAGTAACGCTATCAGGAATCACCACGCTGGTAAGGCTAGAGCAACCATCGAACGCGTCACGACCAATAGAAGTAACGCTATCGGGAATAATTACGTTAACTACACCGCGCATCTTGTAAATATCATAAGAGCTACCGTTGATGCTTTCGGGGAGAGTTACGGTTTCTTCTCCACCAACATACGCTATAAGCTCGTATTTAGAATCCTTGTATCTAAAGAGGAATCCATCATCTGTTAAGGTATATTCGTACCCATCGTTTTTATATGTAGTAACACCGTTATCAACAAGAATCTTTGCATTATCAGCAACACCTCCGTTGTTTTCACTTCCGATTTCAAAGATAAGGTCACTATAATTATATACCACATAGAGACTCTCGCACCAATAGAACGCCTGCCAATTAATAGAAGTAACACTATCAGGAATCACCACGCTGGTAAGGCTATCGCAACCCCAGAACGCCCAACCACCAATAGTAGTAACGCTATCAGGTATCACCACGCTGGTAAGGCTATCGCAATTATAGAACGCATAATTACCAATAGAAGTAACGCTTTTTGGAATCTCGAAGGAAGTATCCTTTTTACCTATAGCATACTGAATAAGAGTTTTTCCATCTTTGCTATAAAGATTTCCATCTATAGATTTGTAATGCTGATTATTTTTGTTAACTTCAATACTAACAAGGCTAGAGCAATTCTCGAACGCATCATTAACAATATAAGTAACACTATCAGGAATCACCACGCTGGTAAGGCTAGAGCAATACTCGAACGCCACACCACCAATAGTAGTAACGCTATCACCTATCACCACGCTGGTAAGGCTAGAGCAATACTCGAACGCACCATAACCAATAGTAGTAACGCTATCACCTATCACCACGCTGGTAAGGCTAGAGCAATTATAGAACGCATACCTACCAATAGAAGTAACGCTATTTGGAATCTCGAAGGAAGTATCCTTTTTACCTATAGCATACTGAATAAGAGTTTTTCCGTCTTTGCTGTAAAGATTTCCATCTACAGCTTTGTAATATTGATTGTTTTCATTAACTTCGATACTGGTAAGGCTAGAGCAACTCGAGAACGCATCATAACCAATAGAAGTAACGCTATCAGGAATCACCACGCTGGTAAGGCTAGAGCAACTCGAGAACGCATCATAACCAATAGAAGTAACGCTATCTGGGATAACAACGCTTATAAGCCCGGAGCAACCATAGAATGCATAATCACCAATAGTAGTAACGCTATCGGGAATTACCACGCTGGTAAGGCTATCGCAACTATAGAACGCATAATTACCAATAGAAGTAACACTATTAGGAATCACCACGCTGGTAAGGCTATCGCAATTACGGAACGCATAATCGTTTATAGATGTAAATCCTTCGGGGATAATTACGTTAACTACACCGCGCATCTCGTAAATATCATAAGAGCTACCGTTGATACTTTCAGGAAGAGTTACGGTTTCTTCGCCACCAATGTATGCTATAAGCTCGTATTTAGAGTCCTTGTATCTAAAGAGGAATCCATCATCTGTTAAGGTATATTCGTAGCCATCGTTTTTATATGTAGTAACACCGTTATCAACAAGAATCTTTGCATTATAAGCAACACCTCCGTTGTTTTCGCTTCCAATTTCAAAGATAAAGTTACTGTAATTATATACTACGTAGAGGGGGCAGCCTTGGAACGCCCCATTACGAATATAAGTAACACTATCAGGAATCACCACGCTGGTTAGGCTAGAGCAATTCTCGAACGCACCATAACCAATAGTAGTAACGCTATCACCTATCACCACGCTGGTAAGGCTATCGCAATGATAGAACGCATCATCACCAATAGAAGTAACGCTATCCGGTATCACCACGCTGGTAAGGCTAGAGCAATACTCGAACGCCGACTCACCAATAGAAGTAACGCTATCTGGTATCACCACGCTGGTAAGGCTAGAGCAACACCAGAACGCACTATAACCAATAGAAGTAACAGCTTTACCGTTATACGTACTAGGAATAACAACCTCGCTGGGCATATTGCTTACGTTTTTCGCCTTTATGTAGTATGTGTCATCGTAACGCAATGTGAAAACAAAATATTCTTCTGATGTAACTCCACAATTCTTGCAATTGCCGTTTTCATATTCGTGTCCGCTGCCGGTTCGTATATCAATCTTCGCCGTGTTGCAAACGGTACACATAGTCATTACCTTGCTGCTTTCGCATAAGTTTTCAAGAACATATACGTCAACAAGGGTATGACCAAGCTTTTCTATGTAAGTATGTTCAATTTTATTGCATTTTGAACATACTCTGTAATTCACGCCAATACTTTCACAAGTCGGTTCATAAACCACGATCCAATCGCCAAACTCGTGCTCGCAAGCAGTGAGGTCTTCGCCATCCTCGCCGATAACGTTGCCTAGATTTTTAACCGTTCCATCAGTAAGGGTTATAACAAGACAGCCGTTTTCATCAATAACTACGGATGCAATGCCAACGCCGGTATCGCCCTTTTCGCCCTGAGGACCCTGAGGGCCTTGCTCACCGGTATCACCCTTTTCGCCCTGAGGGCCTTGTTCACCGGTATCGCCCTTATCGCCTTGAGGGCCTTGCTCACCAGCTTCGCCGTTTGTAACAGTGAATGTGCTTGTAGATCCATCGGTATAAATAATTAGATAAGTATCAACAAGTCCGGTAGTAGAAAGCTTTTTGATGGATGCAATTCCAACGCCGTCCTTTCCATCCTTACCGTCCTTTCCGTTTTTACCGTCTTCACCATCTTCGCCGGGCTCGCCCTGCTCACCCTGTGGACCTTCAACTCCTACCATGTCACACGCTGTCAGCGCATACATAGAAACGAGCATTGAGATCACAAGCAAAATGCTTAAAATTCGTTTTTTCATTTTTTTCTCTCCTTTTATTTTAGCTTATTTTTCAGCTTATAAATTAATTATAACACTAAATTGGATAAAAGTCAAATAAAAAAATGCAACCACTCGTGTTGAGCAGCTGCATTTTATTGTATATTATATAAATTTAGGTAAGTTTTTAAGCTTTACGCCTTATAAACCTTCTTAAGCTCCTCCTCGCCGCGAACAAACTTTTCGGTAATGATGATCTTTTCAACATTTTCTTCGCTGGGAAGCTCAAACATAGGCTTCATCATAATGCCCTCAAGTATTGCGCGAAGGCCTCTTGCGCCGGTGTTTCTTTCAATAGCCATCTTTGCGATAGCAGAGTAGGCTTCGTCCTCAAATTCAAGCTCAATGCCGTCAAGTCCGATAAGCTTCTTATACTGCTTTGCAAGAGCGTTCTTTGGCTCCTTAACAATGCGGACAAGCGCCTCTTCGTCAAGGTTGTGGAGAGTAACTATAACCGGAAGTCTGCCAACAAGCTCGGGAATAAGACCGTATTTCACAATGTCGTGTGCAACAACGTCGCGGTAAACGCCCTTTTCGATTCTCTCGCTCTTTGTTTCCTTCTCGGTGTTAAAGCCGATTATCTGATTGCCCTTTCTCTGCTGGATAATTGACTCAATTCCGTCAAACGCACCGCCGCAGATAAAGAGGATATTCTTTGTATTGATCTGAATAAACTCCTGGTTAGGATGCTTTCTTCCGCCCTGTGGTGGAACGTTTGCTGTTGTACCCTCGAGGATCTTGAGAAGCGCCTGCTGAACGCCCTCGCCCGAAACGTCACGAGTAATAGAACGGTTTTCGCCCTTTCTGGAAATCTTGTCGATTTCGTCAATATAAATAATACCACGCTCTGCAAGCTCAACGTCATAGTCAGCCGCCTGAATCAAGCGCAGAAGTATATTCTCAACGTCCTCGCCAACATATCCCGCCTCGGTAAGGGTGGTAGCGTCTGCAATAGCAAAGGGAACCTTAAAGCTTTTTGCCAATGTCTGTGCAATATATGTCTTACCAACGCCGGTAGGGCCAAGTAAAAGAACGTTGGACTTCTGAAGCTCAACGCCGTCATCGTCCTGCCCCTTTGTATTTTCTAAATGGCGAATTCTCTTATAGTGGTTGTAAACCGCAACCGAAAGAGCAAGCTTTGCCTCATCCTGACCAATAACGTGCTCGTCGAGCATAGCTTTAATTTCCTTGGGACGGGGAAGCTCATCAAGGCTTGGAATGTCGCTCTCGCTCTCGCCATTAAGATTAATCTCCGCGTCAATAAAGTCGGCAAACAGCCCAACGCAGTTTGCGCAGATAAAGCTGCTTGCATCTCTCGATGGAATGAGAACTATAGCCTCGCTTTCATCTCTGTTGCAAAAGGAGCATCTTGGAATCTTTCTTCCTGTTGAATCTGCCATAAATTAAAGTTCCTTTTTAGTGATAACCTTATCAACAAGACCATAAGCACAAGCTTCGTCAGCGCTCATAAAGTTATCTCTTTCTGTATCTCTTTCAATAGTTTCAAGATCCTTGCCTGTCTGCTCGGAGAGGAGCTTGTTGAGCTTTGCTCTGATCTTAATAATGTGATCTGCATGAATCTTGATGTCTGTTGCCTGACCGCGAGTACCGCCGAGAGGCTGGTGAATCATAACCTCTGCGTTAGGAAGAGCAAATCTCTTACCCTTTGCACCGCTTGAGAGAAGGAAAGCACCCATAGAAGCTGCCATACCAACGCAAATGGTGGAAACGTCGCACTTGATATAATTCATCGTATCATAAATCGCCATACCTGCAGAGATAGATCCTCCGGGGCTGTTGATGTAAAGGTAAATATCCTTATCTGGATCCTGTGCCTCAAGGTAAAGAAGCTGTGCAACTACAAGAGAAGCAGTAACGTCATTAACCTCATCAGCGAGGAAGATTATTCTGTCGTTTAAAAGTCTGGAATAAATGTCGTAGGAGCGTTCACCTCTCGATGTCTGCTCAATGACCATTGGAACGAGTGCCATAATAAATCTCACTTTCTGTAAGTATTTGCTAAATATGGAAGAAAAAAGTCTATTCTTCTTCCTTTTTAAGTTTAGCCGACAGTCTGAAAAGGCAACTGTCGGCTATTGTGGTGAATCAATTATTCTGCGGACTCTGTGGTCTTCTTAGCTCTGGGCTTTCTAGCGGGCTTCTTCTCCTCTGCGGGAGCTTCAACCTTTTCTTCCTTTGCTGCCTTTGTTGTCTTCTTTGCAGCAGCCTTCTTAGCCTTGCCAACCTTTGCATTGTCGCGAACGAGCTTCATTGCGCTACCAACAAGAATGTCAGCCTTAAGATCATCAGCGTGGATCATCTTCTTAACTTCTTCAAGTGGAACGTTGTAAGCAGTAGAGATCTTCTCGTATTCAGCCTCGATTTCTTCATCAGCAACTGTGAGAGCTTCAAGCTCTGCAATCTTTTCGAGAGCAAGTCTTACCTTAACCTGCTGCTCTGCCTGAGGACGCATCTGCGCTCTGAGAGTTTCAAGTGTAAGACCGGTGTACTTGAAGTATGTGCCAAGGTCAAGACCGTTCTGGCGAAGTCTTGCATCGTAGTCACGAACCATGCTCTCAGTTTCAGCCTCGTACATAGGTTCAGGAATTTCACCCTCAAGCTTTTCCATAAGAGCAAGTGCAAGAGCGTTGCCTACCTCGGATTCAGCTCTGTCTTCGTTTCTCTTTTCAATTTTAGCCTTAACGTCAGCCTTATATTCAGCAACTGTGTCAAATTCAGAAACATCCTTTACGAACTCGTCGTCAAGCTCGGGAATCTCTTCAAACTTAAGAGAGTTGAGCTTTGTCTTGAATGTAGCAGCCTTACCTGCAAGCTCGCTTGCGTGGTACTCGGTGGGGAAGGTAACGTTAACGTCGAATTCATCACCTACGTTGTGACCTGCAACCTGCTCTTCAAAGCCGGGAATGAAGGAACCGGAACCAAGCTTAAGATCGTGACCCTCGCCCTTGCCGCCGTCGAATGCAACGCCGTCAACAAAACCTTCGTAATCAATATTAGCGATATCGCCCATAGCAGAAGCTCTGTCAGTAACCTCAACGGTTCTGGAGTTTCTCTTTCTTGCAGCCTCGATTTCAGCATCAACTGCCTCA
>JAZKZW010000104.1:0-12755 GCA_045612865.1 Eubacteriales bacterium
GCAGTTGCAGACGCTTGCACAGGCTCCAACCCCCGTCAGCCCAGCGTTGAGGAAATGGAAAAGCTCCTTAAGTGCTGCTACTATGACACAGAGGTTGACTTCTAATTAAGAAGCAATAGCATCACCACAATGCAATAAAAACATATAAAAGTCGGTAAAATGTTAATTTATGTTAGCAAATTATCGGCTTTTTCTTTTTATAACAGATATAACCGGTCACCAATAGCTTCTATTCCACTGCTTTTTCAAAAACACACAAGTTTTGTATTTTATTTTCTTTTTATATAGACAAAGGGAAAAATCTGTGCTATAATATAGTCAGCAAAGACTGTAAAACAAATTTATAGGAGAAAAAACATGGAAAGAAACCTTTGGTACAAAGACAAAGTATTTTATCAGATCTGGCCCCGTTCCTTTAAGGATGGCAATGGCGACGGTATGGGCGACCTCCTCGGCGTTTACGAAAAGCTTGACTACATCAAGTCCCTCGGATGCGACGGCATTTGGTTCTCACCCCTCTACCCCTCTCCCGGAGTTGACTGTGGCTACGACATTTCCGACTATATGAACATTGCCGAGGAATTCGGCGGTATGGAGGCTTTCAAAAAGGTTCTTGACGGTGCCCACGAGCGTGGAATGAAGGTTATTATGGACCTTGTTGTTAACCACACATCCGATAAGCACGAGTGGTTCCAGAAGAGCCGTCAGCGCATCGATCCCTACACCGATTATTACATCTGGCGTCCTGCAAAGAAGAACGGCAAGCTTCCCAACAACTGGGACTCTCTCTTTGAGGGTAAGGCTTGGTACTGGGACGAGGTTCGCCAGGAATATTATATGCACCTCTTTGCAATTCAGCAGCCCGACCTTAATATGGACAACCCCCTCGTTCGTGAGGAAGTAAAAAAGATTCTCCGCTTCTGGCTCGATATGGGCGTTGATGGCTTCCGCGAGGACGTTATTACCTTTATTTCAAAGCCCGAGGGACTTCCCGATGACAGAATCATGCCTGCATCCAAGGGTATCTTTATGTTCAACCACGGACCTCACCTCCACGAGTATCTTGAGGAGTTCAAGCGTGACGTTTTCGATCACTATGATGCAATGATCCTTGCAGAAGCTCCCCTTGTTACTCCCAAAAAGGCTCTGGAATACATCACCGAAAATGAAAACCCCGTTCTTGATATGATGATTCAGTTTGCAACCCAGGAAGCAGACTCATTTATGACCGACTATATTCACATGCCATTCAACCTTCGCAAGCTCAAGAGAACCTACACAAAGTGGCAGACACAGCTTGACGGCAAGGGCTGGAATATGCTCTACATTGAGAACCACGACCATCCAAGAATGGTTTCCCGTTACGGTAGCGAAAAATATCCGGTTGCAAGTGCAAAGATGCTTGCTGTTTCCTACCTCTTCCAGAAGGGTACTCCATTTATCTACCAGGGACAGGAAATCGGTATGAGCAACTGGTATCCCACAGATCCCGAAATGTACGAGGATGTGCAGACAAGATGGCAGTACTTTAACGTTGCAACAAAGAAATCTCCCGAAAAGCGCCTTCAGAGACTTTGGTACGGCTCTCGCGATTCTGCAAGAACTCCCGTTCAATGGTCGGCTGAAGAAAACGCAGGCTTCACAACCGGCACACCCTGGTTCTACATCAACGAAAACTACAAAACCATCAACGTTGCCGACCAGGAGGGAGATGAAAACTCCGTACTCAACTTCTACCGTAAGGCTATTGAGCTTCGCAAGACCCTCTCCAGTGTAAAGCACGGCGACTATAAGGAGCACAACAAGCTCTCCGGCAAGCTCTATACATACTCCCGTGAGGACGAGAACGAAAGACTCCTTGTAGTTTGCTCCTTCCACGACGGCGACGTTAAATTCAGAGCACCCAAGGGCTTTGACCTCTCCACAGCGGAGCTTATCCTCAATAACTACGAACCCGTTGACGCAGGCGTAATCAAGCCCTACGAAACACGCGTTTACCGCTGGGTTAAATAATAAAATACCAAAAGTTAAAGAGACCGAACACTCGGTCTCTTTTTTATAATACACCAAAAATGTAAATAAAAGCTCTCAAATCATAGAAAAAATAAAAAAAGAGAATCACAGAACTTATCCAAAACTCTCTTTTATTTATCAACTTTATTACATCTACCAAGGAGGTAATCTATAGAAACGTCAAAATAATCTGCCAGTTTGACCAGCGTTTTGTAATATGCCTCGCGCTCTAAGTTTTCATATCTTGAAATTGTATTTTGATTCATGTTCAGATCCATAGCCAACTTAAGTTGAGATATCTTTCGCTTTTTTCTAAGTTCTTTAAGCCTGAATTCCATATTTTTCCTTTTTTAGACATTTTTCACAAAATCTACTTGACTTCATTATACCACTTTGGTATAATACATATATCCCATATTGGGATAGAAAGGAAAAAATTATGGAAGAAAATCGTAATACCCCTGAAGTAACAACCAAACCTTCAAAATCTTTTGCTGAAATCACAAACATCGTTTTAGATTGGATTAAGAAAAACAAAGTAGCAACTATCGCGATTGCTGTGGCTCTTGTTATGACCGTTGGTTTTATTTTAGCCCTTGCTATTCCAAGAAATAATGGTCCACAAGATCCTGCTAAAACAGAACTGGTTCCTATCGTTCACGGCGAGATTCCCGAGCTTAATATCGATAAATTAATATCCAACCTCGAAAGTGCCGGTTATGAAATAGAATACTCTGATGAAGAATCTATGTTAATGGGACAAACACACAATATCTATGCTGAAAATGAAGAAACCGACGACCATATTACCGTTGTTATTTATGAAAACGCAGAATACGCCCTTGCCTCATACTACGATGAAATGGGTGCCGCAATATGTCTAATGTTACTTGAAGAATATTATGTAGAAATGTTAGAAAAAGAATTGGAAATTTACGGAAGCGAATATACCCCGGAAAAAATAGCAGCATTGGAGAATAGTATTCAAATATTAAAAAAGACTATTGAAAACTATGAAAGTTCCATGTCACACGGTTGCATGGACGGCGTAATATGGGTTGGAACTACAAAGGCTGTAGAAGACACCAGAACAAAATAATGTATTTTTGAGATTATTTTATATCCCACATTGGATAGAAAGGAAAAAACATGGAAGAAAATCGTAATACCCCTGAAGTAACAACCAAACCTTCAAAATCTTTTGCTGAAATCGCAAATTTAGTTTTAGATTGGATTAAGAAAAACAAAGTAGCAACTATCGCGATGGCTGTAGCTCTTGTTATGACTATTGGATTCATCTTAGCTCTCGCCATTCCAAGAAATAATGGTCCACAAGATCCTGCTAAAACAGAACTGGTTCCTATCGTTCACGGCGAGATTCCCGAGCTTAATATCGATAAATTAATATCCAACCTTGAAAGTGCCGGTTATGAAATAGAATACTATGATTTATCTAAGGGACAGACACATTTTTTATACGCTAGCAATAATGAAACCGACGACTTCATTCATGTTCTTGTTTATGAAAATGCAGAATACGCCCTCACCGCATACAACTTTGAAATGTGTGGAGAGCTATACGAAGGCTACATATCAGCAAAATATCGTATTGAATTGTTAGAGAAAAGATTGGAACTCTACAGTAGCGAATATACACCCGAAGAAATAGCAGGTATAGAAAATCGTATCCAAGAATTGAGAAACACAATCGCAGATTATGAAAATTCCTATTCACACGGCTGCATGAACGGCGTAATATGGGATGGAACTACAAAGGCTGTAGAAGACACCAGAACAAAATAATACATATTTAGGGAGCTTGTTTTAGGTTCCCTTTTTTCTCGGCAAAATCCGTTTTTTGAAAATTATAGTTTACATATTTGCCGTTTTTCCTGAAATTGTTATACATACAAATCTCTTTTTGTTGCAAATTAAATGTTAGTTAAGGATTTCGCTATCGAAGCCCTTGCCAAATGCTTTAGTTTAACGAAAAGAGGTTTTTTTATGAAAAAAGGGTTGATCAGGGCTATAAGCGTTTTCCTTGCGCTTGTCAGTCTTGGAAATGGTGGGGCAATTTTAACGGCTAGTGCCGAGAGCACCACTGATAATATAGATATTAGCTGCGAGTCACCAGCAAAGCTCGAAGCTTCCACGGCAGAGAGTGCTACTTGCTCCAGCGAAAATATTAAGGTAGGCTCTAGGTTCTGGGAGCTGTTCTTTGGTAAAAAGAAAGCTAAACGGCTGATTGCCTCGGGTGATGTTTTTGGCATACAGATAAAGCAGATGCACGCTACTATCGTTGATGCGCCGGGAGTTCCCGCTCTCAAATGTGGCGACTCTATAATTTCTATCAACCACAAGGAGGTCAGGTCGGCAAAGGAGGTAAAGGAAGCCATAAATTCATCGGGGGGGTCCTCTGTAACCCTTGTAGCAAAAAGAGGAAATGAAACTATAAAGCTTGAGCTCGTACCAAAGCTTGAGAACAACGAATATCGCCTTGGCATAACGCTGAAGGACATGACAGCGGGAATCGGCACTATAACTTATATTGATCCCGAAACAGGCTGCTTTGGAGGCCTTGGACACGGTATATGCGACTCGGAAAACGGCGCAATTGTTGAAATTGAAAGCGGAAATGCTACCGAAGTTTTGCTCGGTGGAATACACAAGGGCGAGGTTGGAAGCCCGGGCGAGCTATCTGGAATTATGACCGAAAAGCTGCTTGGAAAAATAGAGAAAAACACCGAGGTTGGTGTATTTGGAAAGCTTAACTCTATAGACACCCTCGGGGATACTAACACCTATGAGATAGCCGATAAAAACGAAATCAAAGCCGGCGAGGCAACGATAATATCGACTCTTAAAAACGGCAAAAAGGCGGAATACAAAATTGAGATTTATGACATTGACAAAAATTCAAGCGGCTCAAAGTCCTTCAAGATAAAGGTAAAAGACCCTGCCCTAACAGCTATAACGGGTGGTATCGTCAGAGGAATGAGCGGCTCTCCAATTATTCAAAACGGAAAGCTCATTGGCGCCGTTACCCACGTTCTTGTTGCAGATCCTACCACAGGTTACGGAATTTTTATTGAAAATATGCTGAACGCAAGTGTAGGCAACAATCAGCAAAAAGCAGCATAAACACCGTGTTTGTAAAATAGTGTTGTCATTTTTTCATATTTCGTATAAAAAAAGCAACGTGCAGTTTTTGCACGTTGCTACAAACTTGAATATCAGTTTTATTTTTCGGGGTGACTCTTGTGAGCCACCCCTTTGTTTTATAGAGGCTGGGTAACCCCTGCGAAGAATTTGTTGATCTCTCCAACTACGTCAATATCGTTAATGACAAGCACGGAGTAAAGGGTGAACGCAACAAAGAGTGCAACACCTGAAATTATGAGAATCTTTTCCCAGAGCTTCATTCTTGAATCATGACCGCTGGAATTGATTGCAGGTGTCCAATCGTTAGGAGCATACCCTACGGGGCGAATACGCTTGGTAACACGTTTATCTCCTGTTACGCGAGCATACTTTTTCATCAAGCGCTCAAGCTTTCTGTTGACTTCAAGTCTCTGACGCTCAAGCTTTTCTGCCTCCTCACGTCTTGCATTTGCCATATTTGAAGACGAAAGATTTGAATTATTAAGTTTATCAAATGAACTCATTTTTTAACGTCTCCTTTACTTCATGAATTTGTCAAGAATTTCATTTATATCGACAGGTAAGCTCTCAAGATCGATATTGAAGTTCTCAAAATTGATGTTCTCGAAATAGGTAGATAAGCTTCCAAAGTCGATAGGCAAGCTTTGGATTATGGGCCAGAGGCTTTCTACACCTGCTTCGCCCTTAACAACCTGGATCAAGGTATCAATAATTGGTCCTGCATTGTCTATAACGGCTGTTACAATATCTTTAATCTGATAGTAGATACCTTCAACGTCGATTCCCACATTCATCGCGAGGATCAAGCCACCGGCAAGCAACAATGCAACAAATGCAACTACCATGAGAATTTCACCGAAGAATCCTGTGCCGTAACGGTCCTCAGATACGATCTTCTTTCTTTCTCTGATCTCTTTGTCGATAAGTCTGATATTCTTCTTAGCAGCCTTCATATCCTTTCTGATCTTGGAAACCTCGGCCGCGCTGTTTCTTTCCTTCTTAAGTCTGTACTTGCAAAGATCGATAGTTGCAAGAGCCTCTACCTTTGCATCAAGAAGGCTGTTGAACTCGAAGATTCTTCTTGCCTTGTTCTCGCCGAAGCCGGGTACAGATTTCTTAAGGGCTCTAGCCTTACCTCTGAGCTTGAGAGAATGACGCTTTGCACTAACAAGCTTAACATCGCGCCACTTATCACCAACACCAACACCTGCAATCTCACCAAGAGAACCACTATATACAGCGTTAAGCTTGGAGTTAAGTTCATCTCTCTTCTTAAGGAGCTCACCAACCTCTGCAATAATGCTGTTAACTCTCTTCTTCTTGGCAGTGTTTTCACTGTAGGATGTGAAGTTAGTATCTGTTGTAAATACCTTATAGTAACGTGAGTTATCTAATTCCTCGTACTTAAGAGCCTTTTCTTTAGCCTTTTCAAGGGACTTGAGCTTCTTCTTAATATAGGTCTTTCTCTTATCGTTTGCAATGCTGTTCTTAGCGAACTTGATTGACATAAGATCCTTTTCACCCTTAAGAAGTGAGGTCTCGAAATCATAACGGTTCTTGATCAAGCTGAGGTCGGCTGCAGTTTCATCATCACGTCTGTTAAGAAGCTTGATGTCTGCAATGTAGCGATCCTCCTGAATGATCTTCGCCTGGATCTTGTTTCTGCCCTTTGTCTTGAGAGGCTGCTTTTCGTTGATAGAATTGTATTTGATTCTTCTGAAGTGCTCGTAAGACTCACCTGCAAGAACTCTCTTAACGATGCTCTTATCTGCAAGAGGAACCTTGGTGAACTTGGTCATATCATTATACGCTGTAATAAGCTCATTGTATATCTTGATATTGTCCTTAAGCACCTGTGCATTTCTCTTTGCCAATGTTTCATTGCCGATCTTAACAGCTGCAACAATTCTTACAACATATTTTTCACAAATCAAGCACTGGCTGTTGATCATATCGATGTGAGGAACGATCTTGTCGGAAACCTTTGTACAAGCCTCCTTGCGCTTTTCAGCATTCTTGAACTCACTCTTAAGCTTAGCGATTTCCTTATTGGTCTTCGAAATAAACTTCTTGAGTCCGTCTGCAGAAAGAACCTCGATGTCCTTATCAACGTATGGGTTAACATATACATCAACTACAGGAAGTCTGCTGTGAACAACGTTTGCAGTATCCTTATATTCAACGATAATATCGTCGATCTCCTCGTCCGCAGGAGTTACCTGGATAATCTTTTCAGTACCGATTTCCTCATAAACAAGAGGTCCTTCGGAAGCCTTATAAGTATCAGGAGAAATTCTGCGCTCGGAATCGAGCTCTTCATAAACGAGAGGACCGGACTTTTCATCATCCTTACCGAGAGCTGCAATCTTGCGCTCTGAACCTGCATCCTCATAAACAACAAACTTGCTGTCAGAATCAGCGGGATCATTAACTATTCTGAGAACAGTATGCTCGGTTCCTTCTTTTTCGTTGATGCGATATTTATTTGTTCTGTTTTCTGTGCTGCCACCAATAATATCGATGTGCTCAACTCTGTTGCTATGCTCCTTTTCACCATCCTGACGGGTTTCTGCAAGAACATATCTCTCCTTAGACTTGCTGGAGTTAAGGATCTTTGTTCCGCTAGGAATGTGAAGTCCGTCAGCATAAGCCTCAACTACATCGTCAAGAGCATCAACCTCATCCTCTGTACCGCTGATGATCTTTGTTTCGTCATGTCTTTCTCTGATGAAGTAACCTGCAGAAGCATTGGTCTGTTCAGGAGCAGATTCTTCAACGTCGATAGCAACATCAGCTTCCTCTACATTAGCATCGGATTCGATAACCTTCTTATCCTGCTTTTCAAGGAGTACATAAGCATCATTGGACTTAGGTGCGTTAATAACCTTAACTGCGGTTGCAGCATCTGTATCAGACTCGATAATTCCGCACTCTGCTATCTCGAAATCAGCCTCGTAAGCCGCCTCGGCGCTCTGCTCGTTGAAGGAAATAACCTTTGCAGGCTCGCGGGATTCGGTGATAACGTAGTTATTAGATTCGGAAGCATTAAGTATCTTAGCTGCAGGAATTCTCTTGCGGCGTCTTTCGATATCGGTAACATCGTACTTAGCCTGCTTGAGAGTTGCAAGAGCCTCTGCAACCTTTGTGTTATCCTCTTCTGTACCAAGCTGGTATGCAGTTCCATCAGTATCAGAGCCGGCGCCAATGATATAGGTACCAAGTGTGCTTTCATCTACATCATACTCATCCTGTACGCTAGCGGCAATAGTCTTAACATCGCTGCTCTCAAGAATTACGTATGTGCTGCTCTTTTCTATAGGTGTGATAACAACGCTTGTGCCTTCAAGAGTCTTAGCATCTTCGCCTTCGGTAATTTCATACTTAGGCTTTTTATCTTCGGTATTAGCTGCGTCAGCAGAAGCCTTTGGCTCTAACTCATAAAGAGGAGTTTCCTTGCCCTCAATTCTCTTGATAGAAGCGCGGTCGATCTTGATAACCTTTTCGGTCTTAACCTCTTCAATAGGAGCGGCTTCAACAGCTTCTGCAGCCTCAACAGTCTCGGGAGCAACAACTGTGATAGAGTCGTCATCATAGCTTACAACAGCTTCGTCTCTAGCATCGCTCTCTACAACAGCCTCAGCCTTGGCAGCAATTACCTTTGCAGATCCTGCTTCCTCGGTGATAACGTAAGCTTCACGTGCTTCGATGGGCTCAATAGGCTCGATAGACTCGATCGCTGCTCCAACAACCTTTGCGGAGCTCCAGCTTTCTGCTACAGTCTTAACGCCCTGTGTCTCGGGTTCAGCAACAACGCTTTCCTCAACGGCTACAGCTGCAAGCTCTTCTGCCTTAACATCTTCAACCACGGTAATAGTTTCACTACCGTTATATACGGGTGCGTCGATGATAGAAAGGTTGTCGATCTTCATCTGCTTTTCTTCAACCGCAGACTTGGATGCAGCCTTTGCAGCGACTACCTTTGTCTTATTGGAATCCTCGGTGAGGATATAGCCTGTATAAATGGTCTTTTCTTCCTTGGACTCAACAGGTTTGATAGCTTCTTCGACAACAATAGATGCCTGGCTTTCTTTTGCAGCTGCCTTAACTATCTTTACGTCCTCGGAATATGCCACGATACCGGCATTAGTTTCTTCTTCCACTGCGGGAATGATCTTTGCATCTTCTTCAACGGAGATGGTGTAGTTACCCTTCTTGGGCTTAATTACATTAGCCTCAAGTCTCTTTGCAGAGTCGAGCTGCTCTGTAACTGTATATGTGCCCTCTGATACAGGTTTGTCATCTACAACTGTAACGATCTCTTCTCCAACGTGGAGTGTTTCATCTGCCTTGGGAGCTTCTGCTACCTTCACAGCGTCGAGCTTCTTTGCAGATTCGGGCTGTTCTGTAATTGTGTAAGCACCCTTAGCCTTAGGTGTTTCAAGTGTTCTAGCCGCAAGTACCTTTGCAGAATCGGTATCAACTACTACTTCGCGCTTTTCGATAGGTGCTTCTGTAGCTTCTACTGCCTTTGCTTCAAATACCTTTGTACCAGATTTATTTTCTACGATGCCTGCCTTGGGCTCGGAAACTGTGATTGTTCCCATTACATCGTATGTCTTTTCTGCCTTCGCAGCTGATTCGGTTACTTCTCTATCGCTGGTAAGAGTTGCATATGTGCTTTCTTCTGCCTTCTCTTCTACTTCTACAACCGCATCCTTAGGTGTAATTACCATTACATCATCTGCAACAGTAACCTTTCCTTCGTTTTCGGTGAGCATCTTTTCAGTTGCTCTTGTAGAGGATGTCTTGAATTCGGTGCCTCTTACTTCCTCAACAATTGTGTATGCGCCCTTTGCTTTAGGTGCTTCAAGAGTTCTACCCTCGATTACCTTTGCAGAGTCGGTATCAACCACAACCTCGCGTTTTTCAACCGTTGTGATAGGAGTAATTTCCTCTTCCTTACCTGCAAGTACCTTGGTGGATGTAGTATCAATAACTACTTCACGCTTGGTGGAGGATTTTACCTCTGCAGGTGTTTCTTCTACAGTGCCTTCAGGAACTACAGGATCAATATCCTCAACAACAACTGTGTAATCGAACTCATCTTCAGACTTTTCAACCACTCTGTGCTGTTCTACAATTGTATATTTATCCTTTGCCTTAGGAGCTTCAATAGCTTTACCCTTTACAATCTTTGTAGAATCGGTATCAACTACTACTTCACGTTTGGTAACAGGAGCTTCAGCAACCTCTGCCGCCTTAGCTTCAAGAACCTTTGCAGAATCAGTATCAACTACAACCTTGCCCTTTTCAACAGGTGCTTCGGTAGCTTCAACCTTTCTAGCTCCAAGAACCTTCGTAGCCTCGTTATCAACCATGATTCCGCGCTTGGTAGCTACAGGTGCAGTTTCTTCAACCTTAGTTTCTCTTGCTACAGGAAGCTCATTTATTACTTCCGGAATAGTACCGTCAAACTCAACAGCCATAAGCTGAGGCTCAACAGATTTTTCCGCAGCACTGTCTTCTGTGCGCTTGCCTGCGAGAACCTTTGTTGCGTGAGTATCAATTACGATTTCACGCTTTGCACCAGGCTTTTCTTCCTTACCTGCAAATACCTTTGTGGAATCTGTGTCAACTGCTACTTCACGTTTTTCAACAGGAGCTTCTTCCTTGCCTGCGATAGTCTTTGTCTGCTCATCGAGAACAACTACCTCGTGTGCAACGTCTTCTGTAGGCTGTGCCGCAACGATCTTCGCGTCTGCTAAAGTCTCGGAAACCTGATATGTTACAGGCTCGCTATCAACCTTGCCGATTCCGGAAATAACAAGTGCGCTGGACTCATGAGTCTTAACCTCAAACTTGAATTCGTTTCTAGAATCGATCTTCTTTGCAGAATCTTCATCAACAGAGATTGTGTAGTTACCCTTCTTAGGCTTGATTACATTAGCTTCAAATCTCTTTGCAGAGTCGGGCTGTTCTTCAATTGTGTATACGCCTTCTGTTGCAGGGGCACTCTCTGTCTTTTCAGGAATGTGCTCTACAACAACTTTCTTAACATCGGCTACTGCAACCTCTTCTACAGGTTCATCATCTACAACTGTAACGATTTCTTCGCCAATGTGGAGTGTTTCATCTGCCTTGGGAGCTTCCTCCACCTTCACAGCGTCGAGCTTCTTTACAGATTCGGGCTGTTCTGTAATTGTGTAAGCACCCTTAGCCTTAGGTGTTTCAAGTGTTCTAGCCGCAAGTACCTTTGCAGAGTCGGTATCTACTACAACCTCACGCTTTTCGATAGGCTTTTCGATAGACTCTTCTGTAGCTTCTACTACCTTTGCTCCAAATACCTTTGCTCTAGTCTTATCTTCTACGATGCCTGCCTTCTTGGGCTCGGAAACTGTGATTGTTCCCATTTCATCGTATGTCTTTTCTGCCTTCGCAGTTGAGGTTACTTCTCTATCGCTTGTAAGAGTTGCGTATGGGCTCTCTTCTACCTTTTCAAGAACTTCTACAGCCGCATCCTTAGGTGTGATTACCATTACATCGTCTGCTACAGTAACCTTACCGTCGTTTTCGGTGAGCATCTTTTCTGTCGCTCTTGTAGAGGATGCCTTGAATTCTGTACCTCTTACTTCCTCAACGATTGTGTATGCGCCCTTTGCCTTAGGTGTCTCAAGAGTTCTACCCTCAATTACCTTTGCAGAGTCGGTATCAACTACAACCTCGCGCTTTTCAACTGTTGTGATAGGAGCAACTTCCTCTTCCTTACCTGCAAGTACCTTTGCGGAATCGGTGTCAACCACAACCTCGCGCTTTTCGATAGGTGCAGATTCGGTTTCTGCGATTGTCTTTGTATGTTCGTCGAGAACAACTACCTCGCGTGCTACATCTTCTGTAGGCTGTGCTGCAATAACCTTTGCATCTTCTGTAAGCTCGTTTACTGCATAAGTAGTTGCCTTTTCTACAGCAACTGCAGAAAGTACCTTCTTTCCGTTCTCATCGGATGTTACTGTGTACTTAAGCTCGGGTCTGCCCTCGATCTTCTTTGCCTGTGCGGGATCTACTGTGAGTGTGTATTCACCCTTATTGATCTCGGTTGTAGGCGCTGCCTCAAATCTCTTTGCAGAGTCGGGCTGTTCTGTTATTGTGTAAGAGCCGTCCTTCTTAGGTGCTTCTGCTGCGTGTCTATCTTCTACAACTATTACGACTTTCTCGCCACTGTGGAGCACTTCTTCTACGGGAGCCTCTGCTACAGGTGCAGGAGTAATATCCTGTTCTACCACAATGCGTCTTTCGTCAGCAACAACAGGCTTTTCTTCTGCCACTCTCTGCTGCTCGGTGATGATGTAACCGCTAAATGTCTTGGACTCTGCGCCATCTCTACCGGAGATTACCTTTGTGGAGTCGGTATCAACTACAACCTCGCGCTTTTCGGTGGATGCAGATTTTGCTACAGGCTCGTCATCAAGAACTGTTACAATTTCTTCACCACTGTGGAGTACTTCTTCTACAGGAGCTTCTGCTACGGTTGCCTCTGTTACAGGAGCTTCTCTTACTTCTTCAACGATTGCATAAGCGCCCTT
>JAZKZW010000105.1:0-4242 GCA_045612865.1 Eubacteriales bacterium
CTTATCAGCCCTGACGCTGCTTATGCTTGGGGTTCTCGCAAATGACCATTATTTTACCATGTCTCTTAATGATCTTGCACTTTTCGCAAATTTTCTTGACTGAAGGCTTAACTTTCATTTTCTGTTTTACCTTTCTTTAATTCTTAAAAATTTACTATTATTTCTTTCTCCAGGTGATTCTGCCCTTTGAAATATCATAGGGAGAAACCTCAACGGTTACTGTATCACCTACAAGAATCTTTATATAATTCATACGAAGCTTTCCGGATATAGTCGCTGTAACAATGTGACCATTGGGAAGCTTTACTTTAAAAACTGTGTTAGGAAGTGCTTCCACTACGACACAATCTTCAAATTCAATTAAATCGTTCTTTGCCAAGAATAATTCCTCCTGGTTGTCTAACCGTAAATTATTGTTTACTTTTATTCTGCAATTGTCAGTATTATCGGATCACCGTTTGTAATAGCAATACTGTTTTCATAGTGAGCTGAAAGCTTACCATCTGCAGTAACTACCGTCCAGCCGTCCGACAACGTTTTGACATTTCCAAGACCTGCATTAACCATTGGTTCAATAGCAACGGTCATATCAGCATACAGTCTTTGTCCCCTGCCTGCTGTACCGAAATTAGGTATTTCAGGTTCCTCGTGTAGATCTGCACCAACGCCGTGACCTACATAATCTCTAACGATAGAAAAGCCATTTGAAATGACGAAACTTTCTACTGCATGACCAATGTCCCCGATGCGACATCCGGCTTTTGCAACCTTCATCGCCTCATAGAAGCTTTGTTCAGTGACCGAAATCAGCCTCAGAGCCTCATCGCTTACCTTGCCAACAGGGAATGTTCTCGCACTGTCGCCATTATAGCCGCGGAAGCGAGCTCCGACATCAACCTTTACAATATCACCCTCTGTAAGAATTCTCTTTTGAGAAGGTATTCCGTGTATAACCTCATCGTTAATCGAGATACAAGCGCTACCGGGAAAACCACCGTAGCCTAAGAATGATGGAACAGCACCGCAGCTCTCAATGAACTTACGGATCTTCTGATCTATCTCCTTTGTTGAAACTCCAGGTCTTATCATTTCCTTAGCAACTAAAAGTGCCTCAGCCGTGATTTTTCCTGCGCGTTTCATGAGCATTATTTGCTCGGAATTTTTAACTATAAACATTATTCTATTCCCAAAGCCTCGAACGTATGTCTTGTTGTAGTTGCAATCTCTTTTTCACCTGGTACCAAAACGAGCTTACCTGAATCAGCATAATAATGCTTAAGAGGTTCAGTAATATCGTGATACAAGTCAAGTCTGGATTTTACTACTTCAGGAGCATCATCCGCTCTAATTGACAACTTTGTTTTACATTTATCACAGTTTTCGCCATCCTTTGGAGGCGCGTGATGAACGTGATAAGTTTTGCCACAAGTAGAACAAACTCTTCTACCGGTCATTCGCTCAAGGATAACTTCATCATCAACCTCAAGAGAAACAACCTTGTCAAGCTCAACACCCATGTGATCAAGGGCTTCAGCCTGGGGAACAGTACGGGGAAAACCGTCAAGGATATAACCGTGACCGCAGTCCGATTTTGCAAGGCGATCTTTTACAATCTCAATAACAATGTCATCGGGAAGGAGATTGCCGTGCTCAATTATTTTTTTGGCCTTTAATCCGGTTTCTGTGCCGTTTTTGATAGCCTCACGGATTATTGCACCGGTAGAAATGGTAGGGATACCAAGTCTAGCCGATACAAGCTCCGCTTGAGTACCTTTTCCGGCGCCGGGAGCACCAAGAAAAATTATTTTCATTTGAGTTACCTCTACGGCGTAATAAATTAGTTAAGGAATCCTTTATAATTACGCATTGTAAGCTGTGCCTCGAGTTCTCTGTAAAGCTCATTAGCAACACCAACAACGATGAGAAGTGTAGTACCACCGAAGGAGAATACACTTACAAGGCCGCCAGCCTGCTGCTGAATTGTGCTTTCTACCAAGTAGCCAAGACCCATGCTCTCATAATACTCTAAAGTATCAGTCAAGCCGGCTCTGATTGTCCACTCGAAGAAGTGCTGAAGCACGTGAGGACCAAGTATGATAGGAAGAACTGCGATTACGCCAAGGAAGAGCGCACCAACAAGAGTGATCTTGTTAAGGATCTTTCTGATGTAGTCTGCAGTAGGTCTGCCCTGTCTGATACCTGGGATTGCACCGCCCTGCTTCTTAAGATTGTTCGCAACTTCGATAGGATCGAATGTGATCTGAGTATAGAAGTAAGCAAAGCCAATGATAAGAACGAAGAGTGCGATAGGATAGATCACACCATTGGAGCCGATTGCATCTGCAAACTTAGCCCAGAAGGTACCTGCTTTGATAGCACCTGCATTGGTGAGGATCTGGAATACTGTGGGAAGGAATGAAACGATCGAAGATGCGAAGATAACGGGCATAACACCTGTCATATTAAGCTTAATAGGAAGGTTGGAGCTCTGTCCGCCATACATCTTACGACCAACAACCTTCTTTGCGTACTGAACAGGAATTCTACGCTCGGAGCCTGTAACGAAGATTACAAACGCGATGAGAGCAAGAAGACCAGCTACGAATACAACTGCAAATACGGTTGAGATAATTCCATACATCCATGCCTTGTCGGGATAGGTGTAGGTGTTTCTTACAAAGTCCACAAGATTCTTGAGGAAACTTGGAACAGATGAGATAATGTTAGCGAAAAGGATTACGGAAACGCCGTTGCCGAGACCCTTCTCGTTGATGCGCTCTGCAAGCCACATAACGAGAGATGCACCCGCGGTGTAGCAAGCGATAATAACGATAGCGTAGAACCAAGCGGTCTTGCCTTCAAGAGCGTGATAAGTAAG
Organism: Eubacteriales bacterium; assembly: GCA_045612865.1. Classification (GTDB taxonomy): domain Bacteria; phylum Bacillota; class Clostridia; order Oscillospirales; family CAG-272; genus UBA1740. The sequence goes on from JAZKZW010000105.1 coordinate 2,879, forward strand.
GAACTTTGTGTTACCATTACCAGCCTTAAGAAGGAAGTAATAACCAACCGCTGTGATAATAGCAAGACCTACGGTTGTTATTCTGGTAACATAACCCATAGTCTTCTTATCATTTTTAGCGAGTTCGCCAAGCTTTGGGAATACTACAGCAAGAAGCTGAATAATAATTGACGCGTTGATGTAAGGCTGTACACCAAGAGCAAAGAGTGTCATAGCGCCAAGTGAGCCACCAGAAAGTGTATTCATGTAATCAAGAATTGTACCACTAAATGTAGCTGCGAAATTATTTGACTCAACGAAAGGAACAGGAATAACAGTTCCTACGCGATAAAGTACAAGGATTAAAAGAGTAAACAAAAGCTTACTTCTAATGTCCTTTGTATTCCAAGCATTCTTTAAAGTCTGAAGCATTATACCACCTCAGTCTTTCCACCTACTGCCTCAATCTTCTCTTTAGCAGAAGCGGAGAAGACTGCTGCTTTAACAGTGAGTTTCTTGGTAAGTTCGCCTTCACCGAGAACCTTTACACCGTCGAAAACGTTCTTGATGATACCAGCTGCAAGAAGAGTTGCGAAATCAACTGTTGCACCATCTTCAAATCTGTTAAGACATTCAACGTTGATTACAGCGTACTTCTTAGCAAAACGATAGTTGTTGAAACCTCTCTTAGGAAGTTTTCTGTAAAGAGGGAGCTGACCACCCTCGAAGCCGGGTCTTACACCACCGCCGGAACGAGCGTTCTGGCCCTTGTGACCCTTACCTGCTGTTTTTCCGTTGCCGGAACCTGGGCCTCTTCCCTTACGGTAGTTCTCTCTAGTAGAGCCCTCTGCGGGAGAAAGTTCATGGAGCTTCATTTTGTATCCTCCTTTCAATTCCGATTAAACGGTCTCAACCTTAACAAGGTGAGAAATAACTTTTATTTTACCCTGAAGAACAGCTGTGTTCGCCTGAACTGTTGTGTCACCGGGTCTCTTAAGACCGAGGGTGTGAGCAGTAGCGATCTGTGCCTTCTTGCAGGCGATGAGGCTCTTAACGAGTGTAACCTTTACGTTTTCCATTCTAGTTACCTCCTTTAAGCCTTAACATCTTCAACGGAAAGTCCGCGAAGTGCTGCAATCTCTTCAACAGTTCTGAGATTCTTAAGTGCTTCAAATGTTGCCTTAACCACGTTTGTGGGGTTAGAGGAACGAAGGCACTTAGCACGAATGTTGCTGATACCTGCAAGAGAAAGGATAGTACGAACTGTACCACCTGCGATGATACCTGTACCAGGGCCAGCGGGCTTAAGAAGCACCTTACCAGCACCGTACTCACCTACGATCTCATGAGGAATTGTAGTACCGTTGAGAGATACCTTAATCATA
>JAZKZW010000106.1:0-40679 GCA_045612865.1 Eubacteriales bacterium
AAGGAGCGAATATGTCAGAAAGAAAATGGACTGCCGAGCAGTTATCTGCAATAGAAGCGAGAGATAAAACAGTTCTTGTGTCTGCTGCCGCAGGATCGGGTAAAACAGCAACCCTTACAGAGCGAATTATAAGAAGACTTCTTGACCCCAAAAATCCCGTTACAATAGATTCGCTCCTTATCGTTACCTATACCAATGCTGCGGCAAGCGAGCTAAGGCAGAAAATCTCGGCAGCACTTGAGGCGGCGGTTAAGGCAAATCCTGATGACGAAGGACTCTTGCGCCAGCTGATGATGCTGCCCTCGGCAAAGATAAAAACTATCGACGCCTTTTGCAATGATGTCCTGCGTGCAAATGTTGACAGAGCAGGGCTTTCACCCTCATACAGAATCAGCACAGGTGCAGAATGTGAGATACTTTCCTCTGCAATTTTAGAGGGGCTGATAGATGCGATTTACAGCGGTGAAGCTTTGGATATTGCTACCCCCGATGAGTTTGAGGCGCTGGCAGAATGTCTTACGGATTCAAAGCATACAGAGGAGCTTTCGGAGGTGCTTAAGTTTGTGTACGATAAGTGCCAGAGCTCTCTTTTAGGCACGCCTATACTCACCGAGCTTGTTGAAATTTATAACCCCGAAAAATACACATCTGCTGCCCACACACCCCATGGCGAATATATAATGAAAAAGCTTTCTGAATGTATAGCGCACCATGTGGACAGGCTCCGTTCCTATAGTAGAGAGCTTTCAACAGCCACCAGCCTTGATGCTGTATATCTCCCAACGATTGAGGCCGATATTTCTGCTCTTGCTAAAATTTCGAACGCCGAAGGATATGAAGCAAAAAGAGATGCCATCCTCGACCTTTCATTCAGCACTATCAAGCGCTCAAGCAAGAAGACCGAGCTTATGGAGGACTTTGCCGAGTATCGTAATATTATGAAAAAAGACGTGCTGGATTTCAAGGGCATGTTCCTTTATTCTGAAGATGAATGGAAAAAGCTATATTCCTCACTTTATCGAGTTTTGACCGTTTTATGTAAATTTATATTTGCATTTGATAGGATTTTTAGTGAAGAAAAACGTCAACGAGGCATTGTTACCTATTCGGATCTCGAGCGTTATACATACAATTGCTTGTGGAAAAACGGCGAGCGCACGGATATAGCACTTAACCTGGCGGGTCAATTTTCCGAGATATATATTGACGAGTATCAGGACGTAAATGCCCTACAGGATAAGATATTTGAAGCTATTGCAAAGCCTAACAACAGATTTATGGTTGGAGATATAAAGCAGAGCATTTACGGATTCCGTTCTGCAAGACCCGAGATCTTTGCCCAGATGAAGGCGGCATATCCACCCCTTTCCGAAAGTGAGGGCAACACAGCATCCATCTTTATGTCCTCCAACTTCCGTTGCGACAAGGGAGTTGTTGATTTTACCAACGAAATATTTGACAAGATGTTCTCGCTCCTTGGTGATTCCATAGGATATGCAGATGGTGACAGGCTCGGATATGCTAAAATACACGACAGTGAGCCACCATACATTCGTCCCGAGGTTGCTATAGCCGTTCCTAAAAAGTACAGAGATGATTCTGATATTTCGGCAGAAGACGCCGTGGCGCTCAAGATTGAGGAGCTTATTAAAAACGGCAGACTTGATAATGGAGACAGAGTTAAGCCCTCCGACATCGCGATCATTATGCGTACAACTGCACCCTTGGATAAATACGCAGATGCTCTTTCCAAGAGGGGAATTGCTACAGAGATTTCGGTTCCCGAGGATTTCTTTAAGACCCCCGAGGTGCTTTTGACCCTGTCATTCTTAAACGTTATAGATAACCCGAGAAGGGATATATACCTGGCAGGACTTTTATGTTCACCCCTGTTTGGCTTTAGCGGCGAGGAGCTTGCTACCATCAGAAGGTATGCAGACACAGAAACTCTTTACGAGGCATTAAAGCTCTATTCCATAGAGAATCCCGAATTTGTAAAGGGCGGTGCCTTTCTTGAAAGGCTTGAATACTACCGTTCTATAGCAGAGAACATGCCTGTAGATAAGCTTATGTATAGGATCTATCACGAAACAGGCCTTCTCTCCCTTGCTTCTCGTCACAATGGCAGAAAGAATCTAATGTTCCTCTACGACCATGCCAGAAGCTTTGAGTCGGGAGCCTTCAAGGGGCTTTATAGCTTTATCAGCTACATAGATAATGTTATTTCAGGCAAAATAACTGCCGAGTTTGAGGAACGCAGAGCAAGTGACGCAACAAATGCAGTTAAAATCATTACAGCCCACAGCTCAAAGGGACTTGAATACCCGATAGTCTTCTTTGTCCACGCAAACAGACGTATGTCAGGCATGGTTGGTGGTGTTGATTCAAAGGAAAGATGGATCAGCTACTCCGAGCAAATGGGAATATCTTTCCAGCTTCGCACACCCTCGGGACTTGCAAGAGTGAAGAACCCCGTTAGCCGAGCTATCAGCGAGTTTACAAGAGAAAAGGATTTCGAGGAGGAGCTGCGCGTTCTTTATGTTATCTTAACAAGAGCGAGAGAACAGCTTTACATCGTGGGTGAGTCCTCCGGTAAGGATATTGAGAAGTATAAGAATAATATCCGTATAATGCGCGAAAATCTCTCACCATATAGTGCAAAGAATCTTTCAAGCTATCTTGAGGTAGTTCTGGTTGGCTCAGGAGTGGAGGGGAAGGACCCCTTTGATTTTCTCGGAGTAGAGAAGACCGATGCCGAAAAGGTAGAAGACACCATAAGCATAGAACAAATTGTTGACGACGGAAGCCCGCTTGAAATCTCTCATATATCAGGAGACCTTGCAAAAGAGCTGACCGAGCGATTTACCTATACCTATGGCGACAGACATATGAGCCGACTTCCTGAAAAGATGTCCGTTTCTCGCATAACACCTACAGTTCTTGATGAGTCAGAGGACACAGTAATCGATGTAATCTCCCTAGATGAGAGGGATGACGAAAAGGATACTCTCCCCGCGTTTATGACAGGAACAGATGAGGCCGAAAGCGCTAAACGAGGCATTGCAACCCACTATTTCATGCAGTTCTGCGACCTTGATAAATTCGTTACTGCCGGTAGTGAGGCAGAGCTACATCGACTTGTGGAGCGAGAGTACATTTCTCAAAAGGATGGGCAAAGAGTTCGTATCAAGGAGCTGGAAGCCTTCCGTAAATCAAATCTTCTTCGTAAAATGCTTGGAGCAAAAAAGCTTTATCGTGAGTTGAGATTCAATGTAAGACTTCCTGCAAAATACTTTACCGAGGACGAGGAAAGTAGAGACCTCTATAAAAACCAAACCGTCCTTGTGCAGGGCGTTATTGACTGTATAATTGAGGACACAAAGGGTGAATACCACCTTATAGACTATAAAACCGATCGTCTCTCCTATGAGGAAAGACAAAACCGAAAGCTTGGAGGGAAACGGTTGAGAGAGGCACATACGCTTCAGCTGTCCTACTACGCTCTCGCGGTCAAAGAAATCTTTGGTAAACTGCCTAAAACCATTGGAGTTTACTCCCTCCACCTTGGAGACGAGGTCGAGATTTTCAATCAATTTGTCGAATAAATGTAAATTTACGGCAAAAAGTCTTTATTTTTCTTCAATACTGTGTTATACTAGTAAAAAAATATAGAAAAGGAGTAGGGTATGAGAGGTCTTTTAATTGCAAATTTGATAATTGGCGCTATTTTCATTCTGTGCTATGGATATCAGCTCGGTTATATTGTTATTGCTTATGCGAAAAAAGATAAACCATTGCCCGAGCCTAAACAAAATAAAATTGCCGTTTTGATCTGTGCAAGAAATGAGGAAAAGGTTATTGCAAGGCTTATAAAATCCTTAAAGGATCAGAGCTATGATAAGAGCCTGTATGAAATCTTCGTTGCGGCAGATAACTGTACGGACAAAACTGCAGAATGTGCAAAGAGTGCAGGCGCTGTCGTTTATGAAAGATTTAATTCCGAGGAGCGAGGCAAAGGATATGCCCTGAACTTCCTTATCCACAAAATATGGGAGGACTACGGAGCTGATGCCTATGACGGCTTTATTGTATTTGATGCAGATAACTACGCAGACTCCGAGTTCATTACCGAGATAAACAAGGTGTTCTCCGGTGGATATGATGTGGTTACTGCATATAGAAATTCTCCAAATTACGGTACTAATTTCCTCACCGCAGGTATGGGAATGTACTTCCTCCGTGACGCTACAATTATGAACCGTGCCAGGGCTAAAATTGGCGTTAACACCTGTGTTACAGGAACCGGATTTATGTTCTCTAAAGGATTAGCACAAGAGAACGGAGGCTGGCCATTCCACACCCTTACCGAAGATGGCGAGTTCACTATGGATAATGCCTGCAAGGGCACTCCTACTTCCTATGCCCACAATGCTATTTTCTATGACGAGCAGCCTGAAACTAACAATGATTCCTGGAATCAGCGGGTACGTTGGTGCAAAGGTGGCATCCAAATATTCCGTATATATCTTGCAAGACTTATGCGTGGTATATTCTCAAAGCGCTTTATGTCCTTCTTTGATATGACAAACTTTTTGTTCTGTGCGTATTTCACCGCAGTTGTTGCCACGGCAGTAAACCTTGTTGCCCTGCCTCTTGCCTTTGCTTTTGGAGCAGAGCTTCCCTCTGTTTTTCTGATGTTCCTCTGTATGGGCGGATTTGTGTATCTTGCTCTTATGTCCTTTAGTGTTGCAATCACCATTTCAGACTGGAAGCGCATAAATGCCAAGCCTTGGCAAAAGATAGTTTATTCTCTCACATTCCCTGCATTCGTCTTCTCCTTTGCGCCTCCCGCATTTGCAGCTATGTTCAAAAAGAAGCTTGAGTGGAAGAGCCCAACAAGGAATGTAAAATAAGCAATATTTCAAATATTTGTTTACATAATAAGCAAAAAAGCAACAAAAAACCTCCCGTTTCTGGGAGGTTTTTTCTATATAAGAAGATAAATTATACTCCTGAGTAAGCAGAGAATCCGCCGTCAACGGGGATAACTACACCTGTGATAAAGCTTGCTGCCTCGTTATTGATAAGGAAGAGGAGCGCGCCGTCAAGCTCTTCGCTCTCACCGAATCTACCCATAGGAGTAGCTGCAAGGATCTTGCCTGTTCTTGCTGTAGGAGTTCCGTCAGCATTGAAGAGGAGAGCAGCATTCTGCTTTGTGGAGAAGAAGCCGGGAGCGATAGCGTTTACTCTAATACCTACACGGCTGAAGTGAACTGCAAGCCACTGTGTAAAGTTGGAGATAGCAGCCTTTGCGCCGGAGTAAGCAGGAATCTTTGTAAGAGGAGTGTAAGCGTTCATAGAGGAGATGTTGATGATGTTACAGCCCTCTCTGCCAACCATCTGTCTTGCAAATGCCTGGGTGGGAATAAGAGTACCAAGGAAGTTGAGGTTGAATACGAAGCCAACGCCTGCTGCATCGAGGTCGAAGAAGCTCTTTGTATCAGCGTCAATATCGCCAAGCTCGAAATATTCCTTATCTGTTGTAGCCTTGGGGTTGTTTCCGCCTGCACCGTTGATAAGGATGTCGCACTTACCGAGGTCTGCTTCAACTGCATCTGCAACTGCATAGCATCCGTCCTTTTCGAGAACGTTGCACTTGTAAGCCTTAGCAATGCCGCCCTCTGCAATAATTTCCTGTGCTACAGCATCTGCTGCAACATCGTTGAGGTCAAGGAGAGCAACCTTTGCACCCGCTCTTGCAAGTGTTTTAGCAAAAGCGCCACAGAGAACTCCGCCTGCACCGGTAACAACGCAAACCTTACCGGTAAGATCTGTATTTAATACATTCTTGTTCATTTTTTGTGTTTCCTTTCGGTTTTCCTGAATTACTTATTTGCCTTCTCGCAAGCTTCGAAAAGACCGTTGATATAGGTAGCGCCAAGAGCTCTGTCGTAAAGACCATAGCCAGGCTTACCTGTTTCGCCCCAAATCATTCTACCGTGGTCGGGACGAACGTAACCGTCAAATCCTGTTTCAACAAGAGCCTTTGTGATTTCATACATATCAAGAGAGCCCTTGCAAGAGAGATGTCCCTGCTCCTCAAAGCTTCCGTCGGGAAGGATAAGAACGTTTCTCATATGCATAAATGCGATTCTATCCATCTCGCTGTACTTTCTGCACATTCTAACCATATCGTTAGTAGCAGAGCAACCGAGAGAACCTGTGCAAAGGCAAAGGCTGTTAGCGGGAGAATCTACGATGGCAAGGAATCTGTCAAGGTTTTCTTCGCAAGTAATAATTCTTGGAATGCCGAAGATGGGATATGGCGGATCATCGGGGTGAATAGCCATGCGAACACCGCACTCTTCTGCTACGGGAATAACCTTCTTGAGGAATCTTTCAAGGTTTGCCCAAAGACCCTTGGAGCCAAGCTCGCCGTAAGCCTGAATAAGCTCACGAACCTCGTCCTGAGTATAGCTGGAGTCCCAACCGGGAAGGTGAATATCGTCCTTAAGAGGATCGAGGCCCTTCATCTGCTCCCAGTACATAACAAGGCTTGTAGAGCCGTCAGCATCTACCTTGTCAAGCTGAGTTCTTGTCCAGTCGAAAACGGGCATAAAGTTATATGTTACACACTTAACGCCGTACTTTGCGCAACGGCGGATATTTTCACAGTAAACGTCGAGAAGCTTTTCAACATCGCCGCGACCGAGCTTGATATCCTCGTGAACGGGAATAGACTCAACAACGTCAAATACCATACCGTTAGCCTCAACCTGAGCCTTCATCTTTGCGATGGATTCCTCGGGCCAAACCTCACCGGGCTTAACGTCATAAACTGCGGAAACGATGGAGTGCATATTAGGGATCTGGCGGATGTACTCAAGAGAAATTGGATCGCTCTCGCCATACCATCTGAATGACATTTTCATAGTTAAAAGTCACCTTTCTTTATAGAAACCTTAGCCGTAAATCGAGCGAAATACAGCTAAGGTTAAAGATTTTTGTTGATAATTATTTGCAAAAAATGCGTTTTGTATTACTTAACGCTTGCGGGCTTCTTAATCTTGTTAAGATCCTTGTTGAGCTTGAGGAGCTCTTCCTTGGTGAAGGAGATGTTAGCCATACCCATCATGGAGGTCATACGAAGAACGGAGAAGCCGCTCATCATATCCATAAGGCCGCCGCTCTTAGAAAGGTCAACGTCAAAGCCAGCTGCCTTTGCCTTGCCATCCTTGCCGGACTTCATCTTCTTCATCATAGCCATACCAAACTTAGCGAACCAGAGTTTGCCCTGCTTGGACTTCATAATGTCGCCGATAGTATCGTTGATGGAATATCTACCCTCTGGAGCTTCAACGTCGAACCAGTTAAGGATCGCGCCAACTTCCTTGAGTCTGTAATCCTCGTTGAACTTGTCAACCTTGCGGATAACAGAGGTATCTGTGTACTGACCTGCAACTGCTGTAAGGTTGGTTTCACCAACGTTTGGAACCTCGAAGTAGAAGAAGTGGTCGGGAGCTGTCTTTTTGCCAAGGCTCTGGCCGTTAGCGAAGAGCTCAACCTCAGGAAGGTTGGAGTAAACAGTTACCTTAGTTACGTCCTCAACTCTGTCAATGTATCTCTTACCGCAAAGGTGAACGAAGGGAACGTCAGAGAGCCATGCCTTGTAAGCATAGAATGAGTCCTTCTTGTACTTTCTGTCCATTGTAACAAGACCCTTGTGGTTCTGACCGTTTTCGCCGCCCTCGTTTCTTGCGTCTGCACCGAAGTCGAACATGTTCCAAACGTGAGTAGCCCAAAGGTACTTACGAGTAAAGAGCTGCTTGATGAGCTCCTCGTGGTAGTATGACTGATATTCTTCGGTGTAGTCACCCTGTCGGGGTTCGGATGTATGCCAGTTAAGAGCCTCACAACCATACTCGGAAACACCGATAGGAAGCTTAGGATACTTCTGGTGGAACTTATCGAACCAAGGACCGTTCATATCTGTTGTTCCGCCGTACCAGCCGAAGTAGTGGTTGTAGGAAACAACATCGGGGATCTGAACGATTTCTGCATCCATATTACACATAGAAACGCAAGCCATAGTTGTAAGTCTTGTCTTGTCCATCTGGTGGCAGAGGTCGTTGAGGATCTTGTGGTTCTCAAGAAGGTCGGGATCGGAGTCACCCTTCATAGTGATCTCGTTGGAAAGACCCCAAACTACGATAGAGGGGTGGTTATAGTTCTGCGCAATGAGCTCCTTCATCTGAGAAATTGTATTCTCGCGGCCTGTAGGCATGTGGTTAGAAATGTAAGGAATTTCAGCCCAGATTACAAGACCTGCAGCGTCGCAGAGGTCATAGAAGTACTGGCTGTGCTGATAGTGTGCAAGTCTGATAGTGGTTGCGCCCATTTCCATGATGAGGTCGATATCCTCTCTGTGATGCTCGGGAAGAAGAGCGTTACCAATGCCAAGTCTATCCTGGTGACGGGATACACCGCGAAGAGGATATTCTCTGCCGTTAAGTATGAAGCCACGGTTAGGATCGATTGCGAAGGAACGGCAACCGAATCTTGTAGCAACCTTATCTAAGGGCTGACCATTGCGAACGAGTGTAACGCTAGCAGAGTAGAGGTAAGGATCCTTTCTACCGTGCCAGAGGTGAACGTTCTGAATCTTGAACTTCTTAACTGTCTGGGTTGCAGGAACCTCAACTGTAGCGAGAGTCTTGCCATCCTTGGAGTAAAGAGCATAAACGAGAGTTGCACCGTCCTTAACGTCCTTTGTGAATACTTCAACTTCAACAAGTGCGTCGTTGCCACGAACAATAGGAGTTACCTTAATGCCGGGAGCTCCGTAATAATCAAGATCAAAGTGCTCGTCACCAACTACGATAAGCTTAACATCTCTGTAAAGACCGCCGTAGAAGGTAAAGTCTGCCATCTGAGGATATACTGTTTGATTAGCAGCGTTGTCAACTGCGATGGTAAGAACGTTTTCGGTCTTAATGTGACCTGTAAGATTTACTCTGAAGGTAGAGTAACCACCGTCGTGATGACCAAGGTGCTTACCATTAAGGTAAACGTCTGCGGAAGAGTTAGCGCCATCTACTTCAAGGTAATACTTAGCGCCTACGGGGAGCTGAGTCTGGAGGAAACGCTTGGAGTAATAGCAAGTACCTCTGTGATAATCATTGCCGCCATCCTGACCGTCGGTAGCGTTCCAACAGTGGGGAAGATTTACCTTCTCACCAACAGGAAGCTTAGCAAGATCAGCGGGAACGTTTTTGGTGAAGATCCAGTTAGGATTCATGCTGCAAATTGTTCTCATTTTGTGTAACTCCTTTATAAGATAAAAAATTTATGTGTATTATTATACAGGATAATTATAAACTATTTTAAGGTAGATGTCAACCTGTTTTTTGCGATAAATTGTGTAAAATTCGTAAACAAATAATAAAAAAACAAAGAAGAGACATAAGAATGTCCATCGCTTTCAAAAAAATATGCACTCTTTGTATTATTGTGGATGTTTTTTGCAATAATAATTCCAACTACTACAAAAAAGAGGCAGGAGGGCTGAATGAAAGAAAAAAACACCAATACACCCTTTGGAATAAAGGATAAAATAGGCTATTTGTTTGGTGATTTTGGCAATGACTTTACCTTTATTTTATCCTCGAGTTTTTTGCTGAAATTTTATACCGACGTAGTCGGAGTCAGCGCCTATGTTATAGGCTTAGTTATGATGATTGCAAGATTTTTAGACGCCTTTACCGACATAACTATGGGACGAATCTGCGATGGATGGCAGGGGAATAAGGACGGAAAGTTCAAGCCTTGGATAAAATGGATGAGTGTGCCCTGTGCTGTATCTTCATTTCTCATATACCAGAGCGGAGTTTCTACCTGGCAGCCCTGGGCAAAAACTCTGTGGCTCGTAGTCACCTATTTACTCTGGGGCTCTGTATTTTACACATCGGTTAATATCCCTTATGGCTCTATGGCATCTGCTATATCCGCGAAGGCAGAGGATCGCCAGTCTCTATCAACCTATCGCACCATGGGCTCTACTCTGGCAGGTGTAATAATAGGAGCGGGAGTGCCTCTCTTTGCTTATGACCAAATTACTGTTTCGGGGGAGAGGGTGGCAGTGTTGAACGGTGCGAGGTTTACCATAATCGCAGGTGCGTTTTCAATTTTAGCGATTCTGTGCTACTTTCTCTGTTACTACTTAGTCCGAGAGCGCATAAAAATAGATGTGAAAAAGACCGAGGGTGTAGGAACGATAAAGGCCATATCCACAGCATTGAAAAATCGAGCGCTGGTATCCATAATCTTTGCGTCAATAATAATGCTTCTCTCGCAGATGACTATGCAGCAGATGTCAAACTACGTCTTTCCCGATTACTACGGAAATGCAGGAGCGCAATCGGCATCAACCATCGTTATGCTTGTGGGAATGATCCTGTCTGCCCTTCTATCAAAGCCCCTTGTTAATCGTTTTGGCAAGGCAGAGGTTTCGGCTGTTTCAAGCTTTGTGGCAGGGATAACTTGCTTGCTTTTATTCTTCATACGTCCTCAAAATGTGTGGGTTTATGTAGGTATGAATTTTGCATCCTGGCTTGGGTTAGGTATATTTGCTATGGTTTCTTGGGCGCTGATAACCGACGTTATCGACTATTCCGAAAAGAAAAGCGGAATCCGAGAGGATGCAACCATATACTCGCTGTATTCGTTTGCAAGAAAGCTTGGGCAAGGTGCTGCTGCAGGTATATCAGGTGGACTTCTCACTCTTATAGGATACAACAAAATCCCGGGCGAAGCCTTGCCCGACTCTGTGCGAGAGGGAATATTCAATATATCAACCATCGTGCCTGCAATAGGCTTTATTGTTCTCGCCTTGATACTTGCATTCTGGTACCCCTTAAGAAAGAGCGAGGTTGACGCTATGCAGAAATAATTTTTCCTAAAATCTATTGACGAAGTATTTGTTTTGTGTTAGAATATCTATGTAAAAAAATGACTTTGGAGGTGCAAAATGAACAAAAAAGTAAAGTTAAGTTTGATTATTTCCCTTGTTACGGTTGTTGTACTGCTTGGATCTTTCCTCGGCTACGTTGCTCTTGGCTATAAGGCAGACGATACTGCAAAGGCTCTTTTAGAAGAGGAAAACGTGGAGGTTATGGATGGTTACATCGTTGTTTCTCCTAAGCTTTCTAATGGAACAGCACTCATCTTCTACCCGGGTGCAAATGTTGAATACACCGCGTATCTTCCTCTTATGGATCAGCTTTCCGATATTGGTATCACATGCTATCTTATGAAAATGCCCCTCAATATGGCGATACTTGATTCGAACCGTGCAGACAAGGTGCTTGAAAATCACGAGGACGAGCATAGAATCTGGATAATAGGTGGTCACTCAATGGGTGGAGCAATGGCTTCGCAGTATGCTGCTGAAAATCAGGACAAGATTGACGCTCTCCTTCTCCTTGGTGCATATCCATATAAGGAATATCCTCTTGATGACACTCTCACAATCTATGGCTCACTTAACACAAGCGTTGAGGAAAAGCTAGACTACGAAACTAACGTTTTTGTTCTCGAGGGAGGTAATCACGCATACTTCGGTAACTACGGCGAGCAGATAGGTGATTCTGTTGGCGAAATCACACGAGAAGAACAACAGAAACAAACCGTGGCTATTGTAGCAGCATTTGTTGCAAAGCTTATTTTAACTCACTAAAATTTTACATTATTTTTGAAGCCGAGATGGGAAAAAACATCTCGGCTCCTTTCTTTTTTCTTATTCAGTTTTCAAAATAAATGTCCGATTTATGTCGGATGGGGAAGGATATCAGCTTTGTTGAATCCAGGTTTTCGTTTCTCATTCGCACGGCTGTTATACGGGAGTTGTTATAGGTGCGATAATAGTAAATTCCGTCGTGAATATTGGTACAGCTGGTGTATTGGGTACGCTCGTTTTTCTTTCCTGACCTGATTGCCCCCTCGCACATCTCAACAGCCCCGAGGATATGGAAAAATTGCGCCACCGACCTCTCCTCGTTTCGCATTTTTGGTGAGTTCATTTTGGTAAAGCTTGCCCTTACAAATCTTGATGATGAGGATAAATCTCCCGGCATGCCAATAGCCCCCATACCACCGCTGTAAGGCTCAAGATTAATATCTCGTGAAAAACGATTTTTTGGCTCGTCAGGCGTCAGGTTGAGATAGTTATTAAGATTGGTCAGGTGGTAATCAAAGGGAGGGTTGTTTGTCAGTATGCCCAGCGGATTTCTGTATATCCTGATGCCGTCTGCCATGGATTCAATAGTCATACTTTCCACCTTGTCACAGATGATCCAGTGCAGCATCGCGTTAGAGGTTTTGTCATCAAATGGCGTGGATAAAATATTGAGGTTTTCAATGGAGATCATAGCCTCCTCAACCGTTTTGCAGGTAGCTAAAATGTAGGGGATAATCTCAAAGGTGCAAAGGTTCTTTTGTCCGTATTCAAACTCGTGATAAACGGCATTTCCAACAAAATTTAATCCCGCCATAGAAAGTCCGTGCTCATTGGTTGCATCATAAAATAGGGGATAATTGTTAATAATAGTTGACATTCCGATGAGCGCATAGTGATTTTCAAGACTTTCTTCTTTTCTGAAGTGTAGTGGAAACCTTCGCGGAAGTATTGTTACCGCCTCGTCGTAAAGATGGGTCAAATCAAGGTTTCGTCCAAAGTAAGTATTGTAGCCCGTGTAGGTTAATGCAGTGCACATAAAGCTTTTTTCCTTTCATTATCTTTGTACTATTTTTGACCGCCTTTTACAAAAATATGCAAAAAAAGAACGCTGTTTTCACAGCGTTCAGAATAAAGAAATCGATCACTTAAGCTTTCCTGCTTTTATGTAATCTGCAAGCAGGTCACGTGCATACTCGTCCGGCGCAAAGCGCTTGATTTCGGTAAGATTATTTGACTTGTATGTCGAGGTATAGGTGTCTGTAATTACGTAGTAGATCTGGTTGTAATTGATATTGGCAATAGCGTCAGCGCCGTATTCCTCGTAATAAATGTGGTATCTGGAATTTGTGGTGTTGACAAATTTGCTCATCAGGTCTTTACCCGAAATTGAGCATAAAACCAACTGGTTGTCAAAGGGAAGAACAGAGTAAATATCCGAGTATGTAACCTGTCCTCTGTCAAGGTCATAGGGGCTTCTTGTAGAGATAAATCCACCGCCGAGAACGATAGGATACTGGCTTCCGAACTCATCAAGTCCGCGCAGGTAATACACCTTTGCAACAAGGTCACAAATTTCGTCGGAGCTGATATATCTTGACAGGGTACCGAGAACCTCGTCTGCCTTTGAAATATCATCCTTATACTTTTCGAGCAGGGCTGCAACTATTGGATCGTCTGTATAATTTCTGTAGGTGTTTTTGCTAACGATCTGGGCTTCGTTTATACTGCTCTTACCGTTTGCGATATTTATATTGAACTCTGCGTGAGATATTCCGTTATTTTCTCCGCCTGCCTGCATATGGAAAACGCCCTTGGAATCCTGGAGAACGTAGGACTTGTGAGTGTGTCCCTCAAAAACAATATCAACATATCCACCGGAGAGCGAAACGTCATAATAAGAACGAAGACTGCTGTCGGAAATGGAGCTCATACCGCTTTTGTTTTGACCATAGCCATCGTGAAGGGAAAGAACTACAAAATCAACGCCCTCTTCGCTCTTAAGTCTGTCCGATTCTTCCTTAATAAGGTTGGTAAGGTCGGAGCCTGTCTTGAAGTAGAAGCCGGATGTCATATCACCGGAAATAGAGGAATAACAATCTCCGATAGCACCGATAATGCCTATCTTAACGCCGTTCTTTTCAACAACCACAGATGCATCACAGTAATCTATGCGCTGGTTTGTATTCTTGTCGTAAATATTAATAGCCAAGAGGGGGAAATCTGCAAGGTCGTCATTTGCCTCAATGTACTCGTTGCCCCAGTCGTATTCGTGGTTACCAAGAGTCATAGAAACAACACCAATATGATTCATCCATTCGGTCATTATAAGTCCGTGGGTAAGGTTAGACTCTGATGATCCCTGCCACATATCGCCGGAGGAGAGAATAATTGCATTGTCATCTCGTGATACTGCTGTTTTCAGGTAGGTAGTAAGCTCATCAACTCCAACATTGTCATCGGTGTCAGCAAATTTGCCGTGAAGATCGTTGATAGCATAAAGGTCAAGAACAATAATAACATGAGTTCCGCATTTATCGCAGTAATCATTGTTATCGACGTCGGTATGATCCTTGCACGCTGTGGGAGTTTGCTCCTGATCCTCTGTATCCGGTTTTTCTGTGGGTTCACCGGGTGTTTCAATATCGTTTTCGTTTTGGAGCTTGTCTAAAATATCATTGATGGCTGCATCACAGCTGGATAAAACCATTACCATCAATAAAATCAGTGCAATAATTCTTATTTTCATTTTTTCTCCTTTGCAAAAAAATAGTTTACCCTTTATTCTACCATATATTTTCGGATATTTCAACATAAAACGTCATATTTTTCAGAAAACTATAGCATGACAAAAAATAAACTCATCAAAACAGCTCCTTTTGCATAAAATCAATCCCAAAAAGCAAGAATTAATAAAAAGCTTATTTTTGTAAAGGAGTAATAAATTTTGAAAGAAAAGTGTTTTGGAGAGCTGAAATATTTATTTTTGTGGTTTGGATCAATGGGACTGTTTTGGCTTTGTGAGATGTTCATTCCGCCTGAAATCTGCCAATCGGTACATATTTGCCTGGATGATATTATCCCCTTTTTAGAGGGCTTCATTTTCTTTTATGTTTTGTGGTATTTTCTCATTGCTGGGAGCCTGGTTTACTTTCTGTTCAGAAGCCCCGATAGCTTTAAGCGTTTTCTTGTATATATGACGGTTTGTCAGCTTTTGGCTATAGCGATTTTTGTCTTGTTTCCTAATAAACAGGATTTGCGACCGGAAATAATGCCACGAGAAAATGCCTTTTCCAACCTTACCGGATTTATTCATTCTGTTGATACAAATACCAATGTTTGTCCATCCTTGCACGTTGCCTATTCGGCAGCCCTGGCGTCTGTCTGGTGCAAGGAAAAAATCAGCACGGCAAAAAAGCTTTTGTGGATAACCCTTGCTATTCTTATAATACTTTCTACAGTTTTTGTAAAGCAGCATTCTGCTCTTGATGCCCTGGTGGCAATCCCTGTGTGTATCGTTGCGGAAATAATTGCATATCCAAAAAAACACTGAAATTTGTGATTCCTTCATATTTTGATTAACGCGCGGACATACCCGTGCGTTTTTGCTTTTTTATAGACTTTTTTGTAGATTCTATATTTTTTCGAATTAACAAAACTGAAACCTTTTTGAAAAAAAGCGAAAACAACACAAGTATATAATTTTACCGTACCGTGGAGTGAGAAGGTGTTTCCTATGTCAAACTCCGAATAGTCGATAGTATATGTAATATGAAAAAATCGGCAGCCCTTTTCACTTTCCGGTGCTCTAACAGATAGAAAAAACAAAAAAATAAAAATGAGGTAAAACAAAATGAACAAAAATGATCAGAACTTTTTAGTACAGAAGATTCGCTCTGAATATGCAGAGAAGGAATTAACAGAGCTTGATGCTCTTCGCCAGCTTGATAGAGAGGTTAAGCTTCCCGCCAATATCTTTGGTTACACCTTTGGTAGCGTTGGCGCAATTATCGCAGGTGCAGGTATGAGCCTTACAATGACAGATCTCGGTGCAACTCTTGGTATGTCTCACTCTATGGTATGGGGCATAATCATCGGTATCATTGGTCTTGGTATGGCAGTGGTAACATATCCTATTTACAACAAGATTCTTGCTTCGAGAAAAGCGAAGTACAGAGATGAGATATTTGCACTCTCTGATAAAATTTCAAAATAATCTATAAAAATGTAAATTGAGGTTTATAAAAATGAGTATTTTAACAAGCATTAAGGACTTTTTCAAAAACGCATTCTCTGATATGGCAGAGAGCGCAAAAGCACAGCACGAGGTTGACAAGGCGCAGTTCGCAGCAGCAAAGGCAGAGGCAAGAGCAAACTTTGAGCAAGCCAGAGCGATGGGCAGACCCGAAACAAGGAAAAAGCTTGAACAGCAGGCAAGAGAAGAAAAAATCTCCGAAGCCTATGGACGAATTCGTGAGGCAGAGGAAAAAATCGCTAATACCAGAAAATAAGAGGATACCTTTTTTTAATAAGCACCTGATAGAGAAGGCGAGCGTATGCTATGTTTTCTCTTTTTTATTTGAAATCTTAAAGATAGAAACATTTTTTTAACATTTATGTGATATGATAATGGAAGAAAAAAGAAAGGATACTTTTTATGTTCAAGATACTTGTTGTTGAGGATGACCGTGATCTTAACAGATCGGTCTGTGCTTTTTTGAACAATTCGGGATATGAAGCTAAGGGATGTTTATCTGCTATCGAGGCTTACGACGCAATGTATGAAAATGTTTATGACCTCATTGTTTCGGATGTTATGATGCCTAAGATTGATGGTTATGAATTTGCCCGCAACGTTCGCGCCCTGAATGAAAATATACCTATTTTGTTTATGACAGCCAGGGATGATATGGCATCGAAACAGCGATCCTTCCGCATAGGAGTTGACGATTATATGGTTAAGCCCATTGACTTTGACGAGCTGTTTCTCCGTATAGGCGCACTGCTGCGCAGAGCAAAGATTGCATCATCCAGAAAGCTTGATATTGGAGATTTTTCTATGGATGCAGATGAGTTTTCTGCCGAGTATAAGGACGAGCCCATAAGCCTTACCAAAAGAGAATTTAATATACTCTACAAGCTTTTGTCATACCCAAAGAAAACCTTTACACGAGGTCAGCTTATGGAGGAGTTTTGGAATGCGGATACCGATGCTTCGCCAAGGGCTGTTGATGTTTATATGACAAAGTTAAGATCAAAGCTTGCGCAGTGTGATGAATTTGAGCTTCAAACGGTGCACGGTCTTGGATATCGGGCGGTAATCAAAAAATGAGCAACAAAGTGGAAAAAATATTAAAGGGAATAGCAAGCTACATTGTAATTTTTATTGGCGTAGCAATCATTGTAACCTGTACTACATCACTTTTTGTCACTGTTTTGACAACTACACTTGACATTTCGTTGACTTCGGAGCAGGTGAATGTCGCAGCTAAGCTGACGTTTGCAAACGTGGTGTTTCTTTCTATTATCATTATGCTGATAGATGAGCTACGTCGAAGATTGACTATAAAACGAACAATATCTCATATAGTTGATGCAACTAAAAAGGTGATTGAAGGCGATTTTTCTGTCAGAATCGAGCGCCCCGAATACGCAGGCTCGGAGGACTTTGAAACTGTAATTGATTCCTTCAATAAAATGACAGAGGAGTTAGCCGGGGTTGAGGCCTTGCGCGGCGACTTTATAGCTAATGTTTCTCACGAAATGAAAACCCCCCTCTCCGTCATACAAAACTATGCCCGGCTTCTTTCCGACGAAAATATCTCGGAGGAGCAGAGAAGAGAATATACCGGGATAATCAAGGAGTCGTCAAAGCGCCTCTCATCAATGATAACCAACATCCTGAAGCTCAACAGGCTCGAAAATCAAAAGATTTTCCCCAAAAAAGAAAAATTCAATCTTACCGAAAATCTTACCGAGTGCCTTTTAGGCTTTGAGAGCGTGTGGGATAGAAAAAACATATACCTCGAAACCTACATTGAGGACGACGTTTATATGGAAGCGGACAAGGAGCTTTTGGAGCTGGTTTGGAACAATTTATTTTCAAATGCCTTTAAGTTCACGCCTGCTGGTGGAAAGGTATCGGTGGTGCTTTGCGTTCGTGAAAATGACGCCATAGTTCGAGTTGCCGATACAGGCTGTGGAATGACTCCCGAGATAGGAGGCCGTATATTTGATAAGTTCTATCAGGGCGATAGCTCTCACGCCACGGAGGGGAATGGTCTTGGACTTGCTCTGGTAAAGCGTGTTGTAGATATCCTGCGAGGCGAAATATACGTTGAAAGCACTCTTGGCGAGGGCAGTGTATTTACGGTTTCGTTCAGGAGATGTAAGGATGAAATTTAAGAATAGAATAAAGCAAATTCTTTTGCAAATTTCTGCTCTCCCGTGGAGAAAAATCATCAGGAATATGCTATTTCCCAAAACGGCTGTATTACTTGCAATAGTACCACTCGCAGCTCTTTTTCTCATATATGTGCTTATAAACGGAGATGGCGGTGCGTTTTCGATTATATCATACGTTTTCTCCTTTTATGCCCTGGTGGTAGTGAGTCTGCGAGTTCCTGATATAGTAGCCTTTGTGAAAAAGGTGAAAAACGAGAATAAATACCTAGAGGTGTATTTTTCAGATCCGGAGTTAAGGGTAAGAATATCTCTTTACCTATCCTTGGTGATAAATATTGCCTATGCAGTATTTCAGGCTGGCTTAGGACTTGTTCACTCATCCCTCTGGTATTACTCTCTCGGCGGATATTATATGGTGCTTTCGCTTTTGCGGTTTTTCATAGTGCGATACGATAGAAAGCCGGAGAGTCAAAGACTGCTTAATAGATGGGTGTTATGTAGGCTTGTGGGAATTTTACTTCTTGTAATGACCTTTGTTCTTTCCGGTGTGATACTTCACATGATAACCCTTGATATAATCATAATTCACCATCAGATAACGACCATTGCCATGGCAGCATATACTTTTACAGCTCTAACCGTTGCCATAGTTGGAATAGTTCGCCGTCGAAAAAACCAAAGCCTTGTATTTATGGTTTCAAAGGCTATAAGCCTTGTCAGTGCCCTGGTGTCCATTATAACTCTGGAGAACGCAATGATATCTGCTTTCGGAGGGGAGGACATGGCAGGATTATTAAAGCTTATGACGGCACTTACGGGAGCAGCCGTATGCACATCGGTTGTGGCAATAGCCGTATTTATTATAGTAATTTCAAATAACGAATCTAAAAATCAGCAAAAAGCTCTGAATCCAGAGCAAAACTAATATAAAAATGGAGAATAAAATGGAAGAAAAAAACACATTTAATTATGCTTATTCTGCAGACGAGCAGGCGGAAATCGAAAGCATAAAAAAGAAATATATGCCAAAGAGTGAAAGCAAAATGGAAAAGCTACGTCGTCTTGATGCCGGCGTTCATAGTAAGGCAACTATGTGGTCTATTATAGTGGGTGTTGTGGGAGCTTTGGTTATGGGGTGCGGCATGAGTCTTATAATGACAGATCTTGGCTTAGCGATAGGACTCGGCTCTGTTCTTTCTATAATGTTTGGCATTTTGCTTGGGATTCCCGGAATGGCTCTTGTGGCTTTTGCATATCCCGTATATGGCTATGTTCTGCGCAAGGAAAAGGAAAAAATTGCCCCTGAAATTCTTAAGCTTGCAGATGAGATTGAAAGAAAGATATAGTTTTTATATGTGCTTTTAAAAACAAAGGAGGTCACCAAAATACGGCGGCCTCTTTTATAATTTTTCGATATTTATTTGCTAGATAAAAAGTCACAATCTTCAACGCTATGGTATTCTGCAAATGCAAATAAAAACTCTTTAATTTTGTGGCTGATGAGAACCGGAGAAATGCAAACCTGACCATATCCCATACGGAGATTCCATTTTATAAAGAGCCTTTTCATAGCGCCGGCGCGGCTTAAATATTCCTCGGGATTTTTGAGATCAATTGTGAAAAACATACCTTTGAGATATGCGCGTTCCATATCCGACCAGGGGATAAATCCGAGAGAAACTATACTACTGTTATCTGTTAATCCATTGGCATCAATTTCTATTATTGGCTTTTTTGTAAGCAGGATTTTTATGAAGAAAATGTCAGCAAAGAGAAGCAGAACAACCATCGCTATGCTGAAGCTCTTGAACACCCAGTAAAACCAATCAAGTGTAAACATTGAATCTTCTGTTGATATACTTCTAATGTCGAAAAAACCGAAAAATGCAAACAAAAGCAGGGCAAATGATGTGCCTAAAAGTGCTTTTGTTGACTCTTTCTTGTTGGGATAAATCTTCATTTTACACCTCCAAATGCTTTTTTACAACGTCTATAACATCTGTTATTTTTATGCGTTCAAACTCGTGTGTTGCCTTCTCACTTTCGATAAGATCCTTGGACTCTATGATGTAGCACTTTATTCCTGCACCAAGAGCACATTCGCCGTCATCGTTAGTGTTGTTTCCAAAGAGAATCACCTCATCTGGAGCAAGGTCAAATCGCTTTAGAAGGTTGGTGAAGTAGGCGGGATTGGGCTTGCAGAAGGAGGAATTTTCAAAGGTTGTTATCAAGTCAAAATCCTCTTCATAAAGCTCTGATATCGCCATTCGCTTTAGGGTTGCTATTCTGGGGAAGAGCGGATTTGTAGAAAGCACCACCTTCAGTCCTGTGTCCCTGATAAACTTAACGATTTTTGCCGACTCGTCTATTTTTCCGCAGGTAACAAATGTTTCTTCAAAGTACTTGTCATAGTATGAGTCCATAAGAGCTACATCCTCGTCACAGATACTGCCATAGGTGCTCTTAAATCCGCGCCAGAAAACCGTTTCGTTTGTATCAGAGCCGTTATTGGTAAACATAGCTCGTGTTCCTGTTATTGTGCCGTCAATAAATGGCTTTGCATCTCTGCCGTTATCTGTTAGCCAGCGCCCCAGCGACTCAAAATATATCTCTAAAAATCTTTTCTCATCCATAGAGAGAAGCGTTCCGTCTAAATCAAAAAATACTGCCTTTAACATATTATCTCCAAACTTTTTCATCTGCTAAATTATACCACATTATTTATTGGCTGTCAATCAGGTTTTTGCTCTTGCATATTTTGACAAAGTATGGTATAATGTAAGAAAACTCAAAAGGAGAACCCGATATGACAAACGCACATTTTCCGGAAATCAAAGGTAAGTTCGGCTTCGGTTGTATGAGATTCCCCATGGTTGGTGACGAAATAAATATTCCTGTTGTAAAGGTTATGTTTGACGCCTTTCTTGATGCAGGATTTAATTATTTTGATACAGCCCACGGATACCACAATGGTAAGAGTGAAACAACGGTGAGAGAATGTCTTACTACACGTTATCCAAGAGATAGATATATTCTTACAAACAAGCTCTCGCCTAACCACTTCAACTGTCAGGAGGATATTCGTCCCCTGTTTGAGAGTCAGCTTGAGGCATGCGGAGTTGAGTATTTTGACTTCTACCTTATGCATGCCCAGGATCAGAATAACTTTAAGCACTATAAGGCTTGCCGCGCATACGAAACTGCTATTGAGCTTAAAAAAGAGGGCAAGATTCGCCACCTCGGACTTTCTTTCCACGACAGAGCCTATGTTCTTGACAACATTCTTACCGAGTATCCAGAAATTGAAGTAGCGCAAATTCAGTTTAACTATCTTGATTACGAAGATGCGTCCGTTGAGTCAAGAAAGTGCTATGAGGTCTGCCAAAAGCACGGTATCCCCGCAATGGTAATGGAGCCTGTTAAGGGTGGCAGCCTTGTAAATCTACCCGCTGAAGCAGACGCGGTGCTTCGTTCTCTCGGCAAAGGCTCAAACGCCAGCTATGCTATCAGATTTGCCGCAAGCTTTGATGATGTTTGTATGGTTCTCTCCGGTATGGGCTCTATGGAAATGGTAGAGGATAACGTTGGTTATATGAAGGACTTTAAGCCCCTTTCAGATGAGGAAACAGCAGGTGTTATGAAGGTTGCAGAGATCTTCCGTAGCCAGAATTTGATCCAGTGTACCGCCTGTGGATACTGTACCGAGCGCTGCCCAAAGAATATTCCTATCCCCGGTTATTTTGCGTGCTATAATATTGCAAAACAGCTTAACACCTGGAGCTACTATTCAAAGCTTAAGGCTGACAACGTGCAGGGAAAAATAGAGGATTGTATTGATTGTGGCGCCTGCGAAAGAGCTTGCCCACAGCACCTTGAGATAAGATCGCTTCTTAAAGAAGTGAAAGATAATTTCGAGAAAAAAGACTGATTTTGACAATAAACATTTACAATTTTAGCTATTTATGAATAAAAATAGATTAGGAATACTACTTGCAATTCTCGCGGCAGCATTATATGCTATCAGCACACCCGTTTCAAAGCTACTGCTTGAGCACATACCGTCAACCCTTCTTGCCGGGCTTCTTTATCTTGGAGCCGGTGTGGGAATGAGCATCTTTGGCATTGTTGGAAAGCTTCTTGGAAAGACTCGCGAGGAGGTAAAGCTTGAGCGCAGCGACCTGCCATACACTCTGGCAATGATAATTCTTGATATTGCCGCCCCAATACTGCTTCTTTTGGGACTCTCTACAGCAACGGCAGAAAACGTCTCTCTTCTCAATAACTTTGAAATAGTCGCAACTGCCCTGATAGCCTTCATATTCTTCAAGGAAAGAGCATCCAAGCGTCTTGGCATAGCTATCTGTCTTATAACTTTATCATCTGTGATTTTATCCTTTGAGAATGTTCTCGCCCTTGAGTTTTCCTTTGGATCGCTTTTGGTTATAGCGGCTGCAAGCTGCTGGGGTCTGGAAAATAACTGTACAAGGAAGCTTTCGGACAAGGACCCACTTCAGATCGTGGTAATCAAAGGCCTTTGCTCCGGCACGGGAGCGCTGATAATCGGCTTGATAATAGGAGAACGAACAGAGCATATCTGGCTTATGGTCGGCGCATTGGCGCTTGGCTTTGTTGCTTACGGACTTTCCATTTTTGTTTACGTTTATGCCCAGCGTCATATCGGAGCGGCAAAAACCAGCGCATATTACGCTATTGCCCCCTTTATTGGATCTGCGCTTTCATTGATGATTTTTTGCGAGATGCCACATTTCAGCTTCTTTATTGCCTTGATCATTATGGGGGCAGGTTCGTATCTTGCCTCAAAGGAGTAAACACGCATTAAAACTACAACATACAAAAAGGGAGAACCTCGGTTCTCCCAAAAAACTTTTAAAATAAAAATGAAGCAATTATCTTGCCCCACCAAGAACTATTATAGCACAAAAATACAGCTCTGTCAATGCATTTTTTGAAAGTTTTTCATAGTTTACAGGCAGGTCATATTTGCCCCAAAATGTTTTCAAAAAGTTCATAAAAAACATTGGAAAAACCTAACATTTTTTTAAAAAATGTGCTATAATAAGGGTGGATAGAGGATGATCTATCCATAGCAAAAATGAAAGGGCTCTCATTTTTTGAGAGTTTGGTAATTACCATGAAGATTACGATTTACGGCAAGCAGATGACGATCCGTGACAGCCTTCGCGAAGCAGTTGAAAGAAAACTTGAAAAGTTTGACAAGTTCTTTGGCGCTGAAACAGAAGCATTCGTTACCTGTAGAGTTCGCAAGGGGGTAAAAATCATCGAAATTACCATCAACTACGGTGGCGCGACCTTCAGATGCGAGGAGGAGAACGAAACCTTCCTCACAGCTCTTGACCGTGCGATAGAAGGTCTTGAAAGACAGATTCGCAAGAATAAAACTCGCGTAGAAAAGAAGCTTAGAGAAGGCGCATTCACAGAGCATAGTGTGTATGACGATGACGAGTACGTAGAGGAAGACGATTTTGAAATCCGTGTAAAAACCTTCCCCTTCAAGCCCATGACACCCGAAGAAGCAATTTTGCAAATGAATCTCTTAGGTCACAACTTCTTTGCATTCACAGATGCAGACCACGGTGACATTTGCGTTGTATATAAGAGAAAAGCGGGAAGTTATGGACTTATCGTTCCTGAAAAATAAAATAATCGGTGAATTTTGGTGAATACGTTGTTGTAGCTCCGATACTCGTCTAGCAGTAGATTTCTACAGCGTCGACTGCGTTTCTCGCTACGCCTAGTCTTCCCTCAAAATTCCCTCGCTTATTTAAGTGATATCCAATCATAAACATAACAAAAAAACAACAATGGGGACGGACGTATGCGCCGTCCCTAGAATTTATAAAAGCAAAAATGAAATCTATTGACAAATGTGTAGCTTTGTGTTAAAATCTTAAACGTTAAAATATTTATAGAGTTTACCCGTGCGTATGGCAGGGTAGAGGAGCTTTTATGGACAAGAAAAATCTCAGAATAGAAACTAAATGTGTACAAGGTGGCTATAACCCTGGTAGTGGTGAGCCTCGTCAGATTCCAATAATTCAGAGCACAACCTTTAAATATGCTACAAGCGAGGATATGGGCAAGCTCTTTGACCTTGAGGCATCGGGATATTTTTACTCTCGTTTGCAGAATCCCACTTGTGACACCGTTGCGGCAAGAATCTGTCAGCTTGAGGGTGGCTCGGCGGCAATGCTTACATCGTCAGGTCAAGCAGCAAACTTCTTCGCAGTATTCAACATCGCATCTGCAGGTGATCACGTTGTTTCTTCTTCTGCTATTTACGGTGGCTCATATAACCTCTTTGCCGTTACTATGAAGCGTATGGGCATTGAGTTTACATTCGTTTCTCCCGACTCTACAGAGGAGGAGCTTGAGGCGGCAATCCGTCCTAACACAAAGGCAATTTTTGGCGAAACCATCGCTAACCCCGCTCTCAATGTTCTCGATATTGAGCTTTTCGCAAGAGTTGCCCATAGGAACGGAATTCCCCTTATCGTAGATAATACCTTTGCAACTCCAATCAACTGTCGTCCCTTTGAGTGGGGCGCAGACATCGTAACACATTCCACAACAAAGTACATGGACGGTCACGGCTCTGCTGTACGTGGTTGCATTGTTGATTCGGGTAAATTTGATTGGCGCGCTTCGGGTAAGTTCCCCGGTCTTTGCACTCCCGACGATAGCTACCATGGCGTGACTTACGTTGATAAATTTGGTCTTGAGGGCGCGTTTATTACCAAGGCAACTGCTCAACTTATGCGTGACTTTGGTTGCACACAGTCGCCTCAGTCTGCGTTTATTCTCGGCCTTGGCCTTGAGAGCCTTCACGTTCGCATGGAGCGCCATTGCAGAAATGCTCTTGAGATTGCAACCTTCCTTAAAAACCATCCTGCCGTTACTTGGGTTAAATATCCATCTCTTGAAGGTGATAAGTACTATGACCTTGCAAAGAAATATATGCCAAACGGCACCTGCGGAGTAATCAGCTTTGGTATCAAGGGTGGCAGAACTGCTGCCGAAAAGTTTATGAAGGCTATGGAACTTGGCGCGATTGAAACTCACGTTGCCGATGCCAGAACCTGCTGCCTCCACCCCGCTAGCGCAACTCACAGACAGATGAATGACGAGGAGCTTGCAGCAGCAGGCGTATCCCCCGATCTTATCCGTTATTCATGCGGAATTGAGTCTTCACTTGATTTGATCGAAGACCTTAAAACTGCTTTATCAAAAATCTAAACACAAGAGAAAAAATATATGCCAATTAAGATTCCAAACGAGCTTCCTGCGGTCAAAACTCTGGAGAATGAAAACATCTTTGTGATGACAGAAACCAGAGCGATCACTCAGGACATAAGACCGCTCAAAATACTAATTCTCAACTTAATGCCAACAAAAGTTGACACAGAAACCCAATTATCCCGACTTTTAGGTAACAGTCCTCTCCAGGTAGAGATTGAACTTATACACACTGAAAGCCATAAATCCAAGAATGTTTCAGAGGATCATCTCCTCTCGTTCTACAAGCAATTTGCCGACGTTAAAGACAGATACTTTGACGGCATGATCATCACCGGCGCCCCCGTTGAGAAGATGGAGTTTGAGGATGTTGACTACTGGTCCGAGCTTTGCGAAATTATGGAATGGTCAAAGACACACGTTCATTCTACCCTCCACATCTGCTGGGGAGCCCAGGCAGGACTCTACTATCATTACGGCATCAAAAAGAAGCCCCTTGCCGAAAAGCTTTCGGGTGTTTATCCTCATACCGTGGACTATAGGCGCTCCATTCTTTTCCGTGGCTTTGATGACGTTTTCTTTGTTCCTCACTCCAGATACACCACCGTTGATAGAGCCGATGTTGAGGCGGTTTGGGATCTCCGTATTCTTGCTTCCTCCGACCAGGCAGGAGTCTATGCGATAACCACAAGAAAGGGACGCCAGATTTTCATT
This sequence comes from Eubacteriales bacterium, assembly GCA_045612865.1. GTDB lineage: Bacteria > Bacillota > Clostridia > Oscillospirales > CAG-272 > UBA1740. Next base: position 26,126 of record JAZKZW010000106.1, read on the forward strand.
ACCGGTCACTCAGAGTACGATCCCGACACTCTAAATAAGGAGTACATTCGCGATAAGCTTGCAGGCATTAATCCCAAAATTCCCGAGAACTATTTCCCGGGTGACGATGATACAAAAAAGCCCCTTGCAACCTGGCGCGGCCACGCAACCCTTCTCTTTACAAATTGGCTGAACTACTTTGTATATCAGACTACTCCCTACAACATCGAGGACATCAAAAACAAGGGTTAAAGCATCCTAAAAAACGACAAAATCTTATATTTATCAAGCGCAGTACACCTGCGCTTTTCTTTTTACTTGCAAAAGGCGATAAGTTATGATATAATGAAAAAAACTCAAAAAATGAGGACTATATGAAAAAACTTTTGATAACAGGCTTTGAGCCCTTCGGTGGCGAGAAAATCAATCCCTCCTGGGAAGCAGTAAAGGCATTGCCGACCGAGATAAACGGATATAAATTAATCAAGCTTTGCCTGCCCGTAGTTTTTGGCGAGGCAGCCGAAATGGTAATAAAAGAAGCAGAAAAGCATAGCCCCGATGTCATACTCTCCATCGGTCAGGCAGGGGGCAGGGTAGCCATAACTCCCGAGCTTGTAGCCATCAACTTGCGCCACGCCAAAATCCCTGATAACAAAGGCAATCAGCCAAAGGACGAGCCTATAATCCAAGGTGGAGAAGCCGCATATTTTTCAACCCTTCCCGTGCGCAAAATTGCCGAAGCCATCGATGCTTCTGGTGTTCCCTCAAGTCTATCTTTTTCAGCCGGCGCCTACGTTTGTAACGACCTTCTCTACACCCTCCTCGCGAATTTTAAGGAGAGCAAAACAGGGGTAGCATTTATCCACATTCCCTATTGTAAAGAGCAGGAAAAAGAGCCCTCTATGAGTATTGACGATGTCATTAAGGCTTTGATAATAGCTATTCAAAATATAGAGTAACATTTTTAGATACGGTGATGATTTTTAATAAAAAACGCCAGAAATAACAGATGGACTATATGAAAAAAACAAGGGCATTACACTTTGTGTAACACCCTGAAAGAAAAATTACACTTGATATTTTCATCCAAATGTGGTATATTATAGTTAGTACTTTTAAGTAAGACACGTCGAAAAAACACAACTAATCAAACATGGAAAGGCGCGCTGATATGAAAAAAGCACTTATAGCAATTCTTGCACTAATATTGACACTGTCTATGGTTTCCTGTGATGCTGTGGTAGAGTCTTTACTTGCTAATTTGAACTCAAGCAACACAACCACCCCTCCTGAAAGTGAAAAGCCTGATAACGACATCACAGACAACGGTGGAACCGAAACCGAGACCCCTGACAACGGTGGTACCAATCCTGAAACTCCTGATAACACCAACCCCGACAACGGTGGTACTGACAATGGTGGTACAGACAACAACGACCCAGATAATGGCAATCCTGATAACGGTGGTTCAGATGATGAAGATAACCAGGCAGAGCTTTTGTTTGGCGAAGCGGAGATATACGGCAGTAACGAGTCTATCCATCTTACCCTGCCAATCCTTGAAGAATATACATATTCGGTGTACTATAAGCACCACAGCGCCGGTGACTCGGCTTATGTAAGACTTAGCGATGAGTTGATAATGGCTGACGGAAATCTTCTTAAATGCTACATCGTAGGCATCAGCGCAGGAAGCTATGACGTACGCCTTGTGGCTAGAAAAGCAAATACAGATATAGACATCGAAACCACAATAACCGAAATCAAGGTTTCTGCCCAGGACAGATCCGGCTATGCTCATTTTGGCGCAACAGAGGGCGTAGGCGCATATAACAACGACGGCAGCTTGAAGGCAGGTACAAAAATCATCTATGTTACCAACGAAAACAAAAACACCGTCACCTGCGAGATAGAGGGCGAAGTATATACAGGACTTGTTAACATTCTCCAGGCGCAGTATAAGTCAAGCACTCCTATGCTCATTCGCGTTATCGGCAAGATTACCACCAACCAGTGGAACTATAAGAACGTTGAGCCCCGTTTGGCAGATGGCTCTAATGCAACCGATGACTTCTTTGTAAATACATTCTCGAATGAATATGGCGAAAACCTCGCAAATCTCCACGTTAAGCTCAAGGGCAACGGCGGTGGAGCAAAGACCTATAACTACAAGACCACTCCCGAGGGACTTACCGATGTAAGATTAACCAACAGCGGTTCAAAGACCACTACATACAAGGGAAGTGATTTCCCCGCCCTCCACGGCAAGTCCACATTTGATGATGACTCATACTACAATATGCTTGAGGTCAAGGGCTCGAAGAACATTACTATCGAAGGTATTGGCACAGACGCAGAGTTCTTCCAGTTTGGCATCAGCTTTGAGGAATGTAGCAGTATCGAGATCAAAAACATCACCTTTACCGATTATCCCGAGGATGCACTCAACTTCCTTGGCGGAGATAGAGCAGACCTTGCAAGCTACGGCAGATATTGGGTACACAACTGCACCTTTAACCGCGGCTACAACGCCTGGGACATCTCGGGTGAGCGTGATAAATACGCAGGCGACGGCTCTATCGACTTCAATAATGTATCCAACCTTACATTGTCATACAACTATTTTAACGGAACAAAAAAGAGTATGCTCTTTGGCAGTGGTGATTCCGAGGCTTGTATGAATATGACCATGCATCACAACTATTTCTACAAGGTAGAATCCAGATTGCCTCTCGGAAGAAATGTTAATATCCATATGTATAACAACTTCTTCGACCAGTGCAAAAACTGCTCCGATGTTAGAAAGAACTCATACATCTTCAGCGAGAGCAACTATTATAATTCCACTAGCAAGCCATTTATACTCAACTCCAGCTATGTAAAATCCTATGGAGACGTATTTGTTAATTCAAGCGCAACCGGCATTACCAAGGTCACCGATAGAGCAAAAACCATATCAGGCACCTGCAAGCCCGATAAAACAAACAACCTGATAAACTTTGATACAAACCCAACCCTGTTCTATTATGACAGCACAAATAAGTGTACTGACGTTAGTATTTTGCTCAGTGGCGCAGATGTTCCGGAATTTGTTGTTAAATACGCCGGCGCAGGAAAGCTTGAATCTCTCAACCTTGAGTGAAATATGATAAACCCCCAAAATTGTAAACAATAATTAGCAATTTAACATAAAATCAAGAATTTTTAACAAACATAAGCGTACCATTGATTCTGAAAAAAGCTTCGGTGGTACGTTTTTTATTTACGCATTTTCATTGGCAATTCACCCATTTTAATAACGGTCATTTTTCTTCACCAACGCCTCTTTTAAACAAGCATTTTGACATACTTATCGGGCAAAAAAACAGCTTATTTTGTCGAAAAAAGCAAACCTGTGCGCCTTTGATCTCGCCTTGCCTTTAAATGGTAAAATACATCTATCTTTGCAACAATTATTAAGATTTATTAAAGAATTCATAGAAATACTTGACAAATCTAAATATCCGTGCTATAATTAGACGCTTATTATGACTATTTTATTTATGCGCGTATGTGTTATTATGAGCGTAAATATTATCCCTAAACAACGTCAAGGAGGTAATGATGTTTACATATAAAACGAGCAAACAAGCACTCATTATATCAACATTAGCGATCTTGCTTTGCTTCACATGTTTAACGGGAGCGACCTTTGCGCTCTTTACTAACGATCCTAATGATGGTACTATCGGTGTTGTTGTAACATCCGGTGAAATAAAGGTTGACATCGTTGATACGTCAGATGTAACGCTTCAGGGCAGAGCATTGAGCTTTATCACATCGTCAGCAGAAGGTGATCATTTCTTTGAGCCCGGCGCCACCTTCTACACTCAGGGCTTCCAGGTAAAAAATGAAGGCGGTATTCCAATCAACTTCAGCCTGTCAGTAAGCAAGGATGACAGCATCAATATGGAGGAGTTTGAAAAAGCCTTCGATATCTGGATTGTCAGAGCAGATGATGAAAACTTTGCCAACGCCGAGCGTTTAACTAACTTCAAAGGCAGCCTAGAGGCAGGAAAAAGCAGCGAGATTTACCATCTGTTTATCAGCATGAAGGAAACCGCAGGCAACGAGTTCCAGGGTAAGAACTATACAGGAATTGGCGTTACCGTATATGCAGTCCAGGGAAATGTAACTATAGAGGAGTAATTGCGTATGAATACTAAGACGAAAAAAGTACTTAATATTACACTGAAAGTTTTATCTTGGATTCTTGTAGCTTTCACCGTATTTATGATGGTATTCACGATTGTTACAGTAACAACTGTTGATAAAGATGACCGTAGTATATTCGGTATAAAATTCTACATCGTTCTTTCTGATTCAATGAGTAAGTCGGAAAACAACAAGGATATGGATGTCCACTTCAATGCAGGCGATATCGTTCTCATTAAGGATCTTTCCTTTGAAGAGAAATGTAAGCTTGAGCCGGGTGATATAATCTCATTCACTTCTATGAACGAGAGTGACAAGGATACTTATTGGAAAACCATTACGCATATGATTCGTGAGGTACAGGTAGACAGTAAAGGAAATGTCTCATATGTTACCTTTGGTACTAACACAGGCACAAACGATGAAAATGCTGTAAGCCCAGGCGAAGTGAAAGGTAAATATATGGGAAAAATTCCTCAGGCTGGTAACTTCTTCGCCTTTGTTAAATCTGTTCCCGGATACATAGTTTGCATTCTTGTGCCCTTCCTTCTCCTTATCCTTTATAACGGTGTTGACGTTATTCGTCTCTTCCGTCGATACAAGAAGGAGCAGATGGATGTTATGCAAGCCGAGAAGGATCAGATTGAGGCTGATCGCGCTGAAAACCAGCGTATGATGCAGGAGCTCTTAGCCCTTAAGGCACAGCTTGAGCAAAAGGGTAGCGATCCTACTCAGGAGGCAGCTCCCGAAGCGGTAGCAGAAGAAGCAATAGTAGAAAACACTACAGAACCTGTAGTAGCAGAAAGCAATCAGGTAGAAGAAACTTCCTCCGAGAACGAAGAAGTGAGCAACGAGGCAGAAGCTCCCGCCCAGTCCGAGGAAATCTCCGAGGAAACCCAAGAAACTACCTCTGACCTTGATGAATCGAATGAAGATCCCGTCGAAGATCAGAACGGAGAACCCGTAGAAGAACAAATAAAAGAAGATAGTGAGGCACAGCCTCCTATAGAAGAGCCTGCGTCCGAGGCAAATTCCGAGGAAGAGAGCACCGAAGAGCCAAATGCGGCTACCGAGGAAGAACCTTCTCCCACCGAAGAAACCCCCGACGAAAATTAATTATTGTATATAAACGGAAGTGCCGTTTTATATAGTTAGTCTAACAAAAAAATAAATAACCGAAAGGAGTATAACAATGACTAACAATAACACAAAACGCGCATTGTTAACCAGCGTTATGGCATTGCTTCTCTGCTTTACCATGTTGCTCGGCACAACATTTGCGTGGTTCACAGACAGCGCAGTAAGCGCAAACAACAAGATCAGCACTGGTAATCTCGATGTAGAGCTTTACAAGTGGACTGATGCAACAACCGCAACCGCAATTTCCGAAAGCAAGGCACCTGTGTTTGATTCAAACATCCTCTGGGAGCCTAACTACACAAGCGTAGTTTACCTTTCTATCAAGAACAACGGTTCTCTTGCACTTAAGTACAAGGTAGCTGTTGAGATAACTGACGCTTCCACACACAACTTGGCAGAAGTTATGGAGTATGCTGTTACTCCCGATGCAAAGTATGGTGAAGTAACATCTTGGGCTGGCAACGGCACTAAGTTCACTAACCTTCTTGGTATCAACGAAACTGATTATCAGGACGTTCAGCTTCTTCCCGGTGAAGAGCACTTCTTCGCTCTCTCTATTCATATGGATGAGTTAGCTGAGAACAAGTACATGGGCGAGACCATCACCTTCGATATCAGAGTTCTTGCTGGTCAGCTTATGAGCGAAAACGATAGCTTCGGTAACACATACGATGAGTTCGCTGGTTATCCCGGTAAGGGCATTGCACCCGTTCTTTCACAGGGTGAGTCTGCTCGCGAAATTCGTATTACCGATGACGACGGCTACAAGGTAGGTTCCGTTGTAATTCCCGCAGCTGCAGCTTCTGGCGAAGAATTCGCTGTAAAAGTTGATAAGAGCGCTTACAAGGCAAACATTTCTGTTGCAACAGGTAGCGAAACTATCGCTTACGACATTACTGTAACAGGCGTTAAGGCTAACAATGATGTACCTGTTAAGGTTGAGCTCAAGCTTCCTGCAGGTCTTGATCCTGCTACTGTAAAGGTTTACCACTATGACACTGAGATTAGCTCTATTTACAATCCTAACTCTGGTAACGTAACCTTCGAGACTACCTCCTTCTCTCCATTCACCATCGAATTTGATGCTGAGTCTGAATACGAAGCACCTGTTGTGCCTGAAGTACCAGAAGGTTCCTTACCAGCAGGCATTCCTGTTGCAAATGTAACTTACACATCTGAATTCGTAGGCGAAAACAAGATTACTTGGGGTAACTACGGTCAGTGGTCTCCCACAGCAGGTCTTGATTCTGACCTTGAGGCAGCATTTGTTTTCGTTTGCCCTGAATTTTCAGATCCAGCATTCGATAACTGGTACTGCGATTTCTATGTATCTCTTGACAGAGAACTTGGTGCAAACCAGATCTTCCTTGGCGGTAACTATGGTTCCTTCGGTTGGGTAGGCTTCCACAATGGCGACCTTACTCTCGAAGCAAACGAGGAAATTCCATTACTTGGTGGCGTTACAAGCAATCCTTGGACATACGCTGACGTAAGAGAATTCGTTGGTACATTCACTTGCGGTGTTGGCGATGTAGGCAACGCTCTTGATGGTGCAACCTTCACTGTTAAGCTTCGTCTTACCAACCCTGAAAACGAGGCTCAGTATTACGACGTAAACGTTGTAACATACGTATTCGGCGGTACTTACAACATTCAGTAATTTCAACCGTTCGAAAAAAGCTACCACACCCCTCGGGGTGTGGCGGCAATAAAAGGGCATAAACCGAGACTTTTCGGGTTTTCCACAGAACGTTTGCGCCCTTCTATTGCCGAAATAAGGCAACTAACTTCGTATCAAAAATTTAAGGAGATAGACAAAATGAAACAACCCCAAAACTTAAAGGCAAGGTTGATTTCCTCCATTCTTGTGCTGGTGATGTTATTCACATCCCTTCTCGGAACAACATTTGCGTGGTTCACCGACAGCGCAGTAAGCGGCGGAAATACAATCACAACGGGTAACTTGAAGGTTGATCTCTTCCACAAGGTGGTAGATGACTGGGTTTCTATTAAAGAAAATCCCGACCACAAGATATTCGACTATGACAGATGGGAGCCCGGCTATACTCGCTTTGAAACACTCAAAATAGCGAACCTTGGCAATCTCGCTCTCCAGTATAAGCTTTCTATTGAGGTAGCAGGCAATGTTGTAACCGGCTCACACGGTGAGAATCTTGCAGACGTTATCGATGTTTATGTTGTTAACGGTGCTAATACTTCAAGCAGCAGCTGGACCTACAAGGGCACTCTTACCCAGGTTATGAGATCTCCCTCAACCTTCATTAACGGACAGCTTCTTCCCGCAGGCAAGGAACTTGGTACAAATCCCGGCTCAACCCTTGCTGTTGGCGAACGTGTAGTAAGCATAGCACTCCGTATGCAGGAAACCGCTGGCAATGAGTATATGGGTCTCAGCGTAGGCGATATCTACGTTAACCTCGTGGCAACACAGTGGAGCTATGAAGAGGACAGCTTCTCTCCTGACTACGACAAGGATTCTGTATTCCCCGAGCTTAACCTTGGCGGCATCTCCGTAAGCGTTAATACTAATAATAATGTAGTAACTGAGTCAGCAACCGTAACAGGAGAAGGCGTAGCAGCCGAAATTCCTGCCGGAGTTGTGGTTAATGATGGCGTAAACAAGCTTAACCTTTCAGTTACTGAAAAATCAGAAAGTGATGCGAACCTGACCTTGAATGATGGCGAAGCCCTCCGTTCTCTCGACGTACATATGTCAGGCGTATCAAAGAACAACGATGTTCCTATGCTCATCACAGTTGAAAAGGCTATGAAGGCAGGTCTCAACATTGGTAACTACACCCTCTACCACGTAGAGAACAACGTATCTGTTCCAATGACCGCAGTAAATAGCCTCGCAGAGCTCAACGAGCATAACGAATTCTACTACGATCCCGCAACAGGTGATGTAACCCTCGCAATGGCAACCTTCTCCGAGGTAGCTTTGGTTGCAGAAACTAACCCTGCTTGGAAAGGAAATATTGCAACCGGCTTTGCAGGCGGTACTGGTGACGAGTCTGATCCATATCTTATTGCAAACGCTGACCAGTTCGCTTATTTCGGTGAGCTTGTTTCTAACGATAACGAAAAATACGGTGACAAACACTATAAGCTTATTGCAGACATCAATCTCGGCGGTGCAGAGAACACAAACAAGGGCATCATCTTCTATCCAATCGGTTATCACAAGGTTGGCGGCGCTGTTGCAACAGTTGATATTGACGATGCACCCGAATTTATTTATCACGAAGAAGATCCCGATTACGCAAAAAATACCGTAAGCGCTATTTCAGATGCAGAGTCCACCAATTGGTACACCTACGGTGGCGCATTTAAGGGCGTATTCGACGGAAACGGTAACACTATCTCCAATATATACCAGAACACATGGCAGCTCAAGGGTAATTACGACGGCAATTACTGGAATTCAGCTATGGGCGTATTCGGTTACGTTTACGGCGGTACAGTAAAGAACCTTACAGTTGATAATTTCACTTCTGATGGTGAATTCACTCCCACAGGTGTTATCGCGGCTTACTCTGCAGGCGATTCAACCTTTGAAAATATCGCAATTACAAATTGTAACCCCAGAGTTTATAACACTGGTAACGGTGGTATCATTGGTATAGCAGGTGACACCAGAGCCGCTGACGACGATCACATCACCCTCAGAAACATCACAGTAGACAACTCTAACAAGATTTCCGCTCTTTGGGGCTCTTGGGACGTTGCTTGTGGCGGTCTCGTTGGTATGTACCGTGGTAATGTTGATGGAAGCGGAAGCGCAACCGGCGACACCATCAGCTTTGAAAATTGCCACGTATCCGCACAGATCGACGTTTATAATGACGTTTGTGCAAACTATCAGTACTATGCATACAGATATTCCGGTATGATCATCGGTTCTGTTCGTCATAATACAACTAACAGCGATGGCAGAACAATTCCTAACATGGCTGGTATCTCTGCAAGTGGATGTACCGTTCATTTCGGAACTTGGAACGACTATTATTACTGCGAATTGGTTGATAACACCACCGCATCTTATACACACGACTATCAGATGAGCCGTTTGACCGAAATCAAGGCTATTGACGGCACAACAATCACTTATCTTGATGGCACAACCGGTACCGTGCCTACATCGGGCAGAGCAAACTACGTTATAGTTGACTACTCCAAGGGTCACGGCACCGAAAACGCAACATGCTACCACTTTAAGAATGGTGAAGTTTGGACTCACGATATGGGTGGCATCCAGACTGGTGTTGACGAAAACGGCGACGGTCAGGACGACCTTAGAGAAGATAAACAGCACCTCTACCTCGAGTTTAAGAACCTCTTTACTGGCTACGGCTGGGGCGTTTCCAGCATGGGTATCAATAAGTGGAACGGCATTACAGCGCTTGATGTTGAAGAGGGCGACCACGAGGAATCTGTTAACAAGTTTAAGCCTGTTGATAATCTTGACACCAATATCGCAACCGAATCTACTGTAACAATCGGCGAAATCTTCGCAGCTATTGAAAATCCAGGTGTTTACATTAAGTCTGACAACGTTCAGGTAACTATATCTCCCTTCGGTGCAACTAGCACAGCAGGTGGAACTTACGTAGCAAATACCACTGATTGGACACAGGGTACTCTTACCTTCAGCGGTATGGGTCAGGCTGTAATCACTATTACTGACTACTACTTCTGTAAGACAACAACTGTTACAGTAAATATTGTTGGCGCAGAAAAGTTTGATACAAACTTCGTTAATTATGAAGATTACCTCTACCGTGTAGGTAACGCTAATGAGAGCACCGTTGCTCTTGGCACAATCTTCAAGCACAGCGGAAAGGGTACTATTCATTCTGCTCATGTTGAGGTAACATTCAACAATGTTGCAGGAAATGCAAGTGGAACCTTTACTGCTAACACCTCCGATTGGACTAAGGGCACAATCCAGTTCAGAGGTACTGGTGTAGTTAAAGTAACAATCAAGGACGACACCTCTAAGGAATTCGTACTTAACCTCGAAGTTGTTGATGCAGTAAACGCAACTGGTGCAACTAATGCAACAAGCAACAACGTTGTTCTCCTTAACGATTGCGGATTCAGCTCTCTTGAAGTTTCCGGCGGCTACACCCTCTACGGTAACGGCTTCACTATGACTTGTGGTAGCGACTCTCCAGCACTTGATTTTGGATATTCATTTGTGACTCTTAACGATGGTACTCTTGACAATGTACAGATCGTTTGTCCTAACTTCGATTATGCTGCACTTTATAAGTCTAATCTTACAAGCAATGAAAACCGTTCTCAAACAACAGACAAGACTCGTTACTACAATGCAAAGAGTGGCGTTATGGTAAGCGGCAACAGCCATATTCTCAACTCTCGCATCTCCGGTGCAAGAGCGGCTGTAAACGTTGCAGGCGGCAACTGTGTAATTGATAACTCTCGTATCGAGCTTGGTGCAGTTGCTTCACTTCTCATTGGTTCAGCAAACAGCGTAACTCTCCGTGACGTAACACTTGTTCAGAAGCCTACTGTTTCTACACACGATAGTAGCAAGACTCTTATGGGCTTCAGCGTACTCTTTGTATGTGATGCTAATGGTGACGCAGCTCCTATAACCCTTGAGGGAACTCTCGTTCAAAATGCTTGGGTTGATGAAGACGATAAGAAGTATGTTCCTAGTGAAGGACAGAGCATTATTTCAACAGTTCTTGGAAAGACTGAATATCTCCATGACCTTGACGGTGATGGTACTAATGAATCCTTGAACCTCGGATTTGCTTATATGCCTGAATCCCTTACATCAAAGGTAAATACAACAACTATTACCGATAATAGAACAAATAAGAATAATGTTCCTTATGCTTATGCAGAAGTTTCTATCTTAAATGGTAAAACTTATGTTTACTCTTACAAGAACACAAATGGCACTGATGATGCGTTCAAGAATGTAGGTAATTACGTGCCTAACAAGCAGGGCGACATTATTACAGTAAGCTATTCCGACACTACTGAAGGTCTTGAATCAGGTAAGTCATTTGGTACTAGTGGTTGGGTTTACGAGCTTAACGTTGACCTTGATAAGGCTTCTGGATACAAACTCGACTTCAGCAAGCTTTCTATGAGCGTAAATGGCACTACTGTTACAGACTTCAAGGTTAATGGTTCTGCTAAACCTACATCTCCTGTTGCAGTTACATCAGGTGGTGTAACTTATACGTTAACTGCTACTATTGAAGGCAAAGAATATACCGCTACCTTCAAAGTAACGGGCACTGAAACAAGCAAGGAATCTCCTTCTAAAGTAAGTGGACCTACTACTGCGGGCTTTGGTGTTGCAAAGGGCTACGGTAGTGACTGGAGCGGTGCAGCAGACGTACTTACAGGCGTTAAGGTTAAGTATTGGAGCGTTGCAGAGAATAAGTACGTTGAGTTTGACTTTAGCAACTTCACAGTTCCCGGAAACGCTGGTAAATTAAACAGTACCAACAATTATTGGGAATATACTCACTCAAATAACGACTTCACTCTTAAGGTAACAAATACTGTAGCAATCCATAGTGGTAAATCTGTATATGGTATGCCAATTCGCGGAACAGATGGAAAGCTTTATTTCACAATTTCATCTACTAACGGATACGTAGGATCGGGTACTACTTCCAGAGCGATTACTATGCAGTATGAATTTACTGATAATAACGGTGGCGAAAAGCTTACATTTACTCATACGTTTAATATCAGCTATGATAAAGATAATCAGTACAGCTATAGCGATTTGTCCGGCAGCGGTAAGTTGACAAAACTTGAAAGCAGCAGCGGTGGCTCTGACAATTGTCTTGCTCCCGACACTCTCATCACTCTTGCAAATGGTACACAGGTTCGCGTTGATTCCTTAACCGGCAATGAAATGCTCCTCGTTTGGAATATGGAAACTGGTAAGCTCGACTACGCTCCTATTATGTTCGTAGATAGCGATCCAGCTGCTGAGGTTGAGGTAGTAAAGCTTTGTTTCTCTGACGGAACAGTTGTTAAAGTAATTGGCGAGCATGGCTTCTGGGATTACGATCTTAACAAGTACGTATACCTCGACAGAAATGCAGAAAATTACATTGGTCACACCTTTGCAAAGCAGAATGGTGATTCACTTGAGAAGGTTCAGCTCGTTGACGTTGTAATCGAAACAGAAGTTTCACCTGCATGGAGCCCTGTAACAGCGGGACATCTTTGCTACTTCGTTAACGGTATGCTTTCAATGCCCGGTGGCGTTGGCGGTCTCTTCAACATCTTTGAGGTTGATCCCGAGACTATGACTTACAACTACGAGCAGATGGAAAAGGATATTGCAACCTACGGTCTTTACACTTACGAAGAATTGAACGCGCTTTGTCCTCTCTCTGAGGATATGTTCAATGCTGCAGGTGGTGCATATCTCAAGATTTCTATCGGCAAGGGTAATCTTACTGAAGAAGAATTGTTCGAAATGATCAATCGCTACAGTAAGTTCTTCAACTAAACCCAAAATCCCCTCCACCCCATTCGGGGTGGGGAAACCCCTAAAAAGTTGCAAATAAGTAAATTCTTGTTTGCATTTTCGTTGAAAAACGATGCCACCCAACCCTTGTGGTTGGGCGGCACTTAAAGAGCATAAGCTATGTTTATGCCCTTTGATTGCCGAACATTTCTATCTATTTATATACATTTGAGGAGGAAAACTCTTGAACAACTTTTTTGATTCTCAAGACAAGAAAATAACCGAAAAAGCATTTTCGCAGAATATCATTATTTCCGTAGCAGGTATTTTGCTTTCTATAATTATGCTGTGTTCTTCTACCTATGCTTGGTTCACTGCGTCCGTAATGAGCGACACCAACAAGGTTGAGTCAGGACATTTCAGCATTGACGTTGTTTCTGTCGCCCCCGTGGTAAACGACGTGGTAGGAGATGCTGTAACCCCCGATGCCTCCGGTAAATATACCCTCGCTGAAGGTAAGTACATGATAACCCTTGCACCAACCGCAGAGTCAACTGTAAAGGGCTACTGCCTCATAACCGTAAACGGCGAAAGCTATCGCACCGATATTATTGTTAATGACAACACAGTAACCGATGAATATCCCACCTCAAACTCTCCCTTTACTTTCTATATTGTAGTAGCGAGCTCCACCACCCTTAAGATAGAGTCCAGATGGGGCATCCCCGCCAACCCCGATATATCAGCAGATAGCACCATCGACACAACAGTAACATTACCCTAAAATCAGTAAATCTGAATAATAAACTAAATAATAAAACTAAATGAATTAAAGGTTTGATAGGCACACCGCTTATTAAGCCTTTTCTTTTTTCCAAAAATCCCCCTATCACTCCAACGCGTCTCAAGACTTGAACTTGCGACCTCTACCACCCCAAGACCGATTTTTATGTTTTTCTAGTGTCATTTAGTGCTTTTTAGTGCTATTCTGTCAACCAAACCGTACATTTTCGTGCTCTCGTGTACTACTGTTTCCATGTAGTCCACACCGCACTATGGTCAAGAATGTGGTCAAAACTCGCACCTCTAAAAAGCACAAGTGGTCACCTAAAAATCGGTCGATGCATCACGACCGCGGTAGCAGCCGCAAGCAGAAAAACGACAGAGAAAAACGAAATGTGGTCAGTCCGAAAGCAGCCGACCGAAATATGTGGTCATAAAAAACCAAAACCGCGTGGTCAAGCCCTGTGGTCGAAAGCCTTTGAGAACAGGGAAGCGAACTCCCACCTCAAGGGCTTTTCTTCTTCCGCCGGTGTTGTATTGTAACTTAGAATCAGACCTTTGTCAAGGCCTTAAATTCTCATTTCCGCTCCCCAAATATTTGGGAGCAATAAACAAAGAAAAAGGCGAATCAGCATTTACGAGAGTTTACACAAATGCCTTGAAGAAGCCCGTTTTTTATGATATAATAATATACAGAAACAGACACATTTTTCTAGTGGAGAAGCAACTATGGAATTTGAAGAATATGCATATATACTGAAGCGGCAGGAAGAATTGACTACTTCCGAAATGAAAGAAGCATTAAAAAAGCAAGGGATGTTACATGAACTCTGTGTGACAAAGCAGAACCAATTTTATTCGTTGGAAGATAAGTACAGAGTAATATTTTCCGAAGGTGTAAATTTGCTATTTGAACAGCATCCCGAACTTAGAGATGAACTACCTAATGAAGAAACCAAGGCA
>JAZKZW010000107.1:0-3213 GCA_045612865.1 Eubacteriales bacterium
GGTATCCGCAGCTCCGAGAACAACCTTCTTTCCCTGAGCCCTGAGTCCGCTGGCGAGCTTTCCGATCGTAGTCGTCTTACCGACACCATTCACACCTACTACCATGATCACATAAGGCTTCTTGCTGAAATCGAAAGGCACAACCACATCATCCGATGTTTCACCTTCCTTTACGTTAAGAAGCTCGGCTATCTCGTCTCTGAGGATATCTACGAGTTCTTCCAATGAAACATACTTATCTCTGCGCACCCTTTCCTCAAGATTCTCGATGATCTTCATCGTAGTATCTACGCCCATATCTGTTGCGAGCAGAGCTTCCTCAATAGCATCAAGCAGATCGTCATCAACCTCTGTCTTACCCACAATCGCTCTTGAGAGCCTCTCAAAAAAGCCCCTGTTCGTCTTCTTTACTCCTTTATCAAAAATACCCATAACAATACAAACGCGTATATTTATAGTAACCTACAAATATACGCGTTTTTATGATAATAAAAAAGAGGCATAAACCGCGTTCATGCCTCTTTTCTCATATATCTCAGAATTATTTCTTTGCGAAGAAATCCTTAGCTTCTGACTCCTCAACGAGCTGCTCTGTGAATACATAAGCACCTGTCTTAGGAGACTTGTCCATACGGATACACTTAACCATCTTCTTGAGTGTACCGGCCTTGAAGGTTGCGACTGCTTTCTTTGCCATTTGTTAATCCTCCTTAATTATTTAATCTCGCGATGAAGAGTTACCTTCTTAAGGAACGGATTGTACTTCATACGCTCCAGACGCTGAGTTGTGTTCTTCTTGTTCTTAGTAGTAATGTATCTTGAGATACCTGGTACACCGCTCTCTCTCTGCTCAGTGCACTCAAGGATGACCTGCACCCTGTTACCTTTTGCTTTCTTTGCCATAATTCGTAAAATTAAACAAGGTTAATAAATCCTTTGTTCTGAGCGTCCTTGATAGTAGCGTCGAGACCGTTCTTCTCGATTGTTCTCATACCCTTGCAAGACACCTTAAGAGTGATGAATCTCTGCTCTGCCTCAGACCAGAACTTCTTAGTCTTGAGGTTCAGGGCGAAGACGCGCTTTGTGCGTCTCTTAGAATGTGAAACGTTGTTTCCAACCATTCTCTTTCTTCCTGTAACTTGACAAACCTTTGCCATTGTATATAACTTTTTTAATTAATTCATAATTAGCGGGCTGCAAATATCGCATAAAAAAATTGCAATTGCAAAAATTCTATACAAATTTGAGGAACCTGCGCCATCTTACATTTTTAGGGAAGCTTTTGTTCCCATCGATTGAGAGCCAGATCAATGCGGGTTTTCCAACTATATGATCTTCAGGTACGAAGCCCCAATATCTTGAGTCCAGGGAATTGTGCCTGTTGTCTCCCATCATAAAGTAATAATCCTGCGAAAAAGTATAGCTCTGAGCCTTTTCACCATTGATGAAGATCTCATCATTCCTCACCTCAAGGTCATTACCTTCATAAGCTGTTATTATCCTCTCATAGAGCGGAAGATTCTCCAGCGTGAGTCCTACCGTAGCACCTTTTTCAGGTATCCAGAGAGGACCGAAGTTATCCCTTGTCCATCTGTAGTCAGGATCGAACGGGAAGATGGTAAGCCACGAATCCGGATAATCGGCCGGGTACTCATCTATGTTCTGAGTTACTGATACAACATTCGGAAGTTTGCTTACTGACTCCAGCATCTTTGCTGTGAGCGGCATGTATGGATAACCTGGCAGTGCCTGACTGTAACCCAGTTCCCTTACATTGATTCCGAGATCATCAAGTATTACCTGATTGATTCTCTGTCCATTAGTCACAACTGTGTATGAATTCTGGACTCCTGGCCAAACTTCCTGAGGTTCACCATTGACATGTACACGTCCGTTGATGATCTCAAGTGTATCTCCTGCTACTGCGACACATCTCTTGACATAATGGTCCTTCTTATCTGAAGGCCTTACCTTTACAGGTCCATATGCCTTGATTACATTTTCCTTTCCAATTGTCCTGCACAGCATGTAGTAGTCATCTGCCGGCGCCTTGGTCAGGACTGTGTCTCCGTGTGGGAATCCGAAAACCACATAATCGCCTTCTTCAACTTCACCGAAGCCCTTAAGTCTTCTGTAGTCATTCTGGATAAGTGTCGAATAAGACTCTTTTCCTCCTATGACATTGTGAGTAAAAGGAATAGTCAGCGGTGTCTGCGGCAGTTTCGGGCCATATGCAAGCTTGCTTACAAACAGGTGGTCGCCTGTATAAAGCGAACTCTCCATCGATGAGGAAGGAATCTTGAATGCCTGGAAAAAGAACGTATTGATGAACGTTACAACAACTACTGCAAAGATTATGGCATCGAGCCAGTCAAGCAGCGCATTGTGCTTTTCTCCTTCCTTGTATTCCTTCTTCCAGAACAGCCACTTTACCTTGCGGGTGATGTGGTAGTCGAAGATCGGAACGAGTCCGAAGAGCCACCAATAGTTTCCGAGCCAGATAACCCACAAGACATATAGGAGAGACCAGAATATGAATCTCACCCACTTATTGTGGTAGATGTCCTTCAAGCTCATCAGCTAAAGACTATTTTACAGAATTGATGATAGCCTCAAATGCCTGAGGATTGTTCATAGCAAGGTCTGCAAGCACCTTACGGTTCAAACCGATGTTCTGCTTTGCGATGCGACCCATAAGCTGAGAATAAGTCATACCGTACTGACGTGCGGCTGCGTTGATTCTCTGGATCCAAAGTGCGCGGAATGAGCGCTTCTTGTTCTTACGGTCACGGTAAGCATAAGTAAGACCCTTCTCATAGGTGTTCTTTGCTACCGTCCAAACGTTCTTTCTTGAAAGAAAATAACCGCGGGTTCTCTTAAGAATTTTCTTGCGGCGTGCCCTTGAGGCAACTGAATTTACCGATCTTGGCATAAATTTAACTGTTTTATGGAGGCAGTGTCCTCTTCTTCAGGAGCTTTTCGACTGCGTTCCAAGTTTAACTTAAAATAACTTTTTGTAATTAATTAAAATTACATACCCAACAAAGCTTTGACTCTCTTCTCGTCTACGTTAGCTACGAGTGCAATGTGAGTCAAATTTCTCTTCTGCTTCTTGGTCTTCTTTGTGAGAATGTGGCTCTTGAAAGCGTGCTTTCTCTTAACTTTTCCCGTTCCGGTAAGCGTAAAACGCTTTTTTGAACCGGAGTTGGTCTT